>CAXBNA010000137.1:0-17435 GCA_963976915.1 uncultured Verrucomicrobiales bacterium
TTACTGCTCCAACAGCGACATGCTCACGCCTGACCGCGCCCTAAAGTGCAAGGCCTTCATCAGTTCCGGCCATGACGAGTACTGGGACATCCGTCAGTACCGAAGCGTCGAGACGTTGCGCGATTCGGGAGTGAACCTGCTTTTCCTCTCCGGCAACTCCGTCTGCTGGGTCACCCCCTTTTCCGAAAGCGGCAGCGGCTCTCCGAATCGACGGATCTTTCGCGGCGGCCCTTACGGCGGCGACTACACCTACGCCGTCCACCGCGAGGAGAAGCACGGCCCGTTTCCCCATCGCGGACCCGATGAAGGCTACCTCATGGGCGTGCGCAACATCGAGCCCGTCAACGGTGGCGGCGATTGGACCTGCCGAAAGCCGGACCACTGGATCTTCGAAGGCACCGGCATGAAAGCGGGCGACTCCATCCCCGGCCTCATCGGTTGGGAGTACCACGGCGATCCACCGCAGGACATCGACGGCCTCGAGATCGTGGCCAGCGGCACTGCCTGGCAAGGTGGCACCAACCCTCAACAGTGGCAGTCCGTCCTCTTTCCCGGCCCCAAAGGAAATTTCATCTTCAACGCCAGCACCATTTTCTGGAGCCAAGCCCTCAGCTCACCCCCCGGCCACATGCTCCCCTGGAGCCACTGGTCCCGACCGCACGGCCCCGACGAGCGCGTTCAGCGAATCACCACGAATGTCCTGAAGCGGGCGCTTGGCATGTAGCCATCACGCTTCGCCGAGCTGAGTGCTCGGATCCTGGCCAATGGCCCTTCCGGCAAAAATGAATCCCCCACGGGCAAGACCCGCCGACTTCGATTCAAGGTCAAGCCCTGCGGATCCTCAATCCTTCCCGGCGGTCCACGTGACCACCAACGGGATCAAGTGGTGGAGGCCGTCCGTCAGTTCGGGGTGCGGACTGAAGCAAAAGACACGGCCCTTTCCGAACTCACAACGCACGGCCGCGGAAGTTCTGGCCATCACCCCTTCGGGGGCGCCTTTCAGGGCAATCTCGCTCGAGTAGATCGCGAGGCTTTCATAATCGGGCACTTCGGGATCGTCCCACTCCGGCCGACCCAACAGCGGACCCTGGGCGTAGTGGACTTCCATCTCCGACCCGTGGTTGCCGAAGAAGGATCTCCCAGTCGGGGATAGCTCGAGCTTCACAAGGCCCACTCCCCGTGCCCAATGGCGTCGGTCCACCACCTTGGCGTCGATCAGGTTCAGGGACCAGTCATAGTCATTGGTGGCGAGGTAGGCACCGGCGCAGACGCCAAGGTAGCCTCCGCCGCCTCGAACGAACTCCCGGACGGCCTTGCGCCCACTTTCGCCGAGGGCTTTCCCTTGCTTCCCGCCACTGCCACCGGGATGAATCAGCACGTCGTAGCCGGCCAGCTTGCCGCCTTGAATCTCCTCCGGGCGGATGCGAGTAACATCGAACGTCCGCGTACCATCCTCCTTCAGCGCAGCGATCAGCTGCGCAAAACTCGCACCCACGCCATCGCCCTCGAATACGGCCACACGGACCGGCGGCTCAGCCGCCCACGCGATGACAGGACTCACCCACAGGGCGAAAAGGAAGTGTTTCAGACGCATGAGTCGGGGATTCGTGGTTGGTGCTGAACCGGCAGCGGAGACCAACGAATCGGAGCCGTACAACCTTTCCAGGATCGGAGGGCCGCGAGGTCAGATTACGTTCCGGCTCGTTGATGCCATGGAACTCTTTCTGCCGGGCCGATGGGCGGCGGTGTGTCCGCGTCCGACAATGGCGGGCGCTTCCTGAATGAGCTCGTCGTTGGTGAGGGCTTCGACCATGAACAGGGCGAAGTCGATGCGACGGGTGAGGTTCCGGGCGAGGATCGGATCGCCGACGTGCCGGGCCCAGACCGGGAGGCCCTGGCTTTCGCCTTCTTCGAGATCGCTGCCACGGACGACGGTCCAACGGGAGGCGCTGGCGAAGATGCGACGGCAGGCTTCGACTTGATCGTCGAGATCGGCGAAGCGGAGGACCTTCGCAATGGCACCGAACACTCTGACGACGGCCCGGAGCTTCCAGGTGTAAACATCCTGGCCATCGCGGGTGATGTGCCAGCCGCAGGAAAAAATCAGCCGAGCGCCGGGTGGCGAGAAGTCGAGCACGGCCTGAGCCGTACCAGTCGCGTACTGCTGGACGCCCCAGGGCACGAGCACGGTGAGCACGCCATCACATCCGGCCACCGCCTGGCGAATGACATCGCGGTCATTGGTCGGTCCGGTAAAAAGGGTGATGCGCTCCTTGAAGCGGTCGAGTTTGGAGACGCTTTGTTCACGACAGACGCCGACGACTTCATACCCGCGATCCAGGGCGTGCTGAACGAGATACTGGCCGAGCTTTCCGGAGGCACCAATGATGCAGACTTTCTTCATGGCAGTTCGGGATCTTCCAAATCGTTCTGGATCCAGTGATCCGTGAGGTGGATGTCGATGCTTTCGAGCAATCCGGGTCCAAGGTTGTGATACTTGTGGGGCACATTCGCCGGTCCCACAAGGATATCGCCCGATTCGGCTTCGATCTTTTTGTCACCGACGGTGAAGAGTGCACGGCCGGTGCGCACAATGAAAATCTCGTCGTAGGGATGAACGTGCCACATCGGACCGACGCCGACTTCCTCGGTGGCGTAGAATAGAACGGTGATCCCGGTGTCGACAGTTCGGCCTTCAAACAGACCCCGCCAGAGTGAGTCGTGGAATGCCCAGTCCTGGCGGTGGAGGACGGTGGGCTCGCGCTGAAGGTCGTCCAGAGAGGCACTCCATTGAAAGGGCTCCGGGTTTCCAACGGTGGCAGGATGGCGAAGTTGCTGGGTGGGATGTTTCATCGTTTGGTTTTGGGTTTGGGTTTGCATGTTCCAGGTTCCCTCCCCGATTCCCGGTTGGCCAATACCGGGATGTTGCCTCGGTTATGCGTTTCCCGTATCGTCTCGGCCATCATGCTGGAGCGCATCCGATCCGTTTTCGTCGTCATGGAGGAAGGCAGCCTGAACCGTGCCGCCGCGAGGCTCGGGGTTTCGCAGCCCACCCTGACCCGGCAATTGCAATCCCTGGAGCAGGAGGCTGGCGGACCCTTGTTCGAGCGCGGCACGGGCGGCGTGCGGCCGACCGATCTCGGCCATCGATTGCGGGAAAAAATGCTGCCAGTCATACGCGCCTACGACTTGGCTTGGGCGGAGATTCTGGCGCACGCTCAGGGTCGCCAGTCGCAATTGCGGATCGGCTACCTCGGGCTGGCAGCAGCGCGCTACCTTACGCCGGTGCTGGGACGTTTTCAGGAAGCGTATCCCGAGATCAAGCTTTGGTTGTTCGACCAGACCCCGCAGGAGCAGTTGACGGCGTTGCGCCAGGGTGGCTTGGATTTGGCACTCATCGGCCAGGAGGGAGCCTCTCTGGGAGAGGAGTTTTATCAGCATCGGGTCACCAAGCTCGGAGTGCGAGCGGTCCTGCCCTCCAACCATCCGCTGGCCGGTCAGGGCACGATTGGCCTCGCGCAGTTGAAGGGAGAAAGGTTCATCGTACCGTCAGAAACCGTCGTCCCCGGTCGCAAGCGATGGATCGCGCAGCTAAGCCGCGAAGCCGGGTTTCGCCCGCAGTGGCTGGGTGAGACGGAGACGGTGGGCGAGACCTTTGCCCGGGTCGTGGGCGAACGCGGCGTTAGCCTGCTTCCGGACTACCTGGAACTGACGCCACCTCCCGGTATCGCACTGGTTCCCGTGTCAGATCGATTTGCGACTTGGGAGTTCACCCTTCTGCGTCAGCGCGGTCGGATGTCTCCCGCCTGCCGGGACTTGATCCGGTGGATCGGAGAAGCAGCTCGGGGATAACGAGCGAGGGGGAGGCCAAAGGCTTGAAAAAGACGGCCTCCAATGGGTCCCCTAGAGGGCTTGGTCGTTCGCAACCAGAGACCGCTTGGCCGAGGTCTTGCGGCCTTCCAACGGTGCTGGATCAGCGTTGTTCACCTGCTTGGCACCCGCAGGGCTTCCCGCCGGAGTCTGCAAGGCGTGGGCCTCGACGCGCGCTGCTTCAACGGCGGCGGTGGCCCGTTGCAACTCCTCGACGGCGGCGGATTGGGCGGCCTCCAACTGGGCACTCAGAGCTGTGAGACGGTCCTCGGACATTTTGCGCAGCGTTTCGACCACGGCTTCCTTGTCGGCCACCACTTGGTCAGCCTTGTCCATCGCTTCTTGGTGAGCCGCCGCCAGTTCCTGGGTCAATGATTTCCGAGCGGCTTCCAAGTCCGCCAACCCTTTGTCCTGCTTTTCAATCATTTCGCGCTGTCGCAAAACGTTGGCTTCGGCGGACTTACGAACTTTCTCGGAGGTCTGAACCATCTCGGCCAAGGTGGCGGCCTTCTGGGCAAAGTCGGCACGCTCTTTCTCGGTTTGCACCAAGGTCACACGGACTCCCGCTGCGGCCTTCTCAATCGCCGCCTTCTGCTGAGACGTGGTGGCAAGATCTTGCTGGGTCGCCCCCAAATCTTTTTTCGTGGCGGCCAGTTCAGCCGCCGTGGCCGCCTGCTTCTCCGTCAGGCTGGCGATTTCCTTTTCCTTAGACCCAATCGACTGTTTCGCGTCGGCGAGTTGCTTTTCCACCGTCGCCTTGGCCTTGCTCACGCTGGCGAGTTCGTTGTCGCGTGAAACAATCGTCTCCTGCGCCTTGAACAGTTTGGCTTCGAGCGCCTGCTTCTCACCCGCAATCGCCGTTTGAATCTTCAGCAGACCCGCGATCTCCGTTTCCTTGGAACGGATCGTCTGCTTTGAATCGCCGAGCTGTCCTTCCAGCGTCGCCTTAGCTTTGCTCACGCTGGCAATCTGCTCATCCCGCTTGGCGATGGTTTGTTCAGCCTGAGTCAGTTGTGCTTGGGTGGCCTGCTTCTCCTTCGTCACCTGTTCAATCTGCTTTTGCTTGGCAACGACCGTTTGCTGGGTTTCAGAAAGGTCCTTTTCGAGACCTGCACGAACTTGTTGCAGATCCGCCAGCTCCCCATCCAGCTTCACCACCCGATTCTGGGTCGAATCCAGCTCCTTGAGCGTGGTCGCCAGAGATTTTTGCGTGTCATTTAGTGAGGCCGCAGTCTCAGCTTGTTGCTTGGACAGTTTTTCAATCTGCTGCCAGGCACGGGTGAATTCGGTGGTCAGCCCCTGAATGGTCGCGTCGGAGTCGGTTTGCAGCTTCAACATGGCTTGCTGAGACGCTTTCAAGTCCGCTTGGCCTGCGGCAACCCGGAGATCGGTCTTGTAGCCATACCAAGTGGCCCCGAGCAATAGCCCGACCACCATCAGAAACAGCCCTCTCGGCACACCCTTTCTCGGCTCTTCAGGAGGGAGAATGAGCGAAGGCGTTTCAGAATCGGCAGTTGATTTGTGTTCGCTCATAATAAGGAGAAATTAACAGTTAATATGACTTTGAGGGTTGTCCCAAAAAATGCAACCCCAATATTTTCAGAAACCTGCCATAAGTTTCTCAAAATGGACTTCGACCGGCATTCGCAGCGTCCGATTGGCGAGGCAACGCCTCCGCACCGGCGTCAGGAAATGGTCAAGACTTGTGCGGACCCGCTTCCGGCTCCGGCTCTGAGAGCCCTGCTTCGAGGGGCGCTTCCGTGATGAATCGAACGATTTGATCGCAATGGACCCGGATGGTGTCGATCAGCGGCATGTCGCAGGCGCACTCCCGCAGCAGGAGCGGGAACTCGGTGCAGCCGAGAATCACCGCATCGACCCCGGCATCGACCAGCGAGTGAATCACCTCCAGCGCATGCGTTTGCTGGGACGAATCAAAGTTCCCGGTCGAAAGTTCATCGTAAATTCGGGTCTGCATCTCCGCCTGAACGGCGCTGGAGGGAACGAGGACTTCCAATCCCTTTTCAGCAAGTCGGTCTCGCAGAAAAGGCTCGCTCATGGTGAATCGGGTGCCGATCAGCCCCAGCCGCGTCCATTGTTGCTGGCTTGCCTCGATGGCGATGGCGTCGCCAATGTGGAGAATCGGGATATCGAGCCGCGATTGAACCTCCCAATAGATCTTGTGGGGAGTGTTCGCGCAGAACGCGATTCCCTCGACACCACTCCGGGCGAGTTTGAGGGCGGCCTCGGTGAAGATGGCTGCGATTTGCGTCCAATCGCCCGCTCGCTGCAAGTCGTGAATCTCCCGCTGGTTGAGGCTGATCAGGTTGAGAAACGGGTTGGTGTTGTCGCTCCGCAACCCGTTGATCGTCTCATTGATCCGCTCGTAGTAGTTCATGGTGGATCGCCATGAGATGCCGCCGATGAGTCCGAATGCTTTCATAGCCATAGCCCGCTGAGAACGGCATCAGGCTACCACCGCGTGACCGACGGGGAAAGAGGGTTTCCCGGCGCGCGCCATGACTTGGTGAAGTGATTCCGAAGACTCATTGCGAAAGCTTCGTGCGATGACTCCGAGTGCAACTCGGGGTCACTGGTCCGTCAAGATTTGCACATTGACCCGCTTCCCCCTTTCACGCCAGGCAGGGTCCATCCTTGGCAAAGGTCGTTCGTCTTTTCTATTTCCTTGTCACGACGAGCCGGTAAAAGGCCCTGCCAGCCGGGGGGGATGGGTCGGTGATGGTGATGATTCCGCTTCCATCCGGAGTGGGAAAGCCGAGGTCGGAGGAGGCAATGACGACGTCGAAGTCCACCAAATCGGTCGAGCGTCGCAGTTCCAGGGTGATGGTGGCCGCAGTCGAGGCATCGTAGCCGAAGGTGAACTGCCGGGCGGATCCAGAAAGTGCCCGCAGGTGACGCGGATCCTCGCGGTCAGACAGATCCGGGTTGGTTCCGATCGCGAGTTCGACCCCGCCATCGGTGCCGTCGCCATCCAAGTCTTCCTCAAAAGGATCGGGACCTTGATTCTCGAACGCACCTAGATCGATGATGCTGTTGAAGACCCTTGGGTTGTCTGCCACGTCGAGGGAAGCCCCCGTGGCCGTGTTGTCCCCGACGTCGATGGCGACCGAAGCCCCGGAGAGATTGAGATTCCCGCTGGTGGTCGGGGATGCCGCCGGGTCGACCGGTATGACGAAGAGCGGGTCCGCCGGGTCCAAGTTCGAGCCACTGCCGGGGGCAGCGTCGAGTGTCACCTTGGAGTAGTTGGCCAAGAGCGAGTGCGAGAAGCTGGCGACGGCGGAATTCCCGCGCACCAGGCTGCTGTCTGGGTCCATCGTGTTGCCTTCACGGGTCGCATTGTTGAAGATGATCGTGTTGATGAGCGACATGGTGCCGCCGCTCAGGTCGATGGCCCCGCCGTCCTCGCTCCGACCGCCACTGATCGTGCAGTTGATGAGATCCGAGGCGCAATCACTGGCATAGATCGCGCTTCCCCGGCTGGAGGCGGCATTGCCTGAAAAGAGGCAGTTGGAAAAGTCGGGCGAGGAGCTCGTAACGGAACATCCTCCGCCTCGCGAAAAGCTGGCCGAGGTGGCATGGTTGCCGACAAAGGTACAGCGGCTGATCTGGGGTGTGTCCGTGTTTTCCCCCCGGATTTCCAAGCCGCCAGCGCTCGTGGCGATGTTGCCGGTGAAGTCCGAGTTGACCAGCTGCAAGGGCAGTGTGCCGGGGTTGAGGGAATCAACGGGGTTGAAACTGATGCCGCCGCCGCTGTTGCCGCTGAAGTTCGAGGTGAAATCACAGTCGGTGACCGTCAGGCCGCCGATGTTGACGTAGATTCCGCCTCCGGCGCCAACCGCATCGTTTTCGGTGAAGGAGCAGTCGGTCACTGTGGAGACTCCTCCACGGAAGACTGCGAAGGCCCCTCCGCTGTTTCCGGTGGTGCTGTTCATCGAGACGGTGCTGCCCGTGATCTGGGTTTCGGTGTAGCTGTGATCCACCGCCCCGCCGGTGAAACCAGCCACGTTGCCGGTGAAGGTGCAGTCGGTGATGACCGGAGTGGCGAAAACCGTTTCGAAGCCGCTGTTGGAGACCGCTCCGCCGCGGTTGGCTTGATTGCCGGTGAAGGTGCAGTCCTCGTATTCGACGTTCGAAGGGATGTCTGTCGCCGTTTTGAAGTCGACCTTCCCGAACACTCCGCCTCCACTGAAGGTGGCCATGTTGCTGGTGAAGGTGCAACGCAGCAGGTCAGGCGAAGAACCGGTGTTGTAAATGCCACCCCCATTCTTGGTGGAGTTCTGATCGAAGTCGCAGTC
Organism: uncultured Verrucomicrobiales bacterium; assembly: GCA_963976915.1. Taxonomy (GTDB): domain Bacteria; phylum Verrucomicrobiota; class Verrucomicrobiia; order Verrucomicrobiales; family Verrucomicrobiaceae; genus CAXBNA01. The sequence continues at coordinate 8,187 of CAXBNA010000137.1, forward strand.
GGTCAGTGTCGGGTCGGCCAGTGAGTTGAACATCGCACCACCGTTTTCCACGGCGGTGTTGGAGGTGAAGCTGCAGCCATTGAAATCCGGCGTGGAGTCCTCATTGAAGACAGCCCCTGCCTGGCGGCCAGCAGTGTTGGTGGTGAAAGAGCAGTCGGTGAAGGTCGAGCCAGTGTCTTGGTTGTAGATCCCGGCCCCGTCGTTGACCGATTCGTTGTCCTCGAAGGAACAACGCACAAAGGCCGCCCCGACGGAGCGATTGAAAATGCCGCCACCGCTGCGCGCGCTATTGTTGGAAAAGACACAGTCGGTGAAAGTTGGGGACGGATCACCTGGAGTCCACGAAAGATAGACCCCGCCACCGAGGTTGACCGAGTAGTTGTCGTCGAAGATGCAGTTGCGGATCGTCGGCGCGCCATTCGGATGGCAGGTCAGTCCTCCCCCAACGTTGGTGGGAAAGGTGATGATGTCCGCGTTGCCGCCGGTGATGGTGAAGCCGTCCAAGACAGCCGTCGACAGCCGCCCGGATCCGGTGACCACGTTGTAGGCATTGCCCGAGTTGTCGGCTGGGGTGTTGTCGATATCGCCGCTGAGGATGGTCACATTGGTGGCCGGGTCACGGTCGGCGAAGTCGTTGCTAACGCCGTCGAAGCCACCGTAGATGGCGACTCCGTTCTTGAGGGTGAAGGTCGAGAAGCGGTCGTCGTTGTTCTGGCCGGTTCCCCTGTCGGGGTAGTAGGTGCCAGCCTTGACCCAGATCTCATCCCCGGGTTGGGCGGCATTGATGGCGTTCTGAACCTCTCGGAAGGCCTGCGCCCAGCTGGTCCCGAAGTTGGCGCCTGAATTGTCCGAACGTACGAAAAGGACGTCTCCAAAGGCCGAGGGAATGAGGAAGCTGAGCGACACAAACGCCCCGATGACAAGAAAATGGATGGATGGGGGCGTGGGAAACATGAGACGCAGGAATAGCTTACGGCAGAAGTGCCGCAAGGGCCGTGCCAGTCGGCCGTTGGGAAATCCCATTGCGAGCGACAAGTCGCGTGGAGTCCACGCAAGAGCTCATTTCTATCTTCGAGATCGCTCTTCAAGGATAGTAACGGGGGGCGCGCTCGGATCACGAATCTGTGAGCGACCATCTACTGACACTCTCGTGACTTCTCAGCAAGAAGCGGGACGTCAAACCTTTTATCACCTGGCTCACGGCACGAGAATTTTCAATCGCACGAAGGCACGCTCCGAATTGCCTACTGGCAGAGTGAAGGTGTGCTGGCGATTGTTGGCCGTGTGCGCGATGCCGACACTGGTCCAACTGTCGACCATCATCGTCTCGGTCCACTCTGCACTGTAGTTGACGCCCGTGACACCAGGTGGCTCGGCAAAAGAGTAAACCAGATCATCTCCGCTTCGCACGGCCTGAGGCAATTGTCCGGCGCTGTTCTGGCGTGGATGCAGGCCAAAGGCGTACTCAATCAGGTTGCATATGCCATCTTCATCAGGATCGGCTAAATCTTCTGCAATGCCGCTGCCGCTCGAAGTGCCGAAATGTGTCTGACGCCAGCTGCTCAGGGAGACAGTGCCATTGCCGGTGAGTGTTAGGTCAAAAGGATTCTCGTCAGGGTCGTTGCTGGCGATGTGGAGCTCACATGTCTTTCCGCCTGGCGATGTTGGTGTGAACTGGATGGTGAAGGCTGTGTTTCCACCGGGACCATTTACGGGTGCCGCGGGCGACGAGGCGATGACAAACTGTGCTGCGTCCGGACCATCCTTCGTGAGGCTGAGACCCGTCAGTGCGGCCGCGTTGGTGTTGCGAATGTAGAAGACGAGGCTGCCGTTGCCACCGACAGGCACATTGCCAAAGTCCCTGGCGCCGCCACTGTCCACGCCCGAGGCAAAGGGCTGCTCAACTACGATCTCGGGTGCGTTCACTGTGAGCATGAAGGATGTCGTCGTGCTCAAATCTCCGTCACTCACCGTGAGCGTCACCGTAGCGATTCCGGTCTGATTAAAGTTGGGCACAAGCGTGACACTGCGTGCGGCTCCGCTTCCACTCAGGAAAACGCTTGCATCGGAAAGTAGCGACTGGTCAGAAGATGAACCCGTGAGCATGAGCGAGGTCGCGTCGGTTTCGACATCACCCACAGTGAGCACAAGCGTGTCCGACAGCGTGTTGTAGGTGATCACTTGGTCTGAGATACTCGTGATCGAGGGTGCATCATTGATGCTGTTCACCGTGAGAAGAAAACTGCCACTCACTGTGAGCAAGCCGTCGCTGACCATGATGGTGATGGTGGTCGTGCCGAATTGGTTGGTCGCTGGTTCGATACTCACCGTTCGATTGGTCCAGGAGCCGCCCAAGACGATGCTGGAGGTTGGCACAAGAGTGGTGTTGTCGGAGCTGCAGGTGACGATCAGTGACGATGCCGCCGTATCGACGTCCCCAATCTCAAAAGCAATCGGTCCTGTGGATGTGTCTTCGTCCAGACTTCTGTCAGCCAAGCTGCCGATGGTGGGCTCGTCATTCACAGGATTTACAGTGACCGAAAAGATGCGGACGAACGTGTTGCTGGACGCCTGCTGGTCGTTCACGGTGACAGTGATGATGGCTGAGCCATAGGCATTCGGCACCGGCGTGTAGGTCAATGTGCCAACGCTGTTTGGGCTGGTGTAACTGACAGTGGGATGCGGAATGAGATTGGTGTTGCTGGACGTGGCCGTGACGAGAAGGTCTTGCATCTCCAAAGGTCCGGCGCTAACACCGCTCAAACTGATCGTTTGCAGGCCAGCGTCCTCCGAGATGGCAGCGGGGTTTGAGATGTAATCAAATCTTGGCGGGTCGTTCACCGCGTTCACGCTGACTACAAAAGTTCGTTCGATAGTGTGGTTCACTGCTTGTCCGTCATTCACTGTAACAGTGATAGTGGCCGTGCCGCTCATATTGGCCACGGGCGTGTAGGAGACGGAGCCGACCGTGCTCGGGCTGGAGTACGAGACGATGGGACTAGGGATGAGCGCAGGATTGTTCGAGGTGGCCACAACCGAAATCGTCTGCGTCTCGCCCCCACCAGCACTGATGCCGCTCAGATTCATCGTTCGCTGCCCGCTGTCCTCGGAAATCGGCGCTGGATTCGGAATGTTGTTGAGGGTGGGGGCGTCGTTCACTGCATTGACGGTCAGTTCAAATCCACTGCTCGTCGTTGTGGTGCCGTCACTCACGGTGAGGCTTATGATTGCGACGCCGCTCATGTTCGCCGCTGGCCAGACGGTGAGGGTTCTGGAGTTCCCGTTGCCGCCCAGAACGAGGCTTGAGAGTGGCACCAAAGCCACATTGCTCGAGCCAAACGTAACGATCAGCGAGTCGGCCGCAGTCTCCATATCTCCGATGGAGAACGGCAACGCCCCGGTGTTTGCGTCCTCGTCGAGTACTTGGTCGTCAATGCTGGAGATCGTGGGCGCATCGTTGACCGGATTGACCGTGAGCAAAAAGTCTGTCGAAGAAGTGGCCTCGCCATCTGAGACGGAAACCGTGATCACAGCCTCACCAAACTGGTTGGGAGCGGGAGTAACTGTGACATTCCGGTTTGAGCCAGAACCACCGAATACAATGTTTTCAATGGGTACCAAATTCGTGTCACTCGAAGTTCCGGTGACGGTCAGCGACGTGGCCGAAGTCTCGACATCTCCAATGGTGAAGGCGCGAGCGCTAGTAGATGTGTCTTCATTGATCACTATGTCCGCAATACCGGTGATGGTTGGCGGGTCATTGATTGCGGCAACGCTGAGAAGGAAAGAGGAGGAGGACTGCAGCGCCCCATCCCGAACGGTGAGGGTGATGGTGGCACTGCCACTGGCGTTGGCCGAAGGGACGATCCTCACCGTTCGGTTTGAGCCGGAACCGCCCAAAAGAATGTTCGAAGCCGGCACCAAAGAACCGTTCGATGAGGTGCCGCTTACACTCAGGAACTGCGATGATGTTTCCAGATCGGCCACGCTAAGCGATAGGGTCGATGTTCCGACATCTTCGTCCACCATCTGGGATGGCAGAGATGAGATGGTCGGCGGCGTGTTGGACCCGGGAACGGAAACCAAAATGTCGAATGGGGCCTCATTCAAGTCATTGCTGACCACCTGAAGGAGGGCCGTTTTGGCATTGGCGTTGTCAGGAGAAAATTGAACGGTGAAGGTGGTCGCCCCACCGCTGCCCACGGGCGAAGATGGGGGCGCCGTGATGCTGAACTCAGAAGCATTCGCGCCGCTAATTGTGACCCCGGCGACAACCAGCGCAAGGTCACCTAAATTCTTAATCGTAAAGGTCGTGTTGGAAGTCGATCCTGGTGAAACCGGTGGGAGAACCACTGTTGAAAATCCGTCGATGAGGTTCGTGCCGACGGGATATTCAACCGCGATCTCTGGCTGAGGACCGTATATCGCGAAGCCCTCCGACGCCTTTCCTCCAGCAGTGGAAAAAGTGCCGCCGACGTAAACTTCATTTCCATCTGAAGCGATGGAATATGGAGACGATTCAACTCCAGAGCTCAAGGGTTGCCAAGAAGCGCCGTTCCATCCAGCGATACCCTTGGCGGAGACTCCCCCTGCAGTGGTGAAGTTGCCGCATGCGTAGAGTTGAGAGCCGGCGAACGTGAGGTCCCGGACATAGCTATTCATCCCAATTCCCAACGGAACCCAACTCATGCCATCCCACCTGCCCACGTAACTCACCGCTGAGCCGCCACCTGTGGAGAAGGTTCCGCCGGCAAAAACACTGCCGCCGCCCACCGTCAATGCATCCACTGAACCATTGTTGATTCCATTGTTCATCGCCGACCATGCGTTTCCATTCCACTGGGCCAGACGGGCGGCAGCGGCCCCGCCCGCCATCGTGAATGACCCGCCAGCATAGAGTGTGGTGCCGTCCGTGGCCAGAGCGTTGACGGTTCCTCCTGTGATTCCACTTCCCACAGAGGCCCAAGCCACGCCATCCCACATGGCGATTCTGGTTGTCTCGGGCACTCCACCCGCAGACGCAAAACCACCACCCACGAAAACATTTCCGCCCATCACAGCAATGTCCTGAACGGTGCCGTCTAGACCCGAGCTGAGGGGTGACCATGACACACCGTCCCACTTTGCGATTCGATCCGCTGAGACACCGCCAGCACTTCGAAACTTTCCGCCCGCATATAGATCGGTCCCGTCGATCGCCAGCGCATAAACCTCGTCCGTCAGACCGCTGCCCAGCGCCGACCACGTCCGGGTCGATTTGTTCCAGCATGCGATCCGGTTTGCGGGAGTCCCTCCTGCGGAAACGAACGAACCTGCCACATAAACCACCGAACCCGCATCAAGAACGCACCGAACGGGTTGGAGAATTCCATCACCCGTGATGCCGGGCACCGCGGTTACCCACGATGATCCCGTCCACTTGGCGACACCGCCGGCACCAATCTCTCCAGCGACTTCAAACAAGCCTCCACAATGCAGTTCGCCATCAATAACAGCCAATGCCCGTACGCCTGCACTGGTGCTGTTGTCGCCGCTCTGCACCCCGTTTCCAAGTGGCAACCAGGTGCTGCCATTCCATTTCGCAATTTTCCCAACTGAAGTGCGTCCACCCGCATACACCTCACCTTCGAGAACGGCAATCGCCTGCACCTGGCCGTTCACGAAGCCTGTGCCCAAAGCGAACCACGCGGTGCCATTCCATCTGGCGATGGCGTTTTTTCCTGAAGTCCCAGAGAAATAGCCACCCGCATACAGGTCACTTCCGTTGCCACACAAGGACTCGACAGTGCCGCTGATTCCTGTCCCCAGAGCTGTCCAAGATGTGCCATCCCATTTCGCAACATTCTTTGTGGGCAACCCTCCAGCGGTCGTGAAATCGCCACCCGCGTAAACATTCCCACCCAAGACCTCAAGGCAATAGACGCCGGTGTACAAGGTGTTTGTTCCATCCGTAACCCCACCACCAACGCTCGACCACGATGTTCCATTCCACTTTGCGATGTTATTGACACTGATGTCGCCTGCGGAAGTAAACCTTCCTCCCACATACAGGTCGGTTCCCACCGCCTTCAAGGCATTTACCTGTCCAACTCCGCCATAGACGCCGCCTCCCACTGACGACCAATACGCGCCATTCCATTTGGCAATGTTCGAGACGGAAACACCCCCCGCGGTTGAAAAGTCTCCCCCAACATAGACGTCGTTACCAATGATCACGATGCACTTAATAAAGCTGGTTATCCCGCTTGGGATACCGCTGCCAAGTGGCGAGACTTTCCCTCTGACCTTGTCCACCCTTGCGATGCAATTGGCCGCCACTGGACCGAACCTCGTAAAGGCGCCCGCGTAATAAACAAAGTCTGCATCTTCGGCAATCGCGGTAATGGTTCCGTTGCATCCGTTCGGGGTGAAGTTGGATGCCCAATTCATCGACTGGGCTTGCAGTGACGATGCCACGACCATGACCGCGAAAAGCAAGATGCGCCGCTTCATTTGGGATTCTTCGGGTTCCAGATTATTTCAGACTACCAACTGCAATATTTGTATTTGGCTTAGAAGCTCGCCGCAAGATCTTCTTGATGAACCCTTCAGGACTAAGATGTGCCCAGCGGACTACCCCATGAAACGGGGGAGTAGTAACGCACACCCGAGATCATCTCAGCCGCGTGACGCGTGGATCCGGCTTCAAATGCACGTGTCCGTCGTCGCACCATAGGTCATTCTGTCAAAACTGGCACACTCACCCGCTTCCCATTTGTCGAGAGTTGCACACTGGCGCTTCCCCACAGAGTGGACCTTGATTGGACCAACAAAGACTCGCTCAGTGAGACTGGAAACCTTGATCCTGAAGCCACCTCAAAAACTCCTCGATTCGACGCTCCATCGTCACCGACACATGCTGGTCGAACCGCAGTTCGACATATGATTGTTCGAGGCCGCCGTGGCTGCTCAGAAATCGCATGTGCAAGCCCAACTTAGAATTGTGCAGTTGAAAACCATCGGGAGAGGTGTACTCACGAGTCCATACAAACTCTCTCTTCGCCTTTTCAAATACAGAGGTTGGCGCGATCTGTTCTTGGTGCCTCGACGAGTGACCACGCGGTACATTGTAGCCAAACTTCCCGAAGAGCGCCCACGGGCACCCATTGAGGTGGTCAGATCGTTCTCTCACCACCCACTGCAAAAATTCGTCACGTTGATCGCTGATCCATTCAAACTCATCAGGATCATGCCAAAATACATAGAAGGCCAAAGACTTGGTTCCAAAGAGATACATTGCTCCGCTGGAATCGCTTCCAATGACGAGCAGGTGATCCAACCCATCTCGAGCGACTACGTCTCGCCGGTACACAAATTCATCGAAACTCTCCCGAGGAAGGACAGTCAAGAGCGGCTGCGGGATGTCTAAGGTCGCATCGCCCACAAACACTGCGCCGTCCAGCCATACAAACCCAGGTGACATGGGGACAGTGAGGAGCTCCTCGAAAGCTCCACCATTCTCTCGTATCGGCAGCAGTTCGATCAAATCTGATGTTCTTGAATGGGCTTTGTTTCGCCATTGCGACCACGACTGGTCGCAACCCGAACAGAAGATCACCGTAGCTAGGAGAAGGCAGGGTGAAATCCCCGTACTTCTACGCCGGATTGCCATTGGAAAAACGTCCATGGTGAGTGCGCCAACCCTTTCCCAATCAGAGAGTATACTGAGAAGCGGGACGCGCGATAACGCTTCTCTACCGTGCCTTTTCTTGGGCCGAGGCTAGCCTAACTAAACAACTCCGTCACCGCATGTGCCTTCACCAACTCGCGGGGTTGGTTGAGGTGGTTGTAGACGATGGTCTCGGGGTCGATGCCGACGGCGTGGTAGATGGTGGCGAGGAGTTCGGTGGGGTGGACCGGGTTCTCGACGGGGGCGGAGCCGGTGGCGTCGGATTTTCCGTGGACGTAGCCGCGCTTGATGCCGGCACCGCCAACGACGGCGGTGTAACAGTACGGCCAGTGATCGCGGCCGTCGGCGCTGTTGTTGTTGCCGGAGGTGGAGACGCCTTTTTCAGGGCTGCGGCCAAACTCACCGAGGGCGACGACGATGGTTTCGTCGAGGAGGCCGGAGGAATCGAGGTCGTCGAAGAGGGCGGAGAGGCCCTGGTCGAGCATGGGGCCGGACTGGTCCTTCATGCGCTTGCTGAGGCCGACATGGTGGTCCCAACTGTGGTTGTCGGAGTTGGCGACCTTCGGCCACACGACTTCGACGACGCGGGTACCGGCCTCGAGGAGGCGGCGGGCGAGGAGGCAGCTTTGGCCAAAGGTGTTGCGACCGTAGCGGTCGCGAAGCTGGGTGGGCTCACGCTCGAGGGCGAAGGCGTCGCGCGCGCGGCCACTGGCGATGAGGTTGAGGGCCTGATCGTAGTAGCTGTCGAGGCTCATGTTTTTCACCGCCGCTTCGAGGGCGGGCATCTGGCCGCTGATGGCCTCGCGCAGCTTGGCGCGGCGATTGAGGCGGAGGCTGAAGAGATCGGGACGGAGCTGGAGGTCATCGATGCGGATGTTGTCCATCTTGCCCATGTCCATGTCGTCCCCGTCCGGGTAGAGGGTGTAGGGATCGTAGGCCTTGCCGAGGAAGCCGGCGGTGCCGCCCTTGCCGACGACGTTGGATTCCTGCAGCGGACGCGGCATCATCACGAAGGGGAGCATGGGCTCATCCGTGGGCTTGAGGCGGATGATGTTGCTGCCGAAGTTCGGGAAATCCTTCGGGCTGGGTGGCTCGAGCTGGCCGGAGGGGCTGACCTTGTCGGTCGTGTAGCCGGTCATGATCTGGTAAATGGCGGCCGTGTGGTTGAACAGCCCGTTCGGCGTGTAGCTCATGCTCCGAATGGTGGTGAACTTGTCGTTCACCTTGGCGAGCTTGGGCAGGATCTCGGTGAAATGGACGCCGGGGATCTTGGTGGGGATGGTGCCGAACTGGGAGCGGACGTTGTCGGGCACATTCTCCTTGGGGTCCCAGAGGTCGAGGTGGCTCGGACCACCCTGGAGGTAGATCATCAAAACGTGCTTGGCTTTTCCCCAACCGGGACGCCCCACGCTGGCCGAGGCGGCGGACGCGGTCTGGGCGCGGAACATGTTGTTCAGCGTGAGGCCGAGCATGGAGGCACCGCCGATGCGCATGATGTCGCGACGGCTGACTCCGAGTTTCGAGTCGCACAAATCTTTTCCGGGAACGCCTGGGATGCGGAACATGGCTTTGAAGGGGGC
>CAXBNA010000138.1:0-17410 GCA_963976915.1 uncultured Verrucomicrobiales bacterium
GACACTGTGTCCATGTGGGCTTCGAGCACAAGTCGACGCTCCGAGCACTGGCCGGGCAGGTGGGCGAGGACGTTCCAGCGGTTGGGAAAAACCTCCTGCCGGGTGGTTTCGATGCCGCGGCTGGCGAAAAACGACTCGATCCACTTGGCGACATTCGCCTCGCCAGGCCCCCCTTCGTAGAAGGCATTCACGCTGTTGATCCTCACCAGTTCGGCGAGGGTCTCAATGACGGGGGGCAGGGCGGCCATGACGCGCATCATGGCGCGGTCGGGCAGGCGGGTGCAAGAACGTAGTCTAGGGCTTCAGCCCGAACAGACGTCCGCTGGGTGAGTGGGCGCAACGTCGGCCCATCGAAGGAGATGAGCCCGATGACTGGTGGTTGCTCGTGGGTGCGGGCTGAAGCCCGGCACTACTTGGCGGCGCGCTCGGCGAATTCGACGTGGAACTGCTCTGGATCAGGTGCGGGACCGAGTTTGCGGGTGCGACCGAACCACTGACTGAACGTCTCGCCATCCGTGCGCTCGGCCTTGTAGGGCTCGAGGAAGGCGCGGACCTTGGCGGGAATGTCATCAAACAGCACGGTCTTTTCTTCCATGCCTGCCAGTCGATCTCCTGCGATGCTGCCGCCGACGTACATGGCGTACTTGTTGGGGCCGCGACCGACGAAGCCGAAGTCGGCATTGTAGGGGCGTCCGCAACCGTTCGGGCAGCCGGTCATGCGGATGAGGATCGGATCGTTCTCGAGGCCGAGATCCTTGAGGACCTCATCGACCTTGTCGATCAGGCTTGGAAGCACGCGCTCGGATTCGCCAAGGGCGAGGCCGCAGGTCGGCAGGGCCACACAGGCGTGGGCGACTTGGCGGGTGGCGGTGAACTCGGTGCCGACGGGCACCTTGTGCTTCGCGAAGATGGCATCGACCTTGGCCTTCTGATCCGGGGCCACATCGGCGACGATCATGTTCGTGTTCGGCGTGACGATGAACGGCAAGTCGAGATCGCGGGCGATCTCATTGAAGGCGCTGAGGTATTGCGGGCCGTTCTCGCGATCGGTGATGCGGCCCATTTCGACATAGAGCGTGAGGTAACTCTTGCCGTCGCCCTGTTCGAACCATCCGAGTTCATCGGCGACGGTGTCAAATTTGACGTCCTTGGCGGGGGCGGTGGTGATGCCGGGGAGGCGCTCGGCCACTTGCTCGCGCATCCACTCGATGCCCTTGAGCTGGACGAGGTACTTCATCCGGGCATGCTTGCGCTCCTCACGATTGCCGAAGTCACGCTGGACAGTCACGATGGCCTCCGCCGCATCGACGACGTGCGGACGTTCGACATAGAACAGCGGCTGGGCGAGGAAGGGGCGTGTGGCGGTCTGGCCATGGCTCATGCCGAAGCCGCCTCCGACGAAGATGCTGTAACCCTCGACTTTTCCATCGACGACATGCGGGACAAATCCCACGTCTTGGGAGAACACATCCACGTCATTCTGGGGCTGGATCGCGATGCCCATTTTGAACTTCCGTGGGAGCCATTTTTTGCCGTAGATTGGGTCTTCGGGCTCGGCACCGTTCTTGTAAATGGTCTTTTCGCGCACGGCCGGATTCACGTCCGTCTGTGCCCAATCGAGGTCGATCTTTTCCCCATCGAGCCAGATGTCGGCGTAGCTGCTGCTGCGCCAGAGGAAGCGCTGACTGATCTCTTCGGAAAGGCGCTGGGCATCTTCTCGAATGCCGTCCTTGATCGGAGCAGCGGGGGCCATCGTGTTGCGGACGACATCGCCGCAGGCACCCATGGTCGTGAGGCCGCTTTTGCAGATGCCTTGGATGACGGCTTTGAGGTTGCCCTTCAGCACGCCATGAAGCTGAATGCCCTGGCGATTGGTCAGGCGCAGGCTGCCTTCAGAAAGCTCGCAGATTTCATCGTGGATGAGCCACTGCTGGGCGGAGATCCGACCGCCGGGCATCTTGCTGCGGACCATGAAGCTCCACGCCTTGTCGAGTTTTGCTTTGGTGCGTTCGCGACGGAGATCACGGTCATCCTGCTGGTAGCTGCCGTGGAATTTGAGGAGGACGTTGTCGCTCTCATCGACGTGCGAGATAGCGGCGTCCGTCAGAACGTCAGGGATGGACCCACGGAGTCCGTTGGAGGCGATTTTGATGTCTTCGACCGATGCTTTGCTCATGATAAGGGGCGGGAACTGTGGATGAAGTCACACAGAAAGCAAGCCCGCTCAAGCACTAATTACCTTATTGTTGATCGGATAAGTGGGCTATGGATTGCTCAATCACTGGAGTCCTTCGTTTTCAGCCGCCGTCATGCCCCGAGCCTGAGCGATAATAAGCCTCTCATTCTCAACGCGGTAAACCAACTCATTCTCGACGGTTCCGGCCCCGAGAGTGGCTGGTACCCTTTCAGGGTGCTCCCTGTGGAGAAGGGGCGGACGGCGGAGGTTCGTTCCAGTGGTGTCGCTGCGCTCAACCACTGGCTAATGGCTGGGACGCCTCCAGCGTCCGGTCTTGCGGCGTACCCAAGGTCCTTGGTCTGCCGGGGCGACTCAGGATCAAGCTCTACTTCTCCTCAGTGTCCGGCATGTCCCGGCGGCTTTCGAGGACTTTGTCCACAAGGCCGTAGTCGGCGGCTTCCTGGGCGCTCATGTAGTTGTCGCGGTCGGCGTCTCTTTCGAGGATCTCGGGCGTCTTGCCGGTGTGATGGGCAAGGATGCGGTTGAGACGACGCTTGAGCTTGTACATGAAATCGACAGTCCGCTCGACGTCGCTGGCGGTTCCGCGGGCTCCACCGGAAACTTGGTGAATCATGATGTCGGAGTTGGGCAGGGCATAGCGCTTGCCCTTGGTTCCGGCAGCGAGGAGAACGGCCCCCATGCTGGCGGCGATGCCGATGCAGTAGGTGTTCACATCGCAGGTGACGAACTGCATCGTGTCGTAAATGGCGAGACCGGCCGTGACGGAACCGCCGGGGGAGTTGATGTAGATGTTGATGTCCTTCTTCGGATCCTGCATCTGGAGGAAGAGAAGCTGGGCGATGATGACATTGGCCACCTGGTCATCGATCGGCGTGCCGATGAAGATGATCCGGTCCTTGAGAAGACGGGAATAAATGTCGTAGGCGCGTTCAACGCGTCCATCCTGTTCGATGACCGTGGGGATCATGTAGCTGTTGGATGGAGCGATGGAGGTGGGAAAATCGGAGTCGTTGAAGGACATGGCGGGAATCAACCGGGGTTGGGGGGGGTTGTCAAACCTTCGAAACGTTTGAATGCGCGAAAGCGACGCCTCTGGATGGAGGCGCATGAGTGACCTGGTCACCTGGCGATGGTGCCGCCAGGGTGACTTAAGACCTTCGCCAGCAAGACGCGGGGATGGGGCGCAGGGGTTGCCTTGGGGTGCAGGCGTTACGCCTTGCTTTCAGCCTCGCCGCGACCGTGGGTGTCGCAAAGCTCCGCTTCGGGCTCGGTTTCCTCGACCTCGGCGTTGTCCTTCAGGAATTGAAGGGCGTTTTGGATGAGGAGGTCATCGCGGACACGCTCGACCATGCCGTTCTTTTGAGCGTCGGCCATGAATTTCTTCACCGGCGTCTGGCTTCGGGAGGCGACCATCGCGAGGGTCATCGAGAGCTGCTGATCGCTGACGGTGAGATTCTCTGCCTTGGCGACTTCTTCGAGGATGAAGCTGACCTTGACGTTTTGGCGGGCCTGCTGGGTGGCGGTGTTGAGGATTTCGTCCTGATGCTGCATCAGGGCCTCGTTGTCCATGCCATTCTTCATCGCCTGGCTGGCGATTTCATTGGTGCGGCGCTGGGCTTCGCGATTGACAACGTCCTGGGGGAGTTCGAACTCAATCTTCTCCATCAGGTTGGCGATGACTTGATTCGACTTCGCCGTGTCGCGGGCTTGCTCCTTGCGCTTGCGGATCGCGTCGCCGACTTCCTTGCGGAGAGACTCAGCGGTCATCTCATCGCCGCCGACCTTCTTCAAGAACTCGTCGTCGAGCTCAGGGAGCGTGCGCTCTTTGACACCCGTGCAGGTGACTTTGAAATCGATCACTTTGCCGCGCAGGTCCTCGACATTGAAGTCGTCGGGAAGGGTGATGGAGAGTGTCTTTTCGTCGCCCTTCTGGAGGCCTTTCAGTCCGGCGTAGAAGCCTGGGAGAAAATCGTCTTCTTCGGCGAGGAGGAACCATTGCTCCTCCATCTTCTTCAAGTAATCGGGCGCATCCGGGAAGGCCTCTTCGAGAGGCTGCCCGTCCATTTCGGAGGTGTAGCCACCGACGACGGCGTCGCCGATGTCTGCCGCGCGATCCACGTCCTCGAGGGAGGCGAAGTTTTCGCGCAGGTGAAGGATGTCGTGGTCGATGTCGGCCTCGGTGACTTCGATCCGTGGCAACTGAACGGCAATGCCCTTGTAGTCTGGGAGCTCAAACTTGGGCTGGAGGCTCATTTCGACTGTGAAGCTGAAGCTGCCGTCGGTGTCGTGGTGGAGCTTGTCCTTCACGTCGAGAAAGGTCAGGACGTCGAGGCCTTCGTTGGTCACGGCCTGGCGGACGCCATCGTTGACGAGCTGCTTTTCGAGTTCCTCGGAGATCTCTTGCTGATAGCGCTTCTGAATGACGGCCTTCGGTGCCTTACCGGGGCGGTAACCTGGCAGCTTGGCCATGCGGCTGAAGTAGGCGATGAGTTTGTTGCGCTCCTTGGTGACCTCTTCTCCTGGCACACGAATGTGGGCGGCGGCACGGCAGTTGGGCTGATGTTCGACGTTGATGTTCATGAAATCGATGGCAATTGAAAGGCTCGCTATTGAGGGTGTTCCGGGACCGCAATGTTGCAGGGTCCGGCCCGGAGGGCGGGCAGACTAGGACACAATCTCCGGTTTGACAACGACAGAACGAATTCTTACGCCACCATGAAATTCCATCAGCGCCCCGAGGTTTGGATTCTGCTCTTGGGTTGCGTCCTGGCGGTGGGCTGGGTGCTCATGGATTCGAGCGGAGACAGCGGTCTGGGGCCGGCCGTCGGCCCTCCAGTGACTGCAGAGGAGCCGCTGCGACTGTATCGGGTCACGTTGGAGCGGGACTATGGCAATGCCCGGTTGGACATCGAGTTTCGGTATCAGAATGCGAGCCCTCGCCCGATCACGCTTCAGCCTCCGGACGCCAAATTGATCACTTCGGCAGGGGCGGAGGTGCCCCCGTTCATCTTGGCCGTCAGTCCAGCTCCTGTCGTCGCAGCCGGGACGACTCAGGATGTGAGGCTGCGCTACTGGCTGGAAGAGGACCATTTGAAAGAGGGCCTGACGCTTCAGATCCGGGACGCCTCGGTGCTGGTGAAGGCGGATGCACCCTTCGATCTGGATCGCCTGGAGAACGGCAAGCCCGAGTCCTGGACGGGGATCGACTGGAAACTCTGAGGTCGCATCGTTGGTGAGAGCGCCGACGAACATGAAGTGTGGGGATTCGCATTGACCGAATCGCTGACTATCGATTAGGATGACGCCCGTATGAAAACGCTCGCCCTTGCCCTTAGCCTTGCCCTTTCTATCAGCGGACTCTCGCGCGCCGACTGGGTGATTGTCGAAAAACAAGACGCCGCCGGTCAGGCGAATGAGTCCAAGACTCAAATCAAGGGGGACAAGGCGCGAACGGACGTGGGCGAGCAAATGAGCGTGATTCTCGATGCCTCAACGACGGACATCACCATGCTCATGCATGGCCAGAAGTCCTTCATGAAGGTGAACCCGGACAAGATGAAAGGGCTGATGGCCATGGCGCAACAGCTCACAGGCAACGGCGGTGGCGAAGCGACGAAACCCGTTGCCACGGGCGAAAAGGAAAAGGTCGGAGAGTGGGATGCGGAGATTTACACGTGGCAGGGAAAGATGGGCGCCGGCAAATACTGGATCGCCACGAACTTTGAAGGTGCGGACGAGATCCGGGAGATCCAATCCAAGCTCATGAAGGGGCTCGGTGCTGGAAATCCACTGGCAGGCATGGCTCCTGACCCGATGGACTTTCCCGGGATGGTCGTGAAGTCCGAGATGACCATCATGGGCCAGACCGCCAAAACGGAACTCGTCTCCGCCACGAAGGAAGACGTGTCCGACGACATTTTTGCCATGCCCGAAGGGTATCAGGAAATGAAGATGCCTTCGATTCCGGGATTGGGTCAGTAGTCAGCCTAAATAGGCAGACGTTCTCCCCCTTGGTCCGTCGACTTTGCCCACCTGATACCAGGGGGACTGTTGTGTGGCGAGCCCCGGCCCGAAAGGCCAAGTTGTAGAAGGCAGATGGGTGACTGGAAGTGCTGCAATGCAATTCCGCCTTGCCGTTGTATCGCCAATTTGGTCTAGTCCAAGCGCTGAGCTATGAAGGGGTTTTACACGCAGGGATTGACGGTTCTTTTTTCGGACGCCCCGGACTTGGGCGTCCTTCGGATGAGCGTCGAACGGGAGGGATTTCGCGTTGTCTCTGTCGAAGACGCCTCCGACTGGATTGAGATGGAGGGCGCTGCCATCACGGTCGAGTGGAGGCCCGAAGCCAACGGGCAATGTTTGGTGGATGTCGTGGAGTCGCCCTGGCCAGATGATCTGGGGGATCCCCAAGAAAGCCCGCAACTGTTTTCTGCGTGGACGATGGGGGCCTTCGGCCCGCACGCGTATCCGGGCGCGTTGGAGCGCGCTCGCCAGTTTGGGTGCCCGCCCGAAACGGCTGATAAAGTGACCCCGCACTCCGCATTCGTCCGGCTTCGGATTACCTATGTGTTCGGAGCAGGGAAGGATGCTCCCATTGCTCCATCCGACCACGAACCGCTCGCAGAACTGCAATGGTTGTTCAGGCTCGTTCTCGCGGTGATGGACACTCCAGGTGCGCTCCTCTACTTCAATCCGAACTCCGAAGTCTTGATGACTCGCGACGATCTGGCGGCACACCTCGAATCTTCTGCGAACGCCAAAGTGCTGCCTCTGATGGCCATTGCCAAGTCGCGGCTGTTTTCTGTCGAAGAAGGGTGGCAAATGGTGGACACCGTGGGAATGACTCAATTGGGTTTGCCCGATCACGAGATTGCGCTTCCACCCGGGCCGAGCGTCCCTCCCGACGAAGCCATCCGCTTC
Source organism: uncultured Verrucomicrobiales bacterium (assembly GCA_963976915.1). Lineage (GTDB taxonomy): Bacteria > Verrucomicrobiota > Verrucomicrobiia > Verrucomicrobiales > Verrucomicrobiaceae > CAXBNA01. Next base: position 7,118 of record CAXBNA010000138.1, read on the forward strand.
GCATGGAACGTTGCGCTTTATCTCTCTGAATCAGGCAGCCGAATCGAGACTGGCCACACCGCCGACGGTCCCGGGGAGCAGCCTTGGCGTGCAGAGAATCGAGAACAGTCGTGCTTCACGCCTCCGCGGGGCGTGACTCACTGGACGCTCGACTCCGCACCCGTGGAACCTGCGTCACTACAGGCCTCCCCCTCCAGGCAATCGACCGGTCAGGAGACTCTGGAAGAATCCTCACCGACCGCCGATCAAGCCGAAGTCGAACAGCAATTGCACGACCTTGGTGCCGAGATCGAGGTCTGGCTGGAGCAACGCGATGCGATCAAAGCCCGAGCCGTCGCCTGGCTCAAGAGCGATGAGTTTCGCGCCTTCTACGATGAGATTCACTCCCCTTGGTGGGCAGCGTTCGCTGTTGGTGTGTTAATGCCGTGGAAGATTCTCCAAGTGATTGAGAGTTCGAAAAACAAAGGGCTTCAATCGAAGCGACGCTGGAAGCAATACCTCCGATTGGCCGGGGAAGGTGAGGTGTGGTTCGCCCTTCCCGTTATCGCCAACAGCGCCATGCGTTCGAATCCAACCAGCGCGTGGCCTGCCCTCCTTCTGGCACCCGTTCATCAGGGAACCCGCGATGTCATGATTGGCGGCTTCCTCAGCTCATTTCTGGCCGAGCTGTATTCCAGCCCAAGTTCAACGCACCCCCACCTCTCTGCCATCATGCAGGACGATACGCTTCAGGTGTGGCGTCGCCGCCCCTTGCCTGCCGGGGAAACGATGGGGTTCGAATGCGTGGCCCTGGACATGATGATCAAGGGCGGGTTCCTGCCGCCGGATCACCTTGGCTTCATTCCCCTGCTTGCACTGCCGGGCGGGAAAGGACCCGCCGTGCAGATTCCGTGGCAGGTGGTTTCCCCGCCGAAAAAACGACTCATCAGCGCTGCGGAAGCTCGGCGAAAAGTTCCGCCACCGATTCCCGGAGCTCGCCCGGCTCCGAAGCCCGCAGAAGGTTCCATCCTTGGGTGTGTGTGGAGCCTTGTTAAAGTCGCGTTCGTCTTGATTCTGGGACTCTTCGGTCTTGGTCTGGTCTTGGCGCTTCTCGATGGATCGGGGTCCTCAAGGAAACCGTCACCCGCCACCGAAGTTCGCTGGCAATCGCCGCCAGCCATTCTGAATCAGGCAACCCTCACTCAACCTGAGGCCTATGAACCGCTGATCGGTCAGAACCTCCAGGGCTCAGGGTTTCTCATGCGCATTCCACCGGGCATCATTGCGGGCGTTACTTCACTGCATCAGTTCGGCGGAGCCGCCCCCACCCTGCTCTTTGATCTCGACGACAACGAGTTCACACTCAATGCCACGCAGGTTTACCGCCAGCCAGAGTCGCAAATCCAATTGGTCACTGCGGCCACGGGGAATGTTCCCTGCCTCGATTTCGATGTGGGCTACACCATGGAACCGGGAGAGCAGTTGCGGGTCCTCTTGGAGAAAGGTGTCTGGATTGACGGCACGCTCGCCTCTTCGTTTTCAACGCTCAAGGGTTATCAATCCATGGACGGGCCAAAGATGCTCAAAATGCGGACACAAACCCAGGAGAACGTCGCCGGGGCCAGCGGCAGCCCCGTGATCCAGCTCGCCACGGGCAAAGTCGTGGGCGTCCTTCAGGGAGCCAATCGTGCGGATCGGCCATCGCTCATCGAGTTCGAAACGCTTTGCTTCACGGCGCGGTTGGTCGTGCCAGAGCGGCTTCCTGCCACACCACCCTCTCCGTCACCACCTTCGTCTTCTTCGGATCGCGAACCCTGATGTCCACTGCCTGGTCGTGGATCACGCAGTCGGTGACGCGGTGTGATTTTCCATCGAAGAAAAACGCCGCGCCCAGATTGTGATGCAGCACGCAGTCTCGGTAAGTCGTGATGCTTTCGGTCACATCGGCGACACCTCCCGCTGAGGAGCCATTCCATGCGATCTCCGCACCAATGACATCCATCTGAACGGTCTCGTGGGCGCTGATGCCTTCATCTCCGTTGGAGAAGGCTTTCACATTTTCCAGCCGAATGCCGGTGCGGTCACCATGGATGTTGAAGCCGTCGTTGGCGGCGTGCATGACCGTGAGGTTGCGAACGATGAGGTTGGAGCAGGCGATGACGACGCAACTTTGAAGCTTGTCCGGTGGCAGAATGACGCGTGCGGCACTCTGAGACTTTCCTCCGGGCCAGCGGAAGTAGATCGATCCATCCTCGGACCATCCCATTTGACCGGGCTGCAGTTGGTCGGGCGGCACATAGCGCACGAGCCCGTCCTTGGTCGCGCCTCTTTCCCGCACGATTCGCAAAGGAACTTCATCGATGAACAAACCCGCCCGCTGCGTGTCCGCCACCGGCTCGCGACCACGCAGAGGACCCTTCGATGTCCACACGTCCCCGGTTTTAACCCACTCTTCTTCGGTCACGTCGATCCCGAGGTCGATCACCAGCCCATTCCCGTCAAAAACCGCCGGCTCCTCCGGCGTGCCACCCTCCCGCAAGACCAGCGGCTCACGCCGCACCTCATCCGCCCCCGCTGACACCCACCCACTCAGAAGAATCAAACTCAGGAATCTCATTTCGCGGCCATTCAACGTGAGTTTGCCCGCCCTTCCTTCGTTCCCAACCGCCATGAAGCACCTGCTCGTACTCTTTTCGTCATTCGCCATTCTGGTTTCGTCATTGTCGGCGCAGCCGAACGTCATCTACATCATGGCCGATGAACTCGGCTACTACGAGCCCTCCTACATGGGCGGCACGAACATCCAGACGCCGCACCTCGACCAAATGGTCGCCGAGGGCATGCGCTTCAACAACCTCTTCGCAGGTTCCTCGGTCTGCGCTCCCACCCGCTGCTGCTTCCTCACCGGCAAGCACGGCGGCCACACCTCCGTCCGCGCCAATGGCGGCGGCACTCCGATGCGCGCTGAGGAGGAAACCATCGCCTCGATGCTGAAAAAAGCGGACTACGCCACCGGCGGCTTCGGCAAGTGGGGCTGCGGCGGTCGCGATTCCACCGGCGTGCCGGAGAAGCACGGTTTCGATGTCTTCCTCGGCTACTACGACCAAGTCCACGCCCACACCTACTACCCGCCCTACCTCATCCGAAACAGCGAGGAAGTGCCGCTGAAAAACAACTTCGGCATGAGCCAGGGCGAGACCTACTCGCACTACGTCATCTTCGATGCGGCGATGGATTTCATCCGCCAGAACCAAGACAAGCCCTTCTTCTGCTACCTTCCCGTTACCCCGCCCCACGGCATCTTCGACATCCCCGACTCCGATCCCGCTTGGGCCATCTACAAAGACAAGCCCTGGCCCGAAGACGCCCGCCGCTATGCTGCCATGGTCACCATGATCGACCGCCAACTCGGCGAACTCCGCGCCCTCCTCACCGAACTCGGCCTCGCCGAAAACACGCTCGTCATGTTCAGCGGTGACAACGGCGGTGCCGACTACTTCGCCACCAAGGAACTCCACCGCGGCATTCACGGCGCCAACGTCCACCCCGAGACCGGTGTCGAGTATCGCGGCAGAAAAGGCCAGCTCTACGAGGGCAGCCTGCGCATTCCCTTCGCCGCCTGCTGGCCTGGAAAAATCCAACCCGGCACCCGCAGCGACCTGCTCTGCTACTTCCCCGACATCCTGCCCACCATCGCCGAAGTCACCGGCACCACACCGCCCGCCGACATCGACGGCCTGTCCATCCTGCCCACCCTGCTCGGCAAAAACGACGAGCAAAAGCAGCACGACTACCTCTACTGGGAGATCGGCGGCTGGACCGCGATCCGCCAGGGCGACTGGCGCGCCGTCCGTCCCAAACCAACCGCCGCCTGGGAACTCTACGACCTCGCCACCGATCCCAGCGAGTCCAAGGACCTCGCCGCCGAAAAACCCGACATGTTGAACAAGCTCACCGCCCTCGCCGAAGCCGCGCACGAACCCGTGGTGGAGGGCACCTTCTCCCGCACCGACCGACACGAGCGCGATCGCCGCGCGAAGTGCGGCAAGCAGGACGACCCCGACGTCGAGGCCACGCCCGGGGGCGTGAAGCCAAAAGGCAAGGCCGGCAAGCAAGCCGCTCACACACTGCCCACCGAAGGCGCGCTGCCGAACACCGGTTGGAAGATCGCCGCCGTCAGCAGTGAAAACACCGGCAACCAAAAGTTCGCCCGCAATGCCATCGACGGTGATCCGCTCACCATCTGGCACACCCAGTTCTCGAAGGGCGAGCCACTCAAGCACCCGCACGAGATCATCATCGACCTCGGTGCCCAGCACACTCTCAAAGGCCTCCGCTACCTCGCCCGCCAAGACGGCGGCTGGAACGGCGCCATCGCCGATGTCGAGATCTCCCTCTCCACCGACCCCGACACCTTCGCCGATCCCGTCGCCAAGACCACGCTCAAGAAAACCCGCGAGCCCCAGCAGATCGACTTCCCCGCCACCCCCGCCCGCTACGTCCAGATCCGCGTCCTCTCCGAAGTCAACGCCGGCCCCTGGGCCAGCGCCGCAGAGATCGGGTTTGTGGGGGAGTGAGTGCACCCGTTGGTGCCCAGCTTTCGCCACTCTTGTCTTATGGCGTCTGCTTGTGCACCGTGATCATCACAAAGGCGTTCTCGCTGTTTTTCGTGAAGGTGAATTGGTCAGAGGTGGTGGATCCGATCTCCTTCCATGTGACGAGGTCTGGACTGGTCCAGATGCGATAAAGTCGCTCAGGCACACTGTCCCATTCCAAGCGACAATCCGCTCCGGAAGGCAAAATCGAAAGCACGTGATTGATGGCCTCTCGACCATCCGAAGGTGAAGTGCCGGTGATGTATTCCTCAAAGGTCTTCAGGCCGTCACCGTCAGTATCCAACGCATCAGCCATCTCATGATTTCCAAAGGAGGTGAGTCCAAAGGTTTCCAACCAAGAATGAGGTGTTCCGTGACTCGTTCTTGGTTGTGTCCAATGCCACGTCTTCTGTGTCTGGATGAGAAAGTCGGGCCACCTGTTTGTCTGAGCCAGTCCGAGCGCAGTAGAAACCTCTGCACTGGCATCTTGGCCGGAAGGGAGCGTGGTCGATGAAGTGGCGATACTTTGCTCGCGGTTTTGAAGCCACGCCAGAGCCGAAGGAACAGGAGCAAAAGTCCCGCCAATCAGGTGGCTTCCGGTGAAGGTTCTCAACTCGTACGGCGCGAGGGCAAATTGCCCCCCGATCACGTCGCTTGGAATTCCTCCCAGCGAGTCTCGCAAGGCGCTTGGATTGTCCAATTGAATAGAACCCTCGACTTGAAAGGGAAGACGGTTGAGCAAATAGAAAACGGTGCCGCCAGCGCCATCGAACTGGCGCGCCAACACAGGATCGGTGAACCCTGAAACGGCCGTCATTTTCACCGCCGGCAACGCCCGAAAATTCTGTGCAAAGGAGCGTGCATGATTTTCCCAACCGAGGATTCCGTTCCTGATTCCGCCACGCGAAATCAGGATCGGGTCCAAGCTATTCATTGCCGCCACTGGTCCCTCCAATGCATGAAAACCGGGGGCAGGAATCTGACTTACTCTCCAAGGGATGGTAAACGTTTCGCCAGCGTTGGGAGAACTTATCGGTTGGTCCGCTCCGATCGCGGTTTCGTGGTAGCGCTCGAGGGCGGTGACAAAAGCCGAGGGCTGGGATTGCCATGGAGCGACTGCAGCCGAATCCAGAAGGTTGGCCCGTGCGTCGGCGCTTCCTCTTCCCTCCTTCGCGCATTGATAGCGATAGTCCGACGGCAATTGCCACACGCCCAGCACGATTCGACTGTCGTCAGAATAGAGCGACGTGTCCAATCCCGCCTCTCTGAGGCGTTGATCGTGATTCGAGGGATCGTATGGATTCCTCCAATCGAGGAACGAAGCGTCAACAAAAAGCCTGACATCCGGCCTAACCAAATGGATTCGGTCCACAATGGCATTCCAAAAGTCATGAATGCGCTGGCAACGCCATGCGATCCACGTCTCCCAGGCATTCGCTTGTAGCCAATCATAGCGCAGTGAGAATCGGTCGATGGCGGTCGGTGACACGGGGATCGAAATGCTCGTGTCTGTTTCGAAGGCCGCGATGTTGCAGTCGTTGTAGCCCGCACTACCGGTCCCGAACCAGAACGGCTTGTGGATCGAAAGCCGCAGCGCGAGCCCCTCCAACGCGGGCTCAGTCCCAAAGCGAGCCATGAACTCATCCACCAACTTTAGAAAGGCTGCCTGATAAGTCGGGTCGAGCGGATTATAGACGGGAGGCTCCTGGTGGGAAACGGTGTTGAGACAGAGCGTCCCATCCGACTTCACCTGATGAATCGTTTCGGCTCCCGCCGCAACCCGTGCGGCGTTTGTCTCCGCCCCTGCCGTCAGCGTTGGCAAAAAGTGCGGATGAAAGCCCGCCAAGAAGCCACCGCCCAGCTGATGGACCCGGCGGAGGAGATACTGTGGGAAGAGCCCCGGATGCGCCCTCGAGTTCATGAAGGACATCGGCTCTGCTACCGAATCATAGAGTGGGCCTTCATACCAAACGACGGGGTAGTAGAGCAAATCCTGACCCTGCTCTTCCATGACCTGAAACAGTCGCTCACCTGCCGTGAAAAATCCGGCTTCTTCACCGATGTCCGTCCCAAAGGCCCTCTCGAGCTGAGGGTCCTCGAAGAATTGGCCTAATCGACGGCTGCCTTCCGATCCAGAATAGGGCATGACTTCAGCGGTGGCCGCATCTCCCGAAAGCTCGAAAATGGTGAAGTCGACAATACCTGCTGAGGCCAAATCCTCGGTCGTCATGAAACTCAACGCCTGTTGGGTCGATCTGGGCCAGAACCGCAACTCCACTTCCTGAAGCAGCCCCGAATTTGGATATTCGCCCCCGGCAAAGATCCCCGTCTGAAGTTGTGGATCATTGCTTCCGAGTCGATCAATCAAAGAAACATCCATGCTCCTCAATCGGTCGTCGGGATATCGAATGACTGCGATGTGAAGACGGTCTGGATTCGTGATTTCAAATGGAACGACAAACGTGTCGTATCTCGATTCGCCGGCCTCAACAACCGATCCCAGATCACTTGGGCGTTGTGTCACGTGCCCCCCACGCGTCGCAAGCCCCGACAACCCTTGGAACGCATGCCAGGATGCCACCTCCGTTCGCGTCACACTGCCCGGACTTCCTGGCGGTCGTATCACCGGCATGACCATGAGCGTGGTCGTCCAGCTTCGTGATCCGGTGACGCTCGTCCAGGTGCTCTCCCAGACATATTCTCCCGGTGTCAACGCAGGCAGTGTAAACGGAAACGACGTCACCGCCCCGACCGGAAGCGTCGTTGTGGGAGACTGCCCCGTAGCGACGGTTCCTCCGCCCCCTTCCACAATACTGAAGCTAAGCACACCCTCGAGACTCACCGCGTGAGTATGCTCGGCCTCCACAGTGACGGCCTGCACCGTATTGGGGTACAGCGCGAGATCCCTTGGAGTAGCAAGCGGAAACTGAACATCGACCGGATTTTGGATCGCCTTGATCTCCGATTCACTCAGCACCGCGTCGTAAACCTCGACCTTGCTGATCAGACCCCGCCATTGCTGGTCGCCCGCCTCCGTCTTCGCGCCAATGACGAACTGTTCCGCAAGTTCAGTCGCTGCCCAACTGGTCCAGTCGTTGAAGAAACTGCTTCCATCCTTCTTGAAGGGTTGTGCCGCACGTTTCCCATCGAGCCAAATGATGAATCCCTTCTCTGCCTTCCAGGTCACTGCGATCTGATGCCACGTGCCAGGTGCCCAGCGCTTCGCCTGCTGCGCGATTCCCCAAGACTTCGCCGAATCCGCCGGATCAAAGCGCAGGCTGTTCTGGTAAAGTAGGCACCACATTTGGTCCATCGTCGTCCCTGTGGATACCTCCGTGAAGAGGCGTTCGGTGAAAGGTCCGACCTCTCCAAACTGAGGATTCAGTTGGGCCCAAATCACCAGTGATCCTTGATCCTTGTCGTACTGGGTGGGTGCATCAAATACCAAGCACGTGCCACCGCCAAACTGCGCCGCCACTCCCCCACTGACAGAAGTCAATGTTGGCAAGTTCGTGTTGCTGGGAGGGGTGGCCACCCCCTTGACCACGGCTGTCCACGGGTCACTTGCCTCAAACGAAAAGACGGGATTGGGATAGTATCGAAGCGGAGCCAGATAAGACACCCAAAGAGCGGCAACGTGAAAGCCGTTGTCGGTCACCGCAGCTTCGACGACGAGCTCTTGCCCGGCTCGCAGAACGGCGGAAGACATTGCCAAGGGAGACGCGATCCCATAGTTCGCAGGCTGGTCGTCAAAGACCAGCGTCCCGTTGACTCGAATATCCACCTTCTCCGCAGCGGTCCCCGCCGCAAATGCGATGCGTTCAATCGCAACGTCATGATCGAAGGTGAACACGAGGGAGTCTCCCACGTACAGTGCGTCTCCATTCGATCCTGCCGTCGCCGGGCGAATTGCCGCTGGAGCTCCACTGACCGCCACAGGGGTCCCGCTATCGTAGCCCGCCACATTGACGGTCAGGCCTTCAGAAAAATCTCCAACCGGGGGCACACTGAGTTGTCCCGGAACTCCTGCATTCAAATCCTGGACGTCCCCCACAAATGACCCGTCTGACTGGGTCGTCCAATTGCCGTTGATCCACTCCATCCCCAAACTTGTATCTGTCGGGAGCGGGTCTCCAGCGCCCCCGCCGGTAGGTCCCACGTTGTAGCCCAGTTGAACCGTCGTTGCTGCCGTTTGAGCGGTGAAAATGCCGAGAGCAACGAAAGCGCCTAGCTTGGCTCGTGCGGCAATCCGGGAAGCCCCCGCCAGAAAGTTCGAGCGAGCATTTTCGCAATGCTGTTGGTTACGAAAACAACGCATGGTGAATAGATACCAACCACATGATGGATGCGGCAAGAGGTTTCTCGGAGGCTACAAATGATCGGAGATCTCCAAGTCCGCGCCCTCTCCGTAGTCAACGACGGCCGCTGGGCCAGCGCCGCCGAGATCGGCTTCGCGGGGGAGTGAGCATACCGGCGATGAAAGTCCACTGGAGGTCGCTTCACAACCGCTCTCCTCCTTCGGAGTTTCACTTCTTCTGTATGAAGCGCTTCCATCGTTCGATTCTATCCATCCTCGCTCTCTCGCTACTGCTGCCCCTGGCCACCTCCGGGCAAACCGAAACGTTGCCCGGAAGGCTGGCGCTTTTGGACCGCGACAAGGACAACCGAATCTCGCGGGAAGAGGCGGGCGAACGCCCCTTTTTCAAGGCCCTCGACCGGGACAAGGACGGCTTCATCACTGCCGCCGAGGCCGCACAGGTGATGAACCGGCCCGCCACTCCGAAGCCGAACCCGGCGGAGCCCGTCACCTTCGCCCCCGATGCCGCGACCTTCAAAAAAGCCGCTGACTACTCCGCCGAAAACAACGGCCGCGCCGTGGTGATTCTGCAAAAGGGAGAGATCGTCTTCGAGCGCTACGACAACGGTTTCGACGCCGACACCAGCACGCACCTGCACAGCGCGACCAAGGGCTTCTGGGGGCCGGTCATCGCGGCGATGATCGAGGACGGCCTCATCGAATCGTTCGATGAACTTGCCTCCAAGACCCTGCCCGAATGGACCAATCACCCGCGTAAGAGCTGCATCACCCTGCGCCACCTGCTCACGCTCAGCGCCGGGCTGGTGCAGGATGTGGAGAAACTGCAGGGCGAGGACCGCGACACCCTCGCGCCGGACCTTTACCGCCACGCCATCGGCGTTCCGGTGATGTGGGAACCCGGATCGCGTTTTCAGTATGGACCGAGCTGCTACTACGCGCTGGGCGAGATCATGAAGCGCAAGCTGGCGGCGAGAAAGCAGACTCCGCTCGACTACCTCAAGCAGCGCATCCTTGACCCGATCGGAGTGAAGACCGGCGAATGGATCCACGATGAAGCCGGCAATCCGCACATCCCCAACGGCGCCTATTTCACGGCACGCGATTGGATGAAATACGGCCAGTGGCTCCTCCAGAAGGGCGAGTGGGAAGGCAAGCAGATCGTCCGCAAGGACCTGCTCGAACAACTGCTCGTTCCCAGCGCCGCCAATCCGGGTCACGGCCTTGCCCTGTGGCTCAATCACCCCGAAGGCCAGGGCTCGAGCCCGCTGCAAAAAACACCCGAGGGCGCTCCAGGCGGATGGATCTTCCACGATGGCTGCACCGACCTCTTCGGCGCGCTCGGTGCCGGGAAATGCCGCATGTATGTGATCCCGTCCCTCAACCTCGTGGCCCTGCGCATGT
>CAXBNA010000139.1:0-17308 GCA_963976915.1 uncultured Verrucomicrobiales bacterium
GGTGGGTTTGAAATCGCTGGTGCGGAAGTGGAGGAACTGCGTGGAACGGTGAAGGTGGGCCTCGCTCCCGGGCCTGGATCGACGCTGGTTCTGGGTGAAAATTACGTGGGTTTGGGCGGCAGTGTACGAATCTCCGGTTCGGGTCTCGAAGGAGGGCTCTTCCTGGGCAAGAGTTGCGATCTGGAGCCGATTCTTCTGATCAATCCGCAATTGGGTGACTTACTTGGCGGTGGCGGATTTGCGGGTGCGTACGTGTTCGGGGCGGGTCGGATTCCCATCGTGGATTTTGGATGTGTCTTCAATCTCTCCGCCGGAGTCGGCGCTGGAGCGTTTTACTCCCTGCCGGGGCCAACATGGGGTGGCATCATGCAATGCAGCGCGCGTGGAGAAGCGTTGTGCCTGATCAGTGTGAAGGGCGAGCTGACGCTCATTGGCCTCAAACAAGGCGATCATTTTAAGTTCTCCGGCCAGGGCCGGGTGAAGGGCAAGGCGGGCGTTTGTCCGTTCTGCAAGCGGTTCAGCAAGACGGTGCGTGCCACCTACTCACGCGGTTCATGGGACGTCGACTACTAGGCCGTGCGATTCACTTCCACTCTTTCGATCTCATGAAGCTTCGATTCATTATTCCACTTGCTTGCCTCGCTGCGGCATTTCCTTCGCAGGGCCAAAACCTGACTGATCCCTCCCTGCTGTCCGCCGTGGGGACCGCCCATATAAGCGGTCCCGACGCTTGGGCTTACCTTCTCTGGCAGCCGTCTGATGCGGAAGACGCTCAGGGCTTGGTGTATGCGATTTACCGGAAAAATGGGGATGCGTCTTCGGGATCGCCGTTTTCCCGTGTCGCGGTCACTCAACCGCAGACGGATGATCGCACGGTGGGCAGCTTGATCGCGCGTTCGACGCAGCTCGGTCAGGATGTGATGGGATTGGATCACACCCTGACGGCCCTGTTCCAGGATTTCATCCCGGCTCCATCCGTTTCCACTGCGGTAAAGCTGGCGGCGGTTGTGCACGGCACGCTCAATGATCCAGAGCAGCAGGAGGCTTTGGCGTTTCTGGCCAAGTGCCAACCGCTTGCCGCGATGGCGCTGGGGCAGGCAGTCGCGGACAAGCTGCCCGCGCTGGGGATATACACGTATGAGATCCGCGAGTTCGACACAGCGGCATCCGAGGACGTGCGTGTGCTGGGACGGGTGACCGTGGACACGGCCTCGGGTGTACAGCTCCCTGCGCCCGGAGGACCCTTGCAGGTGCAGCGCCCGGACGATCAAAAACAGGAGGGTCATCTGTCGATTCACTTGAGGTGGGCCACCCCTGATGCACTGAGGGAGCGCTCGCCGATGCAGAGCGGCTACAATGTGTATCGAGTGAAAAAAACGTTCGCTGTCGATTCATCTAGGAAGTGGCAGGTGACGCCACCTTCGGCAGCAGACTTGATCGCGGGAGTCAATGCCGGGCTGGGAGATGTGGTTCGAGTGAACGAAGGTCCGGTGTTTCCCGACGAGTTGCTCGACGCCGTCGAGGCTGCCGATGCGGGTGATCGGGAGACGTACTTTGTCACGGATGACAATCGCCGCTTTGAACAAGGGGGCGTTCCTTTGGCAAATGGCGATGAGTTTTACTATTTCGTCACCGCACTAGACATTTTGTGCCGGGATGGTGCCGTTTCCACGGGGACCCTGGCCACGGCATGCGACTGCTTGGCACCGCCGCCTCCTCTCGACGTTCATGTGAGCAATGAAGTGGCTTTCGACGGGACGAACCGCATTCAACGTTTGGCGGTGAGGTGGCCAGCTGCGAATGATCCTGACTCGGCCATTGCCTCGTATGAGGTTTTCCGCTGGACGAGCCTGGAGGAGATTCAGGAGTTTCGCACGGATCCGATTCCGCGTCGAATTGCGGTGATCCCGAGTGTGCCGACACAGGATGAGTATGTGTATCTTGACAATGCTCCCGACTCGCCGCGGCATCCGCCTGCGCCCGGAGATCCGGATCTATCAGGCACCCTCTTTTTCTACACGATTCGGGCGACGGACAGCTCGGCCTGCGGAGGAAACACCTCCCTGCACAGCCCTCCGGCGCGCGGGATTCTGCGCGCGAGCGAAGGCCCGGCGGCGCCGACGGGTGATGTGCTGGTGACCTGCTATGATCCAGCGCTCCAGTTCACCAACGTCAGTTCCGAGGCGGTCGATGGTCTGTCCGAAACCGCCTATCATTTCAAGCTCCTCTGTGGTGCGGTCCCTGAGATGTTCGAGTGGGCGGAGTTTCGTTACCGAACGGGTTTGTCGGTGGTCGTGCATGAGTTTCTGGGGCGAGCCTACTTTGGCCGCGAAGGCGCGGCGTCTCAGGTGGCCTTCATCAATGCGACGCGCGACGATTGGCCGGATGACCTTGAGATTGAGTGCCGTGCGGCAACGCGAGGTGGCAAGATCACACCCTGGGTTTCAGCCGTTGTTCCCAAGCCGCCGAAGCCCGATGGGGATCGCCTCATTTTGCTCTGGTTGGCGACGGTGCAGGAGATGACGGACGTGGCCGGTGGACCGATTGGTACCGATCATTGCAGCATTCAGCCCGGCACTGGGGACCGCAATAACCCGCGTGTGGCGGTTGCTCCTACGCCAGGGTCTCGTGAGTTGAGGATCTACCGCCGTGTGGATGATGGTCCACTGACGTTGGTTTGGGTGCAGGAACTCGACGACGACACCACACCGGTCATTTTTGACGAGGGGTCGACGCCATCGGGTGTGGCGGGGGTGTGTTACTTTGCCCAACTTCTGGATGAGAATGGTCTCGCAAGCCCAATGACACCCTTGGGACCATGCATCCGGGTGGTGGGCGATTCTGAGATGCCGGTGCCGGTCTTGCTGCGACCCGAGGCGATCACCGTGGGCGGCAATGCTCGAATGCGAGTGAGTTGGAGTTGCCCGCCTTTTGGCATTGAGCGTTTCGAACTCTGGGTCGCGCGGCGGAATCGCTCGCCCTTGGGCGCCTGGCCTGGGTCGGGATTGAGTGCGAACCTTGTGCAAGACCCGCCTCTGCGTCATCCAAACCGGGCCACGCGCGATTTCGGGGTGTATCAGACGGCGCTCGTCGCTGGTCTTCCGTCAGAGGAAGAGGGCACGGTGTTTACCTTTGACCTGCCTGTCACGAATGGTGAGCGTTACGATCTTGTGGTGCGCGCCGTGGGTCGGGGAGACTTCGCCTCTGGAAGGCCGACGGGTGCCTTTTCGAACTTCGAGGACTTCGCTTGGAGCGCGGCGGAGGTTGCAGATCCCGTGAATGTGCCATGGCCGGCACGTCCGCTTCCACCGACATCGAATGCGACGGATTATCATTCTGAGATCCAAGCGGTGTATTTGAACACCCTCGCCTCCGGGTTGCCGCCGTGGAAGGGTGTGGGAGTCCGCATTGGTGCGTATGAGTACCGGGGTGAAAACAGCACTTTCATCAAGGGTGGCAACGTTGGTCCCACGTCGGCCATGCCCGCCTACTACATCCCCGAGCATGTCGATCCCCAGGCCTATCTGTTTCAGAAACCCGCGCCCGACGACGCTCCGGTGAACACACTCTGGCCATTGGCTCTGTTCCGCGTTCAGATTCCCAATGCCACCAAACCCGTGGTTTCTTACGATACATCCCAGGTCTCGCCCTTGATGGATCAGATCGCGTTTGTGCATGGAATTGAGCCAGGGACCAGCCTGCCCGCCACCATCATTCACGATCCGTTCATCGGGGTGAAACCAAAGCCCGCGCCTCCTCCGGCTGGGAACAACTACGATATCTTTCTCCTCGATCGCAATCCTGTGATCCGCGGAGCTTCCTACCAGTATCTCCTTGTGCGCTACGGCCCTGGCATGGAGATCGAAGAAGTGCTGGCCACGAACACCGTCATCATTCCATGAAGAAGTTTCTCCTGATTTTCCTCTCCACCGCTGCGGTGGCCTGGACCAACGCGGCTGAGACAGTGACCGTTGGACAGGCGCAGTTCACGGCATCTGGCGACATCGACGGCGATGGCGACTTTGACGCAGTCATCGTCGACCGCTCTACCGGCGTGGTGACCATTGGCGTCCGCCAAGCAAATGGCACGTTGGCCTTTCGGCAGCCAGTGCCTTCCGGTGTTCCCAATGTGTCCGGGGTGGCGGTAGGCCGCTTCCATGCCGCCACGCGGGATTCCATCGCGCTGACTTCGCCGCTGTCAAACCGGGTTCAGCTGGTCGATCCCCTGGATGTCGCACTTCAACCGATGACGGCCAGCTTTCCTCAGGCGGGGCCGCGCCAGCTCGCTGCATTCGACATCAGCGGTGTCGGGACCGCAGGCTTGGAGGATCTGGCCCTGGCGTCCGGGTTTGAGGGACAACTTCCCCTCGCGATCCGTCGTTTGCCAAACAATGGCGACGGTACTTTTGCCAACAGTGCTCCGGGGTTCATCAACGCCAATCTCATCGGCTGGACGCCCGTCACCACAGCCCGTGCGGGTGGCACCGCGCACATTGCCTTCATTGAGCAGGATGCCTCTCTCCAAGTGTTCCGGCTCGCCGTCCCGACCGCCGCGTCGTTCAGCTATCCGGTCAATCTCAATGGCTTTGGCAGTTTCAGTGGCTTTACTTTCGGGCAGTTCGACGTCAACGAGAGTGACTTTTTATTCTACAACTTTGCTTCACCCAACGTCGAGTGTCGAAGGCTGCAGCCGGGTGGGGCCAGCTTCTATGGGCCGATCCAGCGGACGCTGCCGATGAGTGTGGCGCAGTTGATCCGGCTTCGCCGTCCGGTGGCCGACCGCATGCTCGCAGTGGATCTCTTCGGCGAGGCCACGGTCTTTGATTATACCGCTGCGGGTGGATTTGTGGCGGTGGAATCCCTCGATCTTGGCGACGATGTGGCCACGGGTGCCTTGGCGCTCGGTGACGGCTCTGTCGTACTTCTTTCCTCGGCGGACGCGTATCGGCCGCCCAGTCGGTTCAGCGTGTTTGCTGAGGATGGGATGGGTGGCTACGAGGCGGTTCAGTTCGGCGTGCCGCTTCCTCCACTGAATGAAGCGAGTTCTACTGCGGGTAATCTTTTCTTTTTCGCGGGTCGTCCCCTGATTGATGAGAACCCCCCTTTGGTGGGAGTCTGGAGCGTGGCTGACTGGTCGTCGGATCTGACTTTAGCCGGTCTGAACAAGGTCTTTGGTGAAACGTACCTCGGTCCGGCAACAGGGCTGTCGAGTGCTTCGGTACGGTCGGTGGAACCCGTCCCGACGGGAACGATTGGAGGACTGCCGAACCAGCATCAAACCGACATCTCGTTCGCGAACCTGAACCGGGCACCAGCCGTGCTAGGGGATGTCTCGGCGGGTTTGGTCTTCACGCCCGAGGCAGGCAAGCATGTCCAAGCCATCCACGTTGCGATCACTGCCAGCGATCCCGCAGCCACGATCTACTTCCGGACCAGCCCGTCGGCATCGTTTGGCGTTCATTCGGGCCCGTTCTGGATCTTCACTCCGACGACAGTGGAGGCCTACGCATTGCTTCCGGGCGGTGAGCGTACTCCCGTGACTTCCTCGACCTACATCTTCGATTCGCCGCCCTCCGATCAGGACAGCGATGGCGACGGTGTGCCAGATTTCGTGGAGATCGCGAAGGGTCTGGATCCAAACGGCGGTCCTGATAGTGATGGCGACGGCTATTCGGACCTCGAGGAGTTGCTGGCAAACACCGACCCCAACAGTGCGGCTTCGACGCCCGATCCGGCAGCGCGACCGGATGCCGCTTCGAAGTTGTTTGTCGAAGTGACTCCACTTCCATGGGACGGTGCGACCAATGCAGCTTCTGTGGCCCAGACCGGAGTGGAGATCCAATGCCACGATGTGGGCGGTGGTTTGATGGGTACGGCTTTGACGGAGTCTCCTCCAGGCGCTCCGATGGCACGGTTGGAATGCACGCCCTTCGACGCGCAGCAGCGGCTGTTGGTGGTCAGCACGCCTGCCCATTTCGACATCGACAGCTCGGGGCCGAATTCGCGGGTGGGCCGTGAGATGGTAGGTCTGATCGCCGCGCCTGATGCGCCAGACCTGTCTTTCGACTTCACACTCGACACCTTTGCCGATCCGTTGGTCGAGGCGGATCGGTGGATCTCAGACGCTTCCAATGCCTTCTCTGCTGCGGAGGCGCAGACGGTGTCGACGGATCTGACCATCGATGACGTATTGGCCTTCGTTCTCGTTGAGGGGCGGATCGGTCAACTGCTGTTTTACCGTGGTATCGGAGGGTCCACGGAGCCAGCGTCGTTCACGTCGTTCCGAGCATCGGAGGTGGAAGGCTATTTCCCGATCACGGTCAGCCCCGAGCAATTGCTTTCCTTGGAAACCATTCCCTCGGGTTACTCGCCAGACTACACGGATGCGCTACGTCCAAGGGAGTTTCTTGCGTCTGTGAATGAGATGATCGCGGACCCATCAGCCGAGGCAGGGCTGATGCATCTAAGGACGATGGTGCGCGAGGTGTACCGGATCAGCTCGTCGCTGCACAATGCGTCTCCTTCGGACTACCCGCCGCCGATTGATGTGCTGCGCCAGTTTGTCCGGTTTGGGGGGTACCTGCATTCAAACTACCAAGCCCAGTTGGTGGCGCTGACGCCGGAACAGCTTTCTGAGGCATCGAGTTTCATGTTCAACTTCATCTACACCGGATCGGTGCGTCCCAAAGTCTCCCTCGATTTTGTGAAGACCGGCGTGAACTTTGGCGATGGCAAGACCTACGTTCAGCGGCCTGGAAGTGGGATGCTCTATGAACTGCGGGATGAAACGGGGGCTCCCTTTGAGCTGCCCGAGGCCTTTGATATTCCCGGCGGAACGGCGTTTCACATCATTGCCTTCGATGATCTCGGCCCTGAGGCCGTTCCCCATCCGCTGGAAGTCATCGCCATTCAATTGACTTCCGTTCCCCGCCCGAGTGCGACGGACTTGGACGGAAACCTTCTGGCCGACGAGTGGGAACGATTGTTCTTTGGTTCGACTGGTAACGACGCCCTCTCCTCAGCGGATGGCTCGGGGTTCACTCTGCTCCAGCAGTTCTTCGAAGGTACAGATCCGACGGACGCGGCAAACGTTCCTTTCGGGGTGCCTGCTGCCTTTTCTTTCGACGCGGTGGCGGGAGAGATGCCAATGGAGAATCAGTTCACCATTGAATTTGAGTGGCCCACTTATGCTGACGAATTTGTGTTCGTTGCAGAAGGGTCACCAGATTTGCTGAGCTTCATGGAGATTCCTTCCACAATCACCGATCTCGGTGGTGGCCGATTTCGTGCCTTCATTTCACTCCCGCCCAGTACCCTGAATCGCTTCTTCAGGGTGGCGGTGAGGCTACGCTGATTTCGCGGGGGAGCCATCCCGCGTATGAGGGTCGCGGGATGGAAATGTCAGGAAGCGACGTCTTTGGAATCGGATGCTGAGTCCTCGTCCAGGGGTTCCGAATCAGAGTCGGGGGTGGCCTCTGGCGTGAGGACCGGTTCATCGGTCGTAGTTGTCTCCGATTTCGCAAGTGCGGCCACTTCGGGCTCGGGGGCTGGAGGAGGTTCCTCGACAGTGGCAGGGCCGGGTTCCGGCGCGGGTGGTTCGTCGTCGGGCGGTGGTGGCGCTTCCTCGGTGCTTGAAACCGGGGGCTCGGGTTCCGGTGAAGGCGCTGGAGCGGGTTCGGGTTCAGGTTCGGACGCCACCGCTTCAGCTTTGGGAGCTTCGGATGCCGGGGGCTCAACCGGGGGTGATTCGACGGTCGATGTGGCCACCTCAGGTGTTGCAGCCTCAGGGGCCGTAGTGTCCGGAGCCGAGCCTTCGGTGGTCTCAGGGGCAGGCTTGGTTTTCTTTTCCTTCGGCTTGTTGGAGTCGCCTTGAACGCCGAGGAAGACCATCCCGTCGCTGTACTCAATGACGTAGCCTTCGTTGGCGAGCCAATGAAGATCCTTGAGCACGGAGACTTGTTCGTCGGAGAGCTTGGTTTCTCCCTCTTCGGGTTGGTAAACCGGAGCCAGCGTGTCGAGGATTTGTTTTGTTTTGATGCCCGCGCCGCCTTTCAGCATGTTGACGATCTGCGCCAGACGATCCGCGAAGATGAGGCCTTCAGGAATGGCGCGAGGACGGACCCGGCTGATGTAGAACTTTCCGGACCGACGCTTAAAGGTCTTCAAGCCGCGGCGCTCAAGTCCGGCGGCGAGTTTTTGAGACATCTCAAAGAGATGCTTCTGTGCACGTTCCACAGCCTGGCGCATGAGGATGCCCAAGCCGGGTGAGAGGCGATCCCGGGCGACGTCGCCGCCAACGGCCACCTCGCGCATCTCACGCACCACGTCATCTCCGTGGGTGCGGCGGAAATGGGCTTCCACGTCGACGCGGTTTTCAAAGACCAGCGGCTTGGGGTCCTCGCCCTCCTCCGAGGGACGGTAGGTCCAGCGCATGCCTTTCTTTTCCTGTTCCTTCCACTTCTCCACGACTTCTGGATCGGCCTCGACCTTGATCCGGCGCTTGTAGTCCTCGACGGTCATGTTCGCAAATCGCTCGCGGTGGAGCTTGCGGACGTTGTTCTGATAGCTGTGATGATTCGGAGGACCGATCAGTGCGCCACTGAATCCGCAAACGGCGATGGAGGTGAAGATGCCCTTGGGCTCTTCCTTTTCGTATTCCTCGACGCGATAGAATTTTTCCACGATCTCGGCCGTGAGAGCGTGGGCGAGCGCTTCTTCGCGGGACAGGTAAAGCCCGCCTCCCTCGGTCACTCCGAAGAATCCGGTGGGGCGCTCGGCGGCACAGGCGAATTTGGCCCGATACCGGTCACCGCCTGAGAGAACGAGGCGTGAGGCATCAAACATGCTGAAGGCCTGCGACGACGAACGGACATGGGAGGTCAGGGCATCGAGGGCGGAGTCAGAAGGTTCAATCGTGACGGTGACATCTCTGGGGATCTCGACTC
Organism: uncultured Verrucomicrobiales bacterium; assembly: GCA_963976915.1. Lineage (GTDB taxonomy): Bacteria > Verrucomicrobiota > Verrucomicrobiia > Verrucomicrobiales > Verrucomicrobiaceae > CAXBNA01. The sequence continues at coordinate 8,946 of CAXBNA010000139.1, forward strand.
GAGGTCCGCGGGAACGATCATCATCGCGACGTCCGCGTCCATAGCCTTTGCCGTCGCCACGGGGTCCCCGAGAATCCCGATCACGCCCTCGATCGCCGTCTCTGCGTGGAGGACCACCGCCGCCACCGCGTCGGTCGCCGCCCGGACCACCTGGGCCGCCGGGTCCACGGCGATCTCCCCGAGGTGGGCCACCAAATCCGCCGCCCCGTTTTCCTCCACGGCGATCATCGCCGGTCTTGCCCTCAAATTTGGAAAGCGATTGGCTGGAACCAAAATTGGCGACCCAGTCGGGTACCAGCTTGAGTTCAGAAAGATCCAGCGATGGAGGTGATTCCTTCGATGGCGTGGGGTCGGGTTGGTTGTCCGGATCGCTCATGGTATGGCGCAAAGGGGGCGAGTATGAACCACAACCCAGGAAACGCCAACACCGAAGGTGAATCGATTTCTGGTCATTCTCATGGGCGTTTGGGGCGCTCTTTGTTTGCACGCCACCGTCAGCGGCTCAAACTGACGCCTGTGAACCGTGATCCCATCCGCTATTTCAACCGCCGTACGCAGTCCATCGAGGAGGAGACGGTTTATGGCGAAGGGTTCCTGCGTTTTGCGTATGAGAACCCGTTGGGGCGGATCGCGCTCCATGCGCTGGTGAAGCGCCGCATGTTTTCGAACTGGTACGGAGCGCGGATGGATCGTCCCAAGAGTCGGGAGCTGATCGGACCCTTCATTGAGCGCTATGAGATCGATGAAGAAGAGATGGAGGAGCCCGTGGCAAGCTTTGGATCCTTCAACGACTTCTTCTACCGGAAGCTCAAGCCCAGTGCGCGACCGATTGATTCCGATCCGAAGAGCTTGGTGTTCCCGGCGGACGGTCGCCACCTGTTGATTCCCGATGCCTCGAAGTGTGAGGACTTTTTCATCAAAGGGACGCGCTTCGACATCGCGGCGCTGATCGATGATGACGAGTTGGGGAAGGGGTATTCCAACGCGGCGGTGCTGATCTCGAGGCTGTGTCCGGTGGACTACCATCGCTTTCACTTCCCAGCCGGTGGAATCGCGGGTGGACCGGTGTTGATCAATGGGCCGCTCTATTCGGTGAGCCCGATCGCACTGGCGAAGCGCCCCTCCTTGCTGTGGGAGAACAAGCGCTACCGCACGGTGTTGGAGGACGATGTGTTTGGACGGATGCTGCTGTTTGAAATCGGAGCGACCTGCGTTGGGACCGTGGTGCACACGCATGAGGCGGACCAGCCGGTGACGAAGGGGCTGGAGAAGGGCTACTTTAGGTTTGGTGGTTCGTGCTTCGTCACGGTGGTGCCCGCGGGCACGGTGACGTTTTCGGAAGATCTGATTGAGCACAGCGCGGAAGGCCGGGAGGTGTATGCCAAGATGGGCGAGGTCTGTGCGTTGAAGAACTGAACTGATGTCCGAGATCGAATCCAGTTCCCCAAAGATTCACGACGCTCGCGAGGCGTTGGAGAAGTACTTTGGCTTTCGCGAGTTTCTCGACGGTCAGGAGCCGGTGATCGCGAACATCCTTGCGGGCACGGACACCTTGGTGATCATGCCGACGGGCGGTGGGAAATCGCTCTGCTATCAATTGCCCGCGATGGTGATGGATGGCGTGACGCTGGTGGTGAGCCCGCTGATCGCGCTGATGAAGGATCAGGTGGATGCACTGGAGGCGCGGGGGATTCCGGCGACGCTGATCAATAGTTCAATCTCGCAGGGCGAGCAGATGGCGCGGATCGACGGATTGCGGCGAGGCGATTTCAAACTGGTGTATGTGGCACCGGAGCGGTTTCGCAGTCGGACCTTCATCGCCGCGATGCAGTCGGTGGAGATCGCGCTGTTTGCGATTGATGAAGCCCACTGCCTCTCGCAGTGGGGACACGACTTTCGGCCGGACTACCTGCGGCTGAATGAGGGTCTGGAAAAACTGGGTCGTCCACAGGTGGTGGCATTGACAGCCACGGCAACGCCGGAGGTGCGAAGGGACATTGAGCAGCATCTGGGATTGCGGGATCCGTTTCTGTCGGTGCGCGGGTTTTCCCGGCCGAATCTGAGCCTGAACATCACGCACACGAAGAAGACGGCGGAGAAGTATGAACGGCTGACGACCATTGTGCGGGAGCACCGGACGGGGATTGTGTACTGCTCGACGCGGAAGAAGGTGGAGGAGGTCGGTGCTGAACTGAAGTCCCGTGGGCTGAAGGTGATCGAGTATCACGGCGGGCTGGATGAAAAGGCGAGGGACGCGGCGCAGAATTTGTTCATCTCGAAAACCTGCGATGTGGCCGTGGCGACGAATGCCTTCGGCATGGGCATTGATCGCTCCGACGTGCGGTTTGTGATTCACTTCGACGTGCCCGGCAGTGTCGAGGCCTACTATCAGGAAGCCGGTCGTGCGGGACGCGATGGCGAGCCGGCGTATTGCGAGCTGCTGTTCAACTTTGCCGACACCAAGACGCAGGAGTTTTTCATCGATGGGAGCAATCCATCGTATGAGACGATTCGCGACGTGTACCAGGCGCTGCTGAGTCACTCGGACGCCAATCATGAGGTGGCGGCGTCGATCGATGATCTCGCCAGCTACGCCGATCTCAGAAACAGCATGGCCGTGAGTTCGGCGATCAGTCACCTGAGCCGGGCCAAGTACATTGAGCGGTTCGACATTCCCGGGAAGCGGGTGCGTGGAACGAGGATGCTGAAGCCGGGTGTGCTGGCGCGGGATCTGGAACTGGATGCGGAGGCGATTCGGGAAAAGGATCGTCGGGATCGGTCAAAGCTGAAGTCGATGATCGAGTTCTGCTACGCGGAGAGGTGTCGGCAGGAGTTGATTCTCGAGTACTTTGGCGAACCGGATCCAACATCCTGCGGAACCTGCGATGTCTGTCGCAATGACGGTGAAGGCGAACCGGCCCGTCCTGGAACCCGGGAAGACATGACGATGCTTCGGCAGGTGCTGAGCGGCGTGGCGCGGATGAGTCGGAAAGGACCGGGGGGGACATGGATCGGTCGGTTTGGGAAAGGGCGCGTGATCCAGATGCTGGTCGGGAGTCGCTCCCAAGACATTCTAAACGCCGGGCTCGACAAGCTGAGCACCTACGGACTGCTGAAGGATCTGGGCACGCAGATGCTGCATCCGTTTTTCACGGAACTCGAACGGGCGGGCCTTCTCGAAACGAGCATCGGAGAGTATCCGCTGATCACGCTGACCGCCAAGGGCGGCGAAGTCATGAAGAAGGGTGGTGAGGTGAGTCTGCGCTGGCCCGCACGATATGCTCCGGTGCGCAGCGGCCACGGATCAGGCACCGCCTCCGAGAAGGCGGCGCTGAGCACGCTGGAACTGGGATTTGACGAAGCCCTGTTCGACAAGATGAAGCATCACCGGGCCGTCCTGGCAAAATCTGAAGGCGTGCCCGCCTACCGGATTTTCTCGAACCAGACCTTGGAGTTTCTGACTCGCCTGAAGCCAACGACCCGTGAGTCAGCGATGAAGATTCGGGGGATTGGAGCCGCCAAGGCGGATCTGTATCTGCCGGACTTTTTGCAGATCATCAAGCGGCACGGTCATTAGCCGTGCGGGAGGATGATGCGTTCGTGATGGCATTCATTGGCGTGGTCGCATGCCCGGAGGGGAACTTGCACGTCAGGATGATACAGGTGCCGCAGTTGAGCAAAGGCGGCGTTGTCGGGCATCCCGAACGGGCCGATTTTGCTCATGGTGTAACCTCCCACGCCCATGTGGAGGAGTCCCAGGCTATGGCCGATTTCGTGGGGCAACCAATCGGTGATGGGTTCGCGCAGGAGGGAGATTGACTTGGTGGTCCACCATTCCGACGGGTCCAGATAGATACGACCTCGGTTTGGAGACCACGGGTAGGCGGCGGTCCCAAAGCGTCCGAGCCTGCCATCGAAGGGCCGTCCGGGTGCTGAGGCAAAGGAAATGACGATGTCCGCTTCGTCACCGTCGGCAGCCTTGGCGAATTGGAAGACCCCACCCTTCTCCCAGGCGTTGAAACTCTCCTGAATCTCACGGTCCACGGCGGAGGGTTCGAGTGGTGATGGAACCGGAGTGAGTAGGTTGAGGCGCCAAGTGAGGGTTGGCTTGTTCCAAAGCCCTTCTTTGGAGTAGGAGACCGGCTTGGTGCGCCAGTCAGCGCCTGGGTGGACGCAGCCTGCGAGGAACAAGGATCCAGCGATCACGGCCCGGAGGCAAAGGAAGAGCAAGCGATTCGGATTCATGGGACGGAATAGGGGCGGGTTGAAAAAGATGTTTTGAGATCAAGGGACGAAGCATATTAGGTAATTTGTGTAAATCTGACTTGATAATGAACTGCCTAAATAAAGCATTTCAACAATAATAGCCATAAATATGATAATATAAGGCAAGCTCAATCCTTCGAGTTTATTTAGAAGAATGTCAGGACTCACCCGGCCCAAACTTGCGGGATTTCCTCGGTTCATTGCCAAACGGTTACTTATCCCGCTCGTCTTTATCTGGCCGAAACGGCGACGTGTTCAGGACCACTGGTAGGTTCGCATGAGATCGAAGTCCCAATCTATCCCCTGCATGCCAATGCCCGTTGTAAGATCAACGGCGTGTCGCTTGGGTCGCATCGGGGTTGGTATAAGCTTCCGTCGGATCGTGATTTGACTCAGCGAGTTGCTTGCTTCTGGAGGAACTTCCCTTGAGGGTGGAGCAATGCGTTCGGCCCTTTTCCGCAGCTTCCGACAACTCGTTTTCGGATTACTTCCGCTTTCGGCGAGCGCTCTCGAAATCACGAGTGGGCCGGAGGTGGTGGCGGATGAGGGGTCGGCGCTGATCGTTTGGGAGACGGATGTCGAGTGCGGGGGGCGGGTGCATTTTGGGACGTCGGCGGCGGACATGCGGGGGCGGGCCTCGGGTGGAGTGACGAAGTCGCATGAGGTGGCGCTGTCGGATCTCGTGCCGGGAACGACGTATCATTTCACGGTGGGCAGCTCGCGGAAGAAGCTGGGTGAGGGGACGTTCAAGACGGAGGGTGTCGCTCCGAAGCCGGCGGTCGTGCCGATGGCAAAAAAGGAGCTGGTGGCGACGGAGGCGGTGCCTTTGCCGGAGGAGGCGCCTTCGACGCGGCAGACCTGGGGGTATTTGGCGTCGCTTCAGGATCACTTTGACCGGCATGGGCGGGACTTTGGGAGTCGTGATCCGGATCACTATGCGGCGCAGGCGTGGAGTTTTTTGCAGCGGGCGCGGATTCAGAGTTTGCCGATGAAGTGGGACGAGAGTGATGAGACGTTGCGGGTGATGGACCCGAAGAGCCACGCCTTTGCGGCCTACAACGAGGACGGCACCACCAAGACGTACTTCAAAGCACACAGTCCGGGCTACTGGGATCGCCAACCGGGGGTTCCGGTCAAACCTGCCGACGGCCCGTTTCTCTCCAAACCCTCCATCCGATGAGCACCTCTTCCAACACTTGCCCCGTTTGCGGGTTTCCTGAACTCATGGCGGCACCGCGTGCGCCCTCGGGCGGCGGGAGCTATGAGATTTGTCCGGCCTGCGGGTATCAATTCGGAGTGGATGATGATGATCGCGCGATCAGTCACGAGGACTGGCGGGCGAGCTGGATAGCGGAGGGAATGCCTTGGCGGAGTGCGGGGGTGCAGAAGCCGCAGGGGTGGGACCCGGAGAAGCTGCTGGGGGAGTTGGGATAGCAGCGTAGGTCCCTCTTTTTGAAGTGGGTGCTGCACACCGTGAGTGTACTGGCCGAACGAGTCCGGCACTCCCGGGGTTATTCCTTCGTGATCGTTTCGTCGAGGTTGAGGAGGGTGCGGGCGACGATGGTGTAGGCGGCGCGTTCGGCGAGGTCGCCAGGTTGGGTGTCTTTGCCGACGAGGGTCTGCGCGATCTCGGTGTTCGTGAGGGCCCGGCGCTGCTGGCGCTGGATGAGGTTTTGCAGGGCGGCCGATTCTTTGGCGCTGGGTTCGCGTGCGGTGCAGAGTTTGAAACCGTAGCGGATGCGCTGGGCGGCGGTGTTGCCGCCTTCGGCGATGAGGCGGTCTCCGAGGGCGCGGGCGGCTTCCATGGAAAGGGTTTCATTGAGTGTCATCAGGGCCTGGAGCGGGGTGTTGGAGCGCGCCCGTTGGATGCAGGAGGCCTCGCCGGTGGGGGCATCAAAGGTGCTGAGGAAGGGGTAGGGCGTGGAGCGGCGGCGGAGGGTGTAGAAGCTGCGACGGTAACGCTGCGGGCCTTCATCGACCGTCCAGTCAAAGTAGCCGTAGCTGGCGGGCGGCTCGAAGAGAAAGACAGGAGCCGGGGGGCGAACCGGGGCACCTCCAATTTCGGGATTGAGAAGGCCGCTGATGGCAAGCTGGAGATCCCGGACGATTTCGCCCTCGACCCGGGCGCGGGGACCGCGGGCGAGGAGGCGGTTGAAGGGATCTTTTTCGAGATGCTCGGGCGTGACGCGACTGGACTGGCGATAGGTGCGGGAGTTGAGGATGAGGCGGTGCAGGTCCTTCACTCCCCAGCCTGTGTCCATGAAGGTCGCGGCGAGCCAGTCGAGCAACTCCGGGTGTGTGGGGAGTGATCCGGCGACGCCGAGGTCCTCTGGTGTGTCCACCAGACCGGTGCCGAAGTAGGCCTGCCAGACGCGGTTGACGAAGGCGCGGGCGGTCGTTGGAGCGTCGGGAGCGACGAGCCACTTGGCAAAGGTGAGCCGTGAGCTGTCGGCGTTCTTCGGCAGCGGATTGAGCGCGGCGGGCACGAGCGTTCCGACGGTGTCGCCGGGTTTGGTGAAATCACCCCGCTTGAGGATGTGGGTCATCCGGGGTTCGTCGCGGGAGTCGAGCACGAGGGTGGTGGTGCCCTCGGGATGCGTTTTCCAGAGTGACTCGACTTTTTCGTTCGCTGAGGCAAAGGCGGGAACGGTGGTCCTCCAGTAGGCGAAGAGGCGGTCCATCTGCGCGGTCGAGCGTTTGGCGGCTGGAATGCCGAGGATTTGGCGGACGGCTTTGGGGACGGGATCGGCCTGGGGGGCAGGTGCGCTGGTGATGGCGAGACGGAAGCGGCCGAGGTTGTTGGAAGTCAGGTCGTTGCCGTTCCAGCCACCGTGTTTTTGGGAGAGCTTGATCTTCAGGGTGCGGTCGGACTTCACCGTGATCGGCTCGGCAAGGGTGAAGACGGCGTTGCGGTAGTCGTTGCGGCGACCGGGGCCGGCATCAATGCCCCAGGCGGTCTTGATGTCACCATCAATGGCGTAGCTGACAGGGCCGACGGTGCGGGTGTCTTTGGCGGCGTCTTTGTCCTTGAGGTGGGCGTCGAGAGGCGTGTTTTCGGGTTCGCCGAAGTCGGCCGTGGCGGAGGCGATCTTAAGCGGGGTGGGCTTCTTCTCCTCGCCGGTGGGATTGAGTTCGGCGGTGAACTCGCTGAGGGCACAGAGGCCCTTGTAGGAACGACCGGGGCCGTAGGCGGGAAGATTTGCGTCCTTGAGGAGTTCGAGTCGGATGGCGGTGATGGTCGTGCCTGCCTTCACGGGGAACTCCAGATCGGTGTCCATCTTTGTCGGTGCATAGCCTTGGGCGAGGTAGCTGCCGTCTTTTTGGAGGATGAGTTTCTGGCCACCGCTGCCGTCGGTGGGTTCGGCAATGATGGTCCATTCGGGTTGATCCTTGGCCACGGTCTTTTCCCAGGCGGCCATTTCCTTCTGCCAAGTCGGATGACGGTGCTTGAGGTCGGCTTCGATCTCCTTCATGCCGTGGTGCATCTCGGCAAGCCGCAACTGCTCGTCGGGCGTGTAAACGACGCGGCTGGGTTCGTTGTCGTTGTTGAGGAAGGCCATCATGCCGTAGTACTCCTCCTGCTTGATGGGATCGTACTTGTGGTCGTGGCACTGCGTGCAGCCGGTGGTGAGGCCGAGGATGCTCTTGCCGATGGCGTCCATGCGGTCGATGAGGCCTTCCATGCGGAACTGCTCGGGATCGATGCCACCCTCCTCGTTGATCATCGAGTTTCGGAGGAAACCGGTGGCGACGATTTGCGCCTGCGTGGGCTTGGGGAGTTGGTCGCCCGCGATCTGCTCGATGATGAACTGGTCGTAGGGCAGGTCACGGTTGAGCGCATCGGTCACCCAGTCGCGGTAGAACCAGATGGATCGGAAGGGATCTTTTTCAAAACCATTCGTGTCGGCGTAGCGGGCCGCATCGAGCCAGTGGCGGCCCCAGCGTTCCCCGTAGTGCGGTGAGGCGAGAAGTCGCTCGACGACGGTCTTGTAGGCGTTGGGTGAGGAGTCGGCGACGAAGGCGTCCACCTCGGCGGGAGACGGTGGCAACCCGGTGAGGTCAAGGTAGAGGCGGCGGATGAGCGTCGGGCGGTCGGC
>CAXBNA010000140.1:0-17008 GCA_963976915.1 uncultured Verrucomicrobiales bacterium
ACCACTCTACCCCACACCACCAAAAAGGCTATAGAAATAATTAAAATGCTCTAGAATATGAAAACACTCAAGGCATAGAGCCGGTCGGTATTGATAGAGAGGTAATTTATTCGTTTTGATTAAACTCGTTGCCAAGTGCTTTCATGTCTTTGTCGTTGGTATAGCATTCACTGTGGGCGTCACGGCACACATACCAGAGTTGTCTGATCAACTGGACGACAGTATCGGATACTTGATATTGCTCATGGGCTGCGTATTCAGTGGAGTCTTTTTCTGTTCCTTTACACCATCTCCTGCGATCGGAAGTCAATGGAAGAGGCCGGGGTGGAGCAGGGTTATTTGGTCAGATAATCCATTACAGATCATATTTGTAATGAGTTGTATACTTCTTGGGTACAGCACTGGAGTAACTTGGTCTGCAGGTATTGGTGGTGGCTGGTTAGTTTTCACTTACGCCTTTAAGTTGGGTGGACTTTTCCTGGCCCTCGTTGTCAGTCAGTCTTTGTGTGTTCTATTGCTTTTTCGTAGGTGTTTTTTTGTTGAAGAACCCAATCCTTCGGTCTCGGAGCGGCTAGACTAAGCTATGCGGCTGGGGTGGCTTGATCGTTGTTTGGGGCTTGGGCAGTGTCCACTGGTTTCACATCCAAGATGCAGGGCATTGCATCTGGATGTCTCTGGCGCGCAGCGCCACGCTGACCTGGCTCCCAAAAAGCCGACATGCGATAGCTGAAGTTCTGCCACACGAATGAACTGTCATTGACCTGACTCCCAAAAAATGGACATGCCATAGCTGAAGTTCAGCCTCACAAACGAAATGTCATGCACTCCAGCTTTCGTAGATCTCAAAGTCTCCAGAGAATTTCTTTGTGATCCAATTGATGTGCCGTGATTGAAGTTCGAGTCTCTTTTCCAGGTGGCTCTGCCGCAGGTGGAGATCTGGAAGCTGCACTTGGCAGCTCGTTTCTATTTGCTTCTTTAGCTTGGTTAGATCCTTCATTTTGTAAATCCCTGTGTAGAGACCGGGGTCAGTTCCGTAGTGCTGAGTCTGGGAGGCAAAGTGAATCCTGAGATCGGTGTTGTGCTTCATTAGATCGTCAAAGTCACGTATGAACTCGTCGACTGACATCGCAGGCCCCTTTTTTCGGAAGAGAATTCGATTCTCGAATGCACTGCGGAATCTATCAACAGGATCTCTTATCACACAGATGCGATGCTCGCGATCAACCTTCGGACTGGAAATGGGATTGGTGTGCAAATCTTGACAATGTGGCAGAGAAGGGACCGGCATGAAGCGTCGTGAACTAGGAATCATGTTGTTCGGCTCTTCCGGGACGTGGAAGGAGGCGAGGTGATGGCATCAGTGAATCTCGACGTGCTGCCCGACGGCGGACTCATAGATCTGGTGCAGTAGGAACGTCTGCTGTGCGGCCAGCTTTTGCCCAAATTGTGCGGTCAGGTACATCCCGATGGCGATGGCGAGCATGGTGCCAAAGATCCATAGACCCCACGGAGTCATGCCCAGGCAACTTTGGCAGGCCCCGAGCATCCCGGAGAAAAGTCCGACTGAACCTACCAGGAGGTAGCCATAGAGAAAGGAGGACCATACGTTCGCGTTCGGACCGTACGTGCCCTGAATCACGGTGTGGCCCTGGTCATTGGTGTCCAAGCTAAGGTTCAGACGGGGAGACCAATAGTGCCGGTCCGATTCAGGAATTCGCAGGCACACGTACCCGGGGAAGCTCTTCACCTCGCAGCGTGCTCGGTCGCTCTTCACCTTCTCCACGATCTTATCGCGAGCTTCTTGGACCCCCACTTCAAGGACATGGGTAAAACGGGGTCTGAGGCGGAAGCTGCTCATGACGTCGAAGCATCTGTGCCGGGAGATTTGATGTCAATCCAACGCAAGATCCGCACAGGGAAACGCAAACCAAGGGCAGTCCTGCCGAAGAGCGAGGGCTGATCTCAGCCGCCCGATGGCCATTCCAATGACCGATCGCCAAAGGGTGCCCATGCGGTTGGGGCGGAGGACAAGGATTGGGGCAAGGATGCGGAGGGCGACTCGGAGAGAGGTTGCCGGTTGGGTGGGGCGGGGCATGGTTTGGGAATGCGTTTTTGGGCTCGATGGGTTTTGGCTTTGGTTCTTGCTGCGGTGGCGGTGGGGGGACTGTTGCGGCTGCGGGTCTCGACGGATGTGCTGGAGATGATCCCGTCGGAGGCGGCGGGGGTGGCGGGGTTGAAGCGGCTGAATCGGCATCTGGCGGATGAGCGGATGCTGCTGGTGCTGATCGAGGCGGAGGAGGAGGACGGCGTGTTGGATGACGCGGCGGTGGAGGCGCTGGCGGCGCGGTTTGAGACGGTGGAGGGGACGGCGCGGGTGCTGTCACCGACGGACGGGGTGGATGAGGCGGGTGGGTTCGCGGATGTGGTGGGGTATCTGTGGATGAATGGGGACCCGGTGGCGTTTGAGTCGATCTTTTCCCGGCTGAAGGGAGCGGGGCTGAACGCGGCCCTGGCGCAGGCGAAGCGTACGCTGATGGGGAGCTTTGATGAGATGGCGATTGCCCGGGCGGGGTATGATCCGCTGGGATTCACGGAGCGGCCTCTTTTGGCGTGGACGGAGGAGAATCTGCGGAGCCTGATGGCGAATGATGGGTCGGCGACGCTGCTGCGGGTGGAGGCGGAGACGTCGCTGGGTGGCTACAAGGACTACGGGGCATGGATGGAGCGGTTGCGGGCGGCGGTTGCAGCTGAGGAAGAGGCTTCGGCGCCGGGTTGGCGGGTTTCGCTGACGGGATCGCCTGCGTTTGCGGCGGAGATTGGTGGGGCCATGGAGAAGGACATGGCGGGGACGACGGGTGCGGCGGGCTTCCTGATTGTGGGGCTGTTTTTGATTCTACAGAGGTCGCTGCGGCAGTTGGTGGCGATTGCGCTGTGCATGGGGGTGACGTTGGCGCTGACGCTGGCTGCGTTTGGCTGGGTGATCGGGGATCTGGGGGTGGTGAGTGGCGGGTTCGCGGCGATCCTGATGGGGCTGACGGTGGATTACGCGATGATCTTGAGTCGGGAGATCCATGCCTCGGGTGGGGACCGTCTGGAGGGTCGGCGGCGGGCGCGGCAGGGGATCGTGTGGGGATCGGTGACGACGGCGGCTCCGTTTGCGGTGCTGATGACGAGCGCGATGCCGGGTGGTCGGCAGTTGGGTTTTTTGGTGATGGCGGGCCTCTTGATTGGCGCGGTGGTGATGCTGGGGTGGTTTCCGGCGTTGGCGTTTGGAAAAGGTGGGGGTGGGGGCGCTCCCCGGACGCCGAGCCTGCCCACGTTGGGGCCGAAGTTGGCGCGAAGGGTGGCATTGGTCTTGGGTGTGCTCGCTGTGGGCTTGGGCGGGTGGCTGGGTCAGGACGCCCGGCTGTCCTTTGATCTGAAAATGCTGCGCCCAGAGAACAGTGCGGCGATGGAGGCGTTGGAGCGTGCGCAGGCACGATTCCCCGCATGGGACGAGGGGTCGGTGCATGTTCTGGCAACGGAAGGTCGTGCGTTGGACTGGACGGCGCTGGAGGATGGCGTGGCGAAGCTGAAGGCGGAGGGCGTTTTATCCGGGGCGTTTTTGCCAAAGGGATTGCTGCCGGATGAGGATCGCTTTCGAGCGAATGCGGAGCGGCTGCGAAAGGTTCCTGAAGACCTCGCGGTAGCGTTGGAATCCGGGCTGGAGGAGGCGGGATTCACGGAGAAGGCGGGGGTGCTGGCGAAGGAGATTTTGGCGGGCTTCGAGCGGGATGCGACGGGTACGGCCGCAGAGGCGTTTGAGCGGGCGCGGAGGCATCCGTTGCTCGGTGGGCAGGTGTTGGTGGAGGCGGGTGAGCCGTCGCTGGCCGTAGGGGCGGTGCGGCTGGGGGTGGATTTAGATGAGGAGGTCAACGCAAAGTTGCGCGCTCTGAACGAAACGGGGGTGACTCTGACGTCGTGGCCCATGTTGGGGCCGGAGGTCCAGTCGATGCTGGCGGCGGACATCAGCAGGACCTTGGTTCCAATGTTCATCGCCTTGGCGGTGGCGCTGCTGATTGCGCTGCGGAACTGGCGGGAAGCGGCTCTCGCGGTGGGGCTGCTGGTGTTGGGACTGCTGTGGGTGTTTGTCCTGATGGGGTTGCGTTCCGGCACGCATGAGTTTCTTTTCCTCGACGTCATCGGACTGGTGCTGCTGATGGGCGTGGGGCTGGACTACACGCTGCACCTGATCTTTGCGCTGCGACGTGAGGGCGGCGATGTGGGGCCGGTGATGCGCTCGACGGGCACGGCCATCGCGTTTTGTGCGGTGAGCACGGCGATTGGATTTGGATCGCTGACGCTGGCGTCAAACCGCGCTCTTGCCGGCCTCGGCTGGCTGGCTGGTGGGGGCATCCTTCTGCTGGCGCTGCTGATTCTCGGCCTGCTGCCGGGATTGTGGCGACGTGTCGGGGGCAGCGGTCGGCGAACGTAGAAGCGTTGCGGTGGCTTCGCGGATTTCGGCACCGGCCCAGATGCGCAGGCCCCGAAACAACTGACGCAGGGCGCCTGGCCCGGGCGTGTAGCTCCCGGGCACGAGGAAGATGCGGTTCGTATTCGTGCGGCCAAAGGCCCCGCGAGCGCGCCTTGAGGTGGCGATGTGGGCGAGCCGCCGATTGTAGAACGCCATGAAGCGGGCGAATCTGGCTCCGATAGGGCCGTCATAAGGCATGCGACTCCACTCGTATTCGGGGTCGGAGTACACGAGGCGGACGGGGCCGATGAAGTAGCAGGCGAGGTCCATGAGGAAGGCGGCGAACATGAGTTCTGCGTCGCCCATGTAGGCATACTTGTCCTTGTAGAGGGCCTCGAACCAGCGGCGGTAGCTGAGGGGGTAGGCGGTGTTGAGGTCGGCGGAAGCCTCCGCAACGCATTCGCCCCGAAAAGCTTTCTTCATCAACTCGACGGCAGAGTAGACGGTGTGGCCGCAGTAGTCGAGTCCCTGGCTGTACAGTGGGTCGATGAACCCCATGGCGTCGCCGGTGATGATCCAGCGATGGCCGACCATTTTCTCGGAGTGGTAGCTGAGGCCCTTGTAGTAGTAGGTGTCTTTTTCGACGGGCTCAGCCTGATCGAACATGAGCTTGCCGATGGGATGGGATCGCAGATGGGCGTGGAGGCGGGCGGTGAGATTGGGGCCTTCGGGGAGGTCAAAGAAGCGTCGGTCCCAGACGATGCCCGCGCTGAAGGTCTGATCGGAGAGTGGGATGATCCAGCACCACCAGCCGTGACCCATGAGGTGATTGGTGGCGGCCGTTCGGGGTGCCCAGACGGTCTTTCGCAGGCTCATGTGGGCGCTGCGACTGGCGTGACTGTCGAGGTCGTTGACATTGCGGAAACGACACCAGGCGGAGGACGTGGGGTGTTCATCCCCAAGTTCACGACGGAAGCCGAGCTTGCGTGCGAGGACCGTGGCTTTGCCGGAGCCGTCAACGATCCAGCGAGTGGTGACGGTCTCCATCACGCCATTTTCTCCACGGATCTGAATCTCGTGGGGGGCGTCGCCTTCGTCCGCCAGATCGATGCTTTTTACCGTTGCAGGGCGACGGACCACGCAGCCTGCTTTCTCCGCCTCACCGAGGAGGTGGGTGTCGAAGATTTCGCGGTCGAGCTGGAAGGTGGGGAGGCGGACCTGGAATTTGGGTCCGGCCTCGGTGCATTCATCCACGGGTGTGTTGGCGTCCTTGGTGAACCAGAGGCGGAGGCCGTGCTTCTGATACTGGCGGGCGCCGAGGTGATTGGACTGCTGGAGAATTTGGGTGAGGAAGCAGCCGCCCACTTCGGAGGTGCTTTCCCCTACCTTGCGGTTGAATTCGGCCATGCGCTCCACAATCAAAATGCGCAGTTCCGGCATGGCCCGCTTCATCAGGAGGCCGGTGGAGCTTCCCGAAAAGGCTCCGCCGAGCACCACGATGTCGTAGTCGGCAGATCCTGAGGAGGGTAGGGAAGAGGAAGTTTCAGCTCGCATCCGGCTTTGGAAGGTTCTTTGTTTGGCACCCGCGTTGCCCGATGGCAGACGGGACGCAGCCATGTCAGCCCGACCGTCGAACAAATCCCGGCAATCGCAAGCTCAGCCCGAATCGCGGCTGGGACTGCATGGTGCCGGGTGGACAAAGTTCATGCTGTGGCTGATGAAGGTCTTGCCCACCTCGGTGTGCACGACGCTGAATACGCCGATCTGCCTGGTGTTCTACCTCTTGGCGAAGGAGCAGCGTGAAGCTGTGGAATCGAACCTGAGTGCGCTGCGACCCGATCGCCCGGGGCGTTCCTTTAGCGATGGGTTTGAGGTGTTTCGGCAGTTTGGACTGACGTATCTGGATCGACTTTGGCACCTGCACTTCAAACGGAACGTCGAGTGGGACATCGTGGGCATGACCGAGTTCGATAACCTGAAAGCCACTTCGGGCGGTGCCTTGATCTTCACGATTCACTCGGGGAACTACGATATCGGAGCGTCTTTGTTCGCAGAAAAGTTTGGCCGTGCGATGCACACGGTCCGGGTGCCGGAGCAATCGGAGTCTCTGCAGGAATTGCGGGCGGCGGAGCTGGCGGCTGAAGAACGCAGGAATCCGAACCTGCACGTCCATTACAATGAGGACGGCAAACATCTTGGATTGGAGTTGAGCCGGGTGCTGGCAGACGGAGAAGTGGTGGCGATTCAGGGAGATCGCGTGATGGCAGGGGTGTCGCCGGTTCGGATTGTGGATGGAGAGCAGGAGTTTGAAGTGCCGCTCGGGCCGATGGTGCTGGCGGAAATGACCCGAGTGCCGTGCTATCCCATTTTCCTGACTCGGCTGGGTGTTTGTCGCTACCGCGTGGTCATCGGACCGCCGTTTGTGGAAGGCGGTGTGCGAATGAAAGCGGCTGAGATCGGGCAGCGTTGGACCCAGGTGATGGCCGCGCATCTTCGGCAGCATTGGGACCAATGGTTTGTTTTTGAGAAACTCGTTCGGAAGATCGAACCCAAGGCAGTGGGATGAGTGCACGACGTCCAAGAGCGGTCAAGCGTGCTGCCAAGTTGCGGGCATTTCTGCAGTGGTCACCGCTGCCCATCGCCATCGCGCTGATGATCTTCGGTCATGCATGGTGGGGGCTGGGGATCATCCTTGGTGCGTCGCTTTTCATGGGCTACGCAATCCTCTCTCCGACAACCCGGTTGTTTGGAAAAGTCGTGAGAAATCTCAAGGAGGCGGACGGTCGGAACGAAGACGTGTGGATCACGATTGACGACGGGCCCGACGCCGACACGACGCCGAAGCTACTGGAAATCTTGGAACGCGAAGGCGCGGTGGCCACGTTTTTTGTGATCGGAATGCGAGCGGAGAAGAATGTCGAACTGATCCGCGACATCGTGCGTCGCGGGCATCAACTCGGAAACCATACCCAGACGCACCCGGCTTCTCGTTTTTGGATCTCGGGCGGGCGGACGATGTGGGCGGAATTGTCCTACTGCCAAAGCACCCTGCACAACATCTGCGGGGTCGTGCCAACCTGGTTCCGCGCTCCCGTGGGGCACTACAATTTTCAAACCCATCCCGTAGCGAAGGAACTGGGGCTTCGAATTGCGAGCTGGAGTAGCCGGGGCTTCGATGCGGTTCGAAAAGATGTGTCGAAGATCCTGGCTTCCATTGAGCGTGACCTGAAACCTGGGGCCGTGATCTTATTGCACGATGTCCGACCTGTGAGTGCTGAGGTGCTCGAGGGTACGCTCAAACTCTTGAAGGAACGCGGCCTCAAGACGCGACTGCCCGGGGAGGTCTCGACCCCACAATGAGGTAGTTGTTGAAGGGAGTGCGGCCCCAGAGAGGGTGAACCGTTGATTCAAAGCCCTCGCTGGAGAGCACACCCTCAAAGTCCGATTGGGTCGGATAGGTGAGGGGGGGGGATTTCATCCACTTGGCGGACGCGGCAATGGCGTCGGTCAGGGCCGTGAGTCGAAAGCGCCAGGAGGCTTCTTTGAGGCCACTGCGGATGATGAGTTTGCCGCCGGGGGCGACCCGACTCATCGCCGAGCGGAGGACTTGGTG
This sequence comes from uncultured Verrucomicrobiales bacterium, assembly GCA_963976915.1. Taxonomy (GTDB): domain Bacteria; phylum Verrucomicrobiota; class Verrucomicrobiia; order Verrucomicrobiales; family Verrucomicrobiaceae; genus CAXBNA01. The sequence goes on from CAXBNA010000140.1 coordinate 8,067, forward strand.
ACGATCATCGGCGTTGAAATACTGCAGGATATCGAGGATGACCACGTTCCCGGAAAACGAAGGCAGGTCACTCAGGGCATTTCCAGTGGCAAGCGAGAGGTCCTGATGTCCGAGTCGTTGGATCATCGTCTGGCCCTGGGCAATCTTGGCTGCATCAAAATCGATGCCCGTGACAGGAGATTGGAATCCGGCGGCTCGCAGGTAGAGGCCGAGAAGCCCCATCCCGCATCCAATGTCGAGTAGGGGGAGGTCCGAGGATGCCAATTCCCGGATCACCGCGTTGTACGCCGGATCGGTCTTCATCTTGATCCTCACGTACCATCGGTCGTGAGTGCCGCTGGCGGCAGAGGCGATCATCAGCCGCTGCGCTCGGGATGGGATCTCAAGGCCATCGCTCATTCCGAACCGGGGCCTTCGTTTCGGAGCGTGAAATGCCTGTGCGGATTGCCGCCTTTCAAGCGCCGGATCAAAAGGACCGGGAGGCGGAACCAGAAGCTGATGAACAGTCGCAAATGCATCCACGTAAGTAGCGTGTTGTCGCGCAGGTAGCGAAACTGCGAGATCCCGCCTTCCTCCAGGCTCAGATACTTCACGGGTGTCGGCAGATTGATGATCGGCACGGCCTGCCAGGCGATGCGGACGGCGACCTCGGTGTCGAAATCGAAACGGCGCGCCCAAGAGGTGCTCTCGAAGGCTTTGATGAGCGCGTCGATGGGGTAGAGCCGCATGCCAAAGAGGGAGTCTCCGATGCCCCAACCCAACGTTTCAATGTTGGCCCAGACATTGGACAACCGACGGCCGCGAACCCGCAGCAGCGGAGCTTCGGGGCCGAACTCGGGTCGGCCCATGATGGCGGCTTCCGGATACAGGCGGGCGACGTTGACAAACTGCGGAATTCGGTCCGCAGGGTGCTGGCCATCGGCGTCCATCGTGAGCACATGGGTGAACCCGGCTTCGGCGGCCTCGCGCACACCGAAGAACACGGCGGCCCCTTTTCCCTGATTCGGGCTCTGTTTGATCACACGAAGCCCGGCATGGAGGGCATTCAAGTCCTCCAGCGAAACGTCGCTGCCGTCTGTGCTGCCATCGATCACCACCCAAACGTCTTTCCATTGGGCAAGCGCGCCTTCCACAGTGGGGCGGAGAAGGGGGCCTGAGTTGTAGCTGGGAATCAAGACGAGAGGTTTCATGCAGCGGTGCCTCCCAAGGCTTGCAGATGAACGGCACGCAAGCGATCCAGAAAGTCCTGAGGTTTTTCGGCTGGGGTGAATGTCAGGGGAGTGCCCACGGTCATGCAGATGTTCACCGGATGATCGGGCAGTTTCCAGATCGACCAACCCTTGGACAGGTAATCGCTGTCCGTCTGCACATGGATCGGCCACACCGGAGCCTGGGAATGCTTGGCCACCAGAGCGATGCCGCCTCGCAACTCGTTGATCGCATTTTTGCACTTTCGTGTCCGGGTCCCTTCGGGGAAAAACAGCACGCGTCGTCCTGTTTTCAGCACGTTCACCGCACGCCGGACCATTTTGTGATCGGGCTCATTGGGGATGAAACCTGCGAGTCGGGCCCCGCCCGCGAGAAAAGGGTTTCGCAGCAGGGCGGCTTTCAGGATGCAGGTGAGCCCCCCCATTTTCCCCATGATGAAGATGGCATCCCAGAGCGCGGGATGATTGGGAGCCACGATCAATGGGCCGTCCTGTGCCATCAGCGTCTCGAACCCAACGTATCGACACTGGGCAACCCCAAGGAGATCAAGCAGACGAAGAAACCCTGCGAAAGCGCGCTGGAGCCAGCTCTGTCCGATGTCGGCGGCCGTCTCAGGCGAGAGGATGGGGCGGAGAATCAGACCCGCGAGGATGAAAAACGTCCCGCCGATGGCCCAATAAGAGAGACAAATCACCCAGACTACCGCCAATCGCAGGCGCCGAATCGATACACGCAGCATTCTAAACTCCCGCATGACGGAAGAATCCGTCGTGTCTTGAGGCGATGTATTGATGATTGCTCCCGCGATTCTCCATGATAAGAAGGGCGGAGTATGTCTCAAGAGCCCGACCTTGTCCAAGCGCTTTCCTCACTCCCTCACGGCCCCGAGTTTCGGTTCGTGGATGAGCTTTTGGAACTCCATCCAGGGCAGAGTGCACGTGCCAAGTGGACGCTCAAGGGGACGGAGGCGTTTCTTGCGGGGCATTTCCCCGGTGCACCGCTACTTCCGGGGGTCATCATGATCGAGGCTTTGGCCCAACTCGGTGGGATCGTTGCTCAGACGCGCCCCGGCATCCCGCCTCTGAAAAACCTGCGTCTCACCGCGGTACGACAGTTCAAGATCCTCGGCAGTATCGGCCCCGGTGACAGCCTCCTGATCGAAGCCCAGCTCCAGGGGGCGATGGGGGGCATGATTCAGGTCTCGGGCTCCGTCAGTGCCGAAAGTGGCACTCCCATCGCGACCGGTGGCGTCGTGCTCGCAGGTGAGGAGAGATAACTTTTTTTGAACCAAGTGACGTTGGGTGGGTCAGAAGTGGCTCAATCCAACCATGCTTGCTACGAAAGGGAATTTGATTCCCGTGTTTGCCGCCCTTTTGGGCCTGTCGGTCGCCTTCTCGGCGAAAACCACCAATGCTCAACCTGTTCCGGAGATGGTCTTCTTCGACCTGCCGGAAAGCTTGGAGCCAAATCCGATTCCGGCTCCCACCGCGCAGTTGCTGGCGGTGCCGGGGTATCCGAATGACCCGGACCAGCTCACGCTGGTCGCGGAGTTCTACACACCGGATGCCTTGATCCACGGGCCCGGACCCTACCCAACCGTTCTCGTTCTTCACGGGTCGGGCGGCATGTGGTCGTCGGACTTGATCGCCAACGGCGCGGCCAATCAGTTTGACGATTGGGCGGAGGTTTTGACGGACCTTGGGTACGCGATGCTGCTGGTGGACAGCTACAATCCCCGGGGCATCGATGGTAACTTCTCTAGCCGCCGCCCGCATTATGATCCGGCGATTGATGATGCGATTTGCTCGCCGAACTACGAGCGGCCCAAGGACGTCATTGCCGCGCTTGGTTATTTGGATAGCCGTCCGGAAGTGGACCGGGAGCACATCGGAATGTTGGGCTTTTCCCATGGCTCCCAGACGGGCCTCAACGCCATCGTCGATCCCTCGGTCGATCTCGGCGTTTACACGGTGAGCTACATCAATGAGCTGCTTCATTCGGAGGATCTGGCGGTGGATTCCCCCGTCCGCATCCCCAACGATCTACCGTTTCCAAAAGTCTGTGCGTTCTACTATCCAGGCTGCTCGCACTACGGCTACCACGGGCAGGCCAGCAGCGTCGCGGCCGGGCGCTACATGCCGGACCGCCGAACGAAGGTGCTCATGTTTCATGGCACGGAGGACAGCCTTCTCGGTGTGGATGATCCCAACGCCTCTCCCCTGACGGGAAACGTGTATCCGATCAAGTTTGTCGAGTCGGCCGCGCTGCAAGCGGTCGCGGAAGGCATCAACAATCCGTTCGTTCAACACACGATTTTTGACCTTGTGAATCACAGCTTTGACGGCACCACCATCGAGCCGGAAGGCAATTGGAACACCCCGTCGGAGTCGGAGGATGAAAAGGCCAAGCGTCTGGCACGTGACGAAGTTCTCAAGTGGTTTGAATGCCTGCTCAAGCCCACCGATCTCCGCATCGAGCCGGATCAGCTCAATCCCGGAGAGCACGTCGTTGTCTGGACGGGTCGCAATCAGCTCAACTACCAACTCGTGTCCAATGAGGACCTCAGTCCGGTTTGGAGTCAGGTCGGTGACGACATCGTCGGCGACGGCCTGGAGATCGAGTCGCCCGTGGTGCCTCCGCTGAGTCAACGCATCTTCTACCGGCTCGAGTTTGCGCCCACGCCTGTCCCCATTGCCGCACCGGAAAACGTTGGGTTCATCCTCGACTACAGCGCGTTTTCGTATTGATCTCCTCGTCTCATTCCCTGCACTCCTTTTCAAGGTCCTGCAGTTGGACGTCCAACGCTCCGATGGAGATGAAAATCTCCCGGAGCGAGACGAACAGCGACAGGGTCATGAGGACCAAGCTCGACCCAAAGATGTATTGGCCGGCTAGGGTCCAGCCTTGGAAAAGTACAAACATACAGACCGAGCAGAGCAGCAAGCTCGAGACCCCGAGCAACTGCATGTCTCGGATGAGGCGGATGCGCCGCCGGAGGTTGTGGATCTGCGCGAGGTAGATCGGATCGGGGGAGGTCTTGTAGCTTGAGTAGAGCGCGCGAATGATCGAAGCCAGCGCGAGGAACCGGTTCGTGTAGGCGAGCAGCAGGAGGGAGATGGCGGGGAAGAGGAGGGCGGGGGTCGTGAGTTGAATCTCCATGGCAACATGGATCACACACGCGAGCCGGCGCTTCTGCAACGCCGGGATTGAAACCGGCGGAAGCTCCGCCATGGTTCCACATGAGCATCGGAACGAAGAATCGCCTCCAACGCATCGGCACCGTGTGCCGGGATCATCTCCGCCAAACGCACACCGATCCAGAGGAGGCCACGCTGGTGGAAGAATTCATCGCCGAGATCCAAGCCAGCGACGACGAGACGCCCTGGGCCCAATTCACCGACGCCAAGCGCTCCGACAGCGAGATGATCGCCCGCGTCGAGGTCGCGTTTCAGAAGTGGCTGAATGGGGAGTGATTGGCTGAGTATCCCCTGATGGAATCCCCGCTGCCTCGACTCGGTTTCTTCGTTTGGCGATAGAAAATTGGAAGGCTCATCATGATCGTTCCGCAATACTGGGCTGAAGGGCGGGTCCAACACAAACGTCCTGACAAGCAAATCACGGTCCGGCGCTTTGGCTGGTCGGACAGCAGTGAGGCCGAGGCGCAGAGCATGGCCGATGGGCGTGCTCAAGAAGCCTTGGACCGCATCCTGGCAGGAGAGAAGCTTGAAAAAAGAGAGCCCAAGGTGGCCTACAATGGGGCGGAGGGTGTGCCGATCCGGGAAGAGATCATCTCTCGTCACGGCGACGCGGTGGTGACTCGGAACGTGTATGGAGCGCTGTGTCTGAATACGCCCAACGTTCTGTTTGTTGACATCGACATCGATTTTGGCCCCCGCTATGATTTGGGGTGCCTTTGGCCCTTCTTGATCTCGGTGGCTGCGATCATTTCTGCCTTCGTACTGCATTCCATCATTCCCGTGGTGGTGTGGATTGCTGTCTGGACCGTTCTGGGAAAATGGGTTCTTCCGGCGATGAATGCGATCCACGAGAAGCGGAGCGAGACGCCGCAGGTACAGGCTCTTCAAAAGATTGAAGCTTTTTCAGACACGCATCCGGACCTGCATCTGCGAGTCTATGAGACACCTGCGGGCTTCCGGGTGCTGGTGATGAATGATGTCTTTGACCCCACCGCAGACGAAACGGGCGCGATTTTCAAGCGGCTCAGTACCGATCCGATGTATGTTCTGATGTGCCAGCGCCAGCGCTGCTTCCGTGCCCGCGTGAGTCCGAAACCGTGGCGCATCGGAATCTCCAAGCATCTGCGCCCGCGTCCCGGCGTCTGGCCGATCAAACCCGAGCGATTGCCGATCCGGCAGAAGTGGGTGGCGGCCTATGAGGCGAGGTCAGAAGCCTTCGCTTCTTGTCGGTTTGTGAAGACACTCGGTTCCACGGCGGTGCATCCTGATGCGGAATCAGTCCGGGCAGTCCATGATGCCTTGGCAAAAGTGGACTCAGGAATGCCGATTGCGTAGAACGGCGACCGCACGCTCTTCAGTCCAAGCTGAACATGTCATCGACCGGTTGGCTTCGCTGGATTGGTCGATGGTTCGCGGCGGCGGCTTGGCGGTTCAGTTCGATGAACTCAAGGTATTGGTCGTTGGTCATCGACGGTGCCGGTAGGGGCTTTCCATCGAACTCGGGGAACTCGAGATCAAGATCATGCTTGGGATCGATGGAGTGGGCTAAAGCCATTCTTTGAGATGCTGTGCGAGGGCCGGAGTGCCGAAGCGATCACACAGTGCCTGAAGTTCGGTGGGTTTCAAGGCGTGTGGGTTGATTGTGAGGAGTTCGCGAATGTCTCCGATATCCTTCAGGCTTCGATGTTCGTTCTTCGCTGCGTGAAGCTTGAGGGCAATGAGATGGGGTAGCGATGGTACTTTGAGTTCGAGTCCGGCCATTTGGAATGGCTGCGCCGCAGGCCAGATCTTCTCAAACGTAGATTCGTTGACGCGCATCACATCCAGAACCAAGAATGGATTAATGCGATGCCGAAACCGCCGAAAGGCGGATTGCTCATGGAAGCACTCGAACCCAACACGTTCCAATTCCTGACCCACCGCAGCGTCGTTGGCGGTCGAGGTCATGCAGTCCACGTCCACCGTGTTCCTCGCGTAGCCATGGGCCTGCAACGCCCAACCACCGATGATCAACAGGTTGATCCCGGTTCGCTGCTGGATTCGAAACAGAAGGTCGAACACCTCGCGCATTACGTCGAAAGGTGGAGCCAGATCAAACCGGCTTCAAGACACTCTTCACCACCTCGCCTTTGTGCATCTTCTCGAAGGCTTCGTGCCAGTCGCTGATGGGCCAGACGCCGCCGATGATGGGTTGGACGTTGAACTGGCCGCTGCTGAGCAGGGCGATGACGCGCTCCCAGATGGGCCAGTTGTGACTGAAGCTGCCTTGGAGCGTGATGTTTTTTTGGACGAGAGGATCGATGTTGAATCCGAGGGGCTGGGGGCCCCATCCGACTTTGGAGACCCAGCCGGCGGGGCGGACGATGTCGAGTGCGATCTTGAGGGTGATGCTGGCGCCTGCGGCATCGATGACGCCATCGCAACCGAGTCCATCGCGTTCCAAGGCCCAGGGCTTGGCATCGCCGATGATGACTTCGCAGCCGTAGTGCTGGCGGGCGAGTTCGAGTCGGTGCGCGTCCTGCGGAAGGCCGACGATGGCGACCTGTGCACCGCAAAGCCGGGCCATGGCGGCGCAGAGGATGCCGATGGTGCCGGGGCCGAGGACGACGATTCGGTCGCCGGGCTCGATGCGGGCGTTTTTCACCACGGCGTTGTAGGCGACGCAGCAGGGCTCGGTGAGGCAGGCTTGCTCAAAGGGGAGTGCGTCGGGAACGTGGTGGAGGATGCGGCTGGGGACGCGGACGTATTTCGTCATGGCGCCATTGACGCCGTAGCCGAAGCCTTTGCGGGTGGGGTCGAGGTTGTAGAGCCCGCGTTTGGTCATGGGGTTGTCGCGGCTGATGATGGCGGCGGTCTCGGAGACGACGCGGTCGCCCTCTTTCCAAGCTTCGACCTCTTTGCCGACTTCGACGATGTGGCCGCCGAACTCGTGGCCGAGCACGACCGGGTAGTTCACCGGCCAGCTGTGGTCGGCGGTCCACTGGTGGAGGTCAGAACCGCAGACGCCAACGTTGGCGACTTCGAGGAGGACGTCCTCGGCGCCGATGTCCGGCTTTTCGATCTCACGAATTTCGACAGAGCCCTTGTCTGGGGCGAAGTTGACGACGGCGGCAGATTTCATGGTGGGAGAACGGTGGGGAGCGGAAAGGATTGACGGGATTATTGAGGATTCACAGGATTTGTTTTGAGGGAGGGAAACGCCACGACAAAGAGTGGGCGAAATGCGACGAGGGAAGAATGGGTTTTGACGCGAAAGGGGATGAAGGTGCGCGAATGTCGCGAAGGGATGGGGGGTGCCACTCAGTCTCTTCGAGTTCGGATGACCCGTTTGGTTTCGATTTTGGCGTTCTTGAAATTGATGATCAGGCCGACCTCCAAACTCGAAATTCGAAGGTAGTTCAGCATCTGAGCGATCTCGTTCTCGCTGATGGCGTCGATGGATTTGGTGTCGATGAGGACCTGATCATTGACTGTGATGTCGGGGATGCAGTCTCCAACGACATGGTCGAGGTAGCGGATCGGGTAGGCTTTCTGAGGCGTTGCATCGAAGCCTTTGCGTCGCAACTCGATCACAAGTGCATTTTCATAGGGCTTCTCGCGGAGTCCTGGGCCGAGAGCCCGGTGCACTTCGATGGCACAACCGATCATCTCAAAGGTGTGGTCATCAAATGTCATCGAGGGATGCATTGGATTCTTGAAACACGGGAGAATCGGCAGAGAGGCGATCTTGGCAAATGGCAAGCCATCGACGTCCGAAGGGATACCCAGGAGATCCCAGACGTAGAAGGCCAATTGCTTTCGTGGCCTTCATCCCCTTTGTGGCTTTCGTGTTTGATAGCCCGGGGTCGGACTGGTTTTAACGCGAAAGATGAAGAAGGGGCACGAAAGCCACAAAGGCTCGATTTTGTTTGATCGTCGATTTGACCGGTGCAACAGCGCCTACATCCGCTTCACCCGAAAGCTCCGAAACACCACCGGGTCGCTGTGACCGGCGAAGCCGATGAAGCCCTTGGTGTGGTCGAGACCTTTGGGTGGGTGCTCGATCTGGCTGCGGTCGATGGTGTCGATGTCCACGTCGAGGATCTTGGTGCCGTTGAGGGTGACCTTGATGCGCTGGCCCTGGACTTCGATCTCCTGATAGTTCCACTCGCCAGTGGGCCGGAGGTAGCCGGTCTTGGCGCCGACGCAGTGGTAAAGTGAGCCGTGGTGCTGGTAGTCCTTGAGGCCGCCCTTGCCGGCAGCGGCGAGCTTGGCGTTGTAGCCGTCGTTGTCGATGACCTGGAGTTCGAGGCCGTCCTTGGCAGAATGACCGCCCAGAGGCGTGCGGAGGGCGATGCCGTTGTTGCCTGCGGGCGGCAGTTTGAACTCAACGCGGATGATGCCGTTCTCAAATTCGTCCTTGGTGAGCAGGTCGCCGCCTTTGCCCTGTTTGCAGACGATGGCTCCGTCCACGACCTCGTAGTTCTCGACCGCACCCTGCCAGTTGCTGAGGTCGGTGCCGTTGACGTATTCGGTGAACCCTTCGTCATCCGCGGC
>CAXBNA010000141.1:0-16930 GCA_963976915.1 uncultured Verrucomicrobiales bacterium
CTGCTGCGTTTACCATTTCGCCACATCGGCATTCCCAAGTGGGGACGCGGTCGCCAGTCTAGCCGACTCCGACCGTTCGTAAATGGCGGAAGTACGCCACCGATGCAGCCGGTTTCTTTCAGGCCGGGGGTGGGTCAGAGACTCCGACCTGCGGGGTCGCAGACCCATCTACCGCTCGCACGGCGGCTCAATCAATAGCTGAAAATCTCGCCTTCGTTGAAGAAGCGCTTCAATTCGATGGCGGCGTTTTCAGGGGAATCGGAGGCGTGAACGACGTTCGTCATTTTGTCCTGTCCGTAGTCCCCGCGAATCGTGCCCTTGGGCGCGGCCTTGGAGTCGGTCGGGCCGAGGAGATCGCGAACGTGGGCAATCACGTTGTCACCGCCGAGGGCGATGGCGATCACGGGTTTGCTCTTCATGAATCCGGCCACCTCTGGGAAGAAAGGCTTGTCAGCGATGTGCGAGTAATGGTCTTTGAGCAACTCATCGGTGAGTTGGATCATTTTGCAGCCGCGAATCCGAAAGCCTTCCGCTTCCAAACGCTTGATGACTTCGCCATTGAGGCCTTGGGCGACACAATCGGGCTTGAGCAGGAGGAGGGAGGTTTCTTGAGCCATATTCAGGTTTTAGGGGGAAAAGGACGCGAAACCTGCCCCTTCCCCAGCCTTCCGTCAAGGCGATTGGCTCCTTGGAGCCTTATCTCACTGCGCAGGGAAGCATCATCGCATCACGCATTCCGTGGAGGATCTTCTTGTCCGCGGGACAGACCGTTGCCAAAACACCACCGAGCGTGACGTCGTCTTTCTCCGCATCCGTCGCGAAATAGTACGGACAAAGACGCACCCGGGACTTCGGATGCGTGATCACACCCGCCTGAGCATCCCACGCCGGGTGCGTCACGACGCGGGCCCGGTGAAACTCCTGCAAAACGTAGGGATGGTACTCGAATTGGGTGAGAGCCTCGTCAATGGCCGCCGACCATTGGTCTTGAGACAGGTCGTGCCCGATGAAGACCCCCCGCGATCCCCAGCCGCGCTCGGAAAAACCACTGATCTTCAGCACAAGCTGGCGATCCTTGCCGCCGAAGGAGCGCAGTTCGTCCCAGGAAGAAATGTTCAAGCTCGGATAAACGGCAAAGGGCGGCAGGGGTTCCGGATCGACCACCCAGCCACGAGGAATGCATCGTTGCAGCAACTCCACATCCGCCTCACCCATCCGTGACGTCCACTCGTCTTGAAGCTGTGGCGACCAGAACAACGCGAGCCACAGCTTCTCCTCCAGGTACGCCTTCAGCGGCGGTGTGACCGTCAATTCGCCCGCCTCGGCACCTCGCAGGATCTCCGAGGACAGCTCGACGTTGTCGAGATCGAAGAGTTCGAAGAATCGATACAGCGCCGTGCCCGTGAGCTCCGGCGGCGTGAGGTTCCACGGATTCATCACGTGTCGTGGCGGTGCTCCATGAAGGCTCCTCAATCGATCCGCCAACCATTCCATCTCCGGTTGGTAGTCGGCCGACTCCCGCGAGATCAGGATGTCTTCGTCCGGAAAGGCGGCTGCAAAACCCTCGACCATCCCCGAGGCACCGCCGATGACGGGATCGCCCATCGCTGCGTAGGTTTCATTGAGCCAGGCCGTCAGGCCGATGCCGCCAGGAATGGAGTCGAGCTCGCTGATCTTCACGCCGTCTTCCGTGAGGATCAGATCCGGCCGCAGGACGCCGGGCAACTCATCCCGAAATCGCCCCTGACGCCCAAGCTGGATGAGGTGCTCCGGCTTGCCGCGATCCAACAGCCTCGCCACCCATGGGGGCGCTTCCCCCTCCGCACTGGCGAGGTAGAGATCGTTGCAGGCCCGCTGGAACTGCCGCAGGGCGGGCCCAAGCCGTTGGATCAAATCCACCGTATCAGGCTCCAGCCGAAAACTTTCCGGCGAAAGCACCCACTCCTTGTCCTGAAACAGGCCCTGCTCGGGAAAGGCGGCTCGCAATTGATCAATGCGTTCTTGGGGAGTGAAACTCACGACGGATGCCATCGCCGAACACGGCACATGGCTCAAGCAATTCTCCATCCCTCAGACCGCCCCCGCCGCCAGCAGACTCTGCGCGTGCGCACGAGCGCTCTCGGCGCTGCCCCCGAGCATACGGGCCAGCTCCTCCACGCGGTCATCCTCGCTGACTCGCCGAATCCGCGACCGGGTGCGGTCATCACCGACTTCCTTGGTCACCACAAAGTGACTCTGTGAGAGCGACGCCACCTGCGGGAAGTGGGTGATGGCGATGACCTGATGCGTCGCCCCGAGTGCCGCCATTTTCCGGCCCACCGCCTCCGCGATGTTTCCGCCGACGTTGGCATCAATCTCATCGAACACGAGCAGCGGCACCGCGTCCTGCTCGGCGAGCGCACTCTTCACGGCGAGCAGCACGCGCGACATCTCCCCACTGGAAGCGGTGAGGCGGAGTGGCTTGAGGGGTTCGCCTGGATTCGGGGCAAACTGAAAATCCACTTCTTCCAGGCCGTGACGACTCGGAGCATCCAATCCGGAGATCTTCACCTCAAACAGCGAGCGCTTGAACCCGAGGTCCGCCAAATGTGACGTCACCTCAGCGGCAAGCTTGGGCGCTGCGGCAGCTCGCTTCTTGGAAATGGCCTTGCCAAGTTTCAAGACGGTCGCTTCACAGGCCTCCGCCTTCTTGCGCAGTTTGTCGATCTCTTCTCCGCGGTTCTCGATCTTGGCGAGCTGTGCCTCAGCCTCGGCCTTGTGATCCAGCACCTCCTGCAGCGTGGCCCCGTACTTGCGTTTGAGATTCTTGAACAGACGCATCCGCTCCTCTAAACGTGCAAGCTCAGACGGATCCGCCTCGATCTCGTCCACGTAGTCGCTGACGCTGCTCTCGATCTCCTGAAGCGCGATGCGCGCCCCCTCAAATTCCTCGAACATCGCAGCAGCAGAGGGGTCGATTTTCTCCAACTGCTGAATCGCCCGGTTCACCTCCCGCAATCCCGTGAGCACGCTTCCAGAGCCTTCGCTCATGGCGGAGACAATTTGACCGCACAGCTCGGCCAGACTGGTGCTGTTGGCGGAGATGCGGTGGCGATTCTCGATCTCCTCCTCCTCCTCCGGGTTCAAGTTGGCCGCCTCGATTTCCTCGATTTGAAAACGGAGCATGTCGATCTGCTGCGAGCCAGCACGCTCGGAGTTCTCCAGCGCTTCAAGTTCCTCCACGGCGGCACGCCAAGCCTGCCATGAGGCGCCGTAGTCTACTGAGGCGTTTTCGAGCCCGGCAAATTTGTCGAGATTCTCAAGCTGGCGATCCCTCGAGTTGAGGGATTGATGGTCGTGCGGCCCGTGGAGGTCGACGAGGAATTCGCCGATGGCTTTGAGCAGTTGAGCGGTCGCGGGCGAGCAATTGACGAACTGTTTGTTGGCTCCACCCGCACTGATGCTGCGCTTGATCAGCAGTTCTCCGTCCTCACAGGCCTCAAATCCCGCCTCGGTCAAAATCGCATCAATGGAAGTGGTGTCGCGAAGCTGAAAACTCGCCTCGACGGTGCAGGTGTCCTCCCCGGTGCGAATGATCGAGCGATCCGCCCGCTCACCCAGAATGAGTTTCAGCGCCCCCACGATGATGGATTTCCCGGCACCGGTCTCTCCGGTCACACCCACCAGTCCGGGCACCAACTCCCAGGTCAAATCCTCGACCAGAGCTAGATTGCGGATGCGGAGTGACGATAGCATGGCGTTTTGGTTGGGCACTATGAGAGCGGCGTGAGGGATTTCAATGGGCATCGAGATGGGCCGCCTCAATTTCAGTGACGAAACTGCAATGTAGGCTTGAGCCCAGCGGGGAGCCTTCCTAGGCTGCGCTCTTTACTGATTCCGCCAATGTCCGACCTCAAATCCTACCTCGCCGAGCGCTGCCGCCTTGTGGACGCAGCCTTGGACGCCTTCATCCCGGCGGACTCGGTCTCGCCAGCCACCCTGCACAAGGCCATGCGGCACAGCGTGTTCGCAGGAGGAAAGCGGCTCCGTCCGGTGCTTTGCCTTGCCGCAGCGGAGGCCTGCGGCGGCACACTCGAAGCCGCGATGCCCTCCGCCTGTGCCGTCGAGTGCCTGCACACCTACTCCCTCATTCACGACGATCTTCCCTGCATGGACGATGACGATTTCCGCCGGGGCGTGCCGACCTGCCACAAGGTCTTTGGCGATGCCGTGGCCGTTCTCGCAGGCGATGCGTTGCAAGCCATCGCTTTCGAACTGGTGGCCCGCACTCCAGAGGCTTCCGGAGATGTCGTGGCCGCCATGGTACGCGAACTGGCCGTCACGGCCGGGAGTCTGCACTTGATCGGGGGTCAGGTCATGGACCTCGAAGGCGAGGGCAAGAAGCTCCCGCTCGAAGACCTGCGCTTTGTCCACGAAAGCAAAACGGCCGCCCTCCTGACCACGTCGCTGGTCCTCGGCGGCATGAGCGCGGGCGGGACCGCCGAGCAAATCGACGCCCTCCGCCGCTTCGGCATGGCCACCGGGCTCGCCTTTCAAGTGATCGACGACATCCTCGACGTCACTCAGACCTCGGAAAAACTGGGCAAGAGCGCCGGCAAGGACCTCGCCACCGACAAATCCACCTACCCGGCCCTGATGGGACTCGATGCCTCCCGAGCCGAGGCCGCCCGACTCACCGCCGAGGCCATCGAGGCCCTCCAAGTCTTTGGAGCCTCAGGCGAACTCCTCCACCAACTCAGCGATCACCTGCTGAGTCGGGAGTATTGAGCTAAGGATTGACGAATTCGTCATATTAGCTAACTTAGCTAATATGATCTCGGTCAACATGCATGAGGCGAAGAGCCGCCTGTCGCAGCTTGTCCTCGCCGCTCTCGAAGGGCAGGAGGTCATTCTCTGCAACAAAGGCGAACCCAAGGTTCGACTGGTGCCCCTTAAGGCCACTCCGACAATTCGCCGTGACCTCATCGCGCCCGATCCATCGCTGGGGGTCGCGCTCGCCCCCGGTTACGATCCCACTGAGCCGCTTGGCGAAGACGAATGGCCCGCAGAACTCCGATGAACGTTTTACTCGACACTTGCGCCCTCATCTCTCTGTCAAACGGACCTCTCTCTCCTGACGCAACACGAGCGTTCGGCCAAGCCGCTGAGGCCTACATTTCCCCCGTTTCCGCCTGGGAGGTGAGCATCAAGTCCAAGCTCGGCAAACTCCATCTGAGTCAACCGCCACTTCAGTGGTATGAGGCCCTCTGCCGTCACTACCACTTAACCGAACTACCACTGCGCACAGAACTTCTCTGTGCTGCGGCGAATCTTCCACGCATCCACCGCGATCCTTTCGACCGGGTCCTGGTTGCCATCGCCCAACAGCAGAATCTTACCATCCTGACCTCCGATCAGGTGATTCCCACATACCACGGAGTCTCCGCAGTGTGGTAGATGCCGCAGCTGCCTGCCTCATCTCACCTCACCGCAAAATTGCTCGCGGGAGGCACGCCCCAAATGAGGTAGCGCGACATGAGTCGGATCAGATTGCGGCTGTAGGCAGAGCAGGTGTTGCCACCGCAGGTCATCGACGAGATGTGGAAGGAAGAGTGTCGCTCCAGCCAGCCGCCCACCTTGCGCTCCCCGAAATGTTTCTGAGCATGCTGCCTCGCCGAGTCGAGCTGAAAGATGCGACCGTCGTAGAAGTACTCGATCAAGTCCGTCCATGAACGGTGCCAGCGCTTAAAATTCGCTTCATAGCGATCCAGGCCTGACTCCATCGCGTTGGGCTGCCGCAAGACGGACGGACCTTTGGAAAAGATCTCGGCATCCAAGCTCCGCGCCGCCTCCAAGGACATGAAGAGGCCGGGTGAAAGCATCGGATCGACAAAGCCAAACGCATCACCAGCAAGCACCCATCCGGGACCGTGTCCCCGCTCCGTCAGCAGCTGATAGTTCGTGTAGGTCATCACGGGGGTCAGCCGCTTGGCGTTGGCTCCTTTTTCGCAAAGGAGGGGCTCGCGGCGAATCGCGGCCTCCAAGCGCTCTTCCGGGGTCTCGCCCAACGTTTTCGCATGATCCTTGTCGATCACGATCCCCACGGAAAGCCTGCCGGGCAGCGGAATCCGCCAGCTCCAGCCGTTGTTGAGGACCGAGATAATGACCTGGCCGGGGTCCACCTCGTCGTGGACGAAATTCTCGAAGTGAGCGAAGTAGGCGATGTCGTTCCGGTCGCCGCACTTCGCTTTCAGTCCAAGCGCCCGGGAAAAAAGACGCGCCCTCCCAGTGGCATCCACGAGGAACGGCTCGTTCTCGCTCGCGGGTGGGAGCCCGATCCTGTCGCGGGTGCGGGCGTCAAGGCGGAGCGATGGCTGGCCATCGCGCTGACAGGGCTCCACCCCGGCGCGGACTTTCACAAAACGCGCCCCGAGTTCTTCGGCTCTGGTCCTCAGCAGGTTGTCGAGCTCAGGCCGGGGCGTGTTGTAGGAGTAGCCGGGCAACTGGCGCTCCACGCTCTTGAAATGGAAGTGCATCCGGTGCCCTTCCGTGGCGAAAAAAGACGCGCCAGGTTTGAGCGTGGACATCTCCGCCACGCGTTCCTCGATCCCGAGCTGTCGAAAGACCGGTACCACTGCGGGGATGAGCGACTCTCCCACAAGTAGTTCCGGGCGCTTTTCATCGTCGCACACCACCACGTCAAATCCCCGCTGGGCAACCAATCCAGCGAGAGCGCATCCCGCAGGTCCGGCTCCCAGAATGACAAGTTGAGGAGAGTGAGTTTCAGGCATGTTTTCAGGTCGAAGCGGTTCTATTCGACAATATGGATTCAGAGACACACGGAGTGACGCGTCGCAGCTTGCCGCTGGCCGTCGTGGGAAGTTTTTCGGCCGCCGTGAAGATCAATGGAACCTTGAAGGCAGAGAGATGCTGGCGGCAATGCTGCTTCAATTCAGCCAGGCGCAGCGGCCCGTCGACGGGAATGTAGGTCGCCACAGGCACCTCTCCAAAAACAGCGTGCGGCTGCCCTGAGACCAGCGATCGCTGCACGCCGGGATGCTCGCTCAAGACGCGCTCCACTTCTTCCGCGAAGACCTTCATGCCCCCGACATTGATGATGCTCTTGAGCCGCCCGCAGACGAACCAATTGCCGTCGCTGTCGCAGGTTGCCAAATCCCCCGTCGCAAACCATCCATCGTCGCCCACCACGGTCTTGCGCAACTGCCAGGGATCGAGATAGGCATCGAACAATCCCGGCCCCCGGAGGCAGAGCTCCCCAACCGTCTTGTCGGGTGAGGGTGCCAGAGGACGAAGCTTGGCTTCATACCCGTCCAGCAGCTGGCCAATGGATTCGGGTTGCGACGACGGCGCCGCGAGATTCAGAAATGGCAACCCCGCTTCAATGATGCCAAACCCCTGAACCAGCGGCCTGCCAAAACGGCGCTCAAACGAGCTTGCCGTCGCGGAATCCAGAGCTGCCGCCGTGGATACGGCAAGCCTCAATGAGGACCACTCTCGATCACAAGCCGAACCCGTGAGCTGGCGGAAGTGAAACGGGCTCCCGTACATCACGGTCGCTTCAGCCCCGATGGCGGCGTCAAGCAGATCTCCGCCAACGGGCCCCTCGGAAAGGATCGTTGTGGCACCGTGGTAGAGATACAGAATGATCGAGACCGCAAAATGATGCGCCATCGGCAGCACCCACAGCACCCGATCCTCCGGTCCAATCTTCAACCCAGTGTTCGCGGCGGTGATTCGCTCCCGAAGCGACGTGTGCGAGAGAACCACTCCCTTGGATCGACCCGTTGTTCCAGAACTGAATCGAACGAAGGCCGGATTGAGCGACGCAAACTCCGCTTCGGGAAGCTCAGAATTCCCCGCATCCAGGCGATGCCAGTCAAATGCGAACCCGCCCAACTCGATCCTGACGGGTCTGCCGTTCGGAAGCCACTCCGCAACAAAACCCGGCTCGCACAAAACGGCATCCAGTGATGTGCGTTCACACAGCTCCCGCTTCTCAGCAGGCGCAAGCTCCTCCGGGATCGGCACAAAACATCCTCCTGCCTCCAAGATTCCCAGTGCCAGCGCAATGTAGTCGCCACCCGACTTGTGATGGACGCCGACACGACGCACCCTCAGATCGGAAACGGGCCCGAGTTGCGCGCGAATCGCGATCGCCAGCTCGGCCGAAGCGGAAAGCAGGTCGCCATACGTCTGACTCTCCTCTCCTTCCATCAACGCCACCGCCTCAGGA
This sequence comes from uncultured Verrucomicrobiales bacterium, assembly GCA_963976915.1. Classification (GTDB taxonomy): domain Bacteria; phylum Verrucomicrobiota; class Verrucomicrobiia; order Verrucomicrobiales; family Verrucomicrobiaceae; genus CAXBNA01. Next base: position 8,234 of record CAXBNA010000141.1, read on the forward strand.
TGAGCGCGCTGGCGGATCAGTTCGATGATGTTTTCACGAGCCATTCAGGGAGAGCAAAAGCGGGGAAATGCAGCAGCTAAACTACCACCAGCCGGCGACCCCTGCCAACGATGAATCACACCACCCGCACGCGGTGGAGCCTTTGTGGGAAGCCCCCTTATCAGGCCGTCTCGGCGACGGCCTCCAACTCCAGCGTCGCGGCCTCCCACTCGCCGGTCCGTTTCTCGATCAGCGCCTCGATGTCTTCGAGTTCCCGACTCAGGGCCGTCGCCACGGCTCCATCGGCATAGGTTTCGGGATCTTGGAGCAGGCGCACAACCTCGAGTTTTCTCGCCTCTTTCTCGGCAAGTTCCGTTTCGATTTTTCCGAGGCGCGTCTCCAGCTCACGCTTGGCACGGCTTCGCGCATTGCGGGCCTCGGCTTCGAGACGTTTTTGCTCCTTCGACTTGCCGATTTTTTGACCGCCCCCACCTGCCGCCACCGAGGCAGTCGCGGGTTGGTGATTTCCCAATCCAGCGGTCAACGCTTCCCGAGCCGAGGTCGCCTTCGTCTTGTCGAGGAAGTACTCGTAGTCGCCGAGGTAGCGCGTCACACGACCGGAGTCGATGTGGACCACCGATTTCGCCATGGCACGGATGAAGTGTACGTCGTGACTGATGAAAATCAGCGTGCCCTCAAACGGCTCCAGCGCTCCGATCAGCGCATCGATGCTGCCCATGTCGAGGTGCGTCGTCGGTTCGTCCATGAGGAGAAAATTCGGCGGATTCAGAAGCAGCCGTACCAGTGCCAGCCGTGACTTTTCACCCCCGCTCAGTACCGCGACCGGCTTGAAAACATCCTCGCCTCGGAACAGGAACGATCCCAACAGCGTCCGCGTCATCTGCTCGCCAGGAGAGGACGGCACTTCCATCGCCGACTTCAGCACCGTGTGCTCCATGTTCAGGGTGTCGCCGCGATACTGGGAAAAGTAACCCAGCTCGACATTGTGCCCCACGTCCCGCACCCCGCCCTGCGGCTCCAGCACGCCTGCGAGAAGCTTCAGCAGCGTCGATTTCCCCGCGCCATTGGGGCCGACCAGGACCATCCGCTCTCCTCGCTCGACCTCAAAGTCGAGGCCCGAGTAAACCGATAGATCACCATAGCTGAAGTCCAGTCCTTTCAGCGTGATGATCCGCTGACCGGAGCGTTTGGGCTGAGGAAAACGAAACTTCACCGTCTTCGCATCAGCGACCGGAGCCTCGATCTTCTCCATCCGGTCGATCATTTTCATTTTGTCCTGCGCACGGCTGGCCATCGTGTTTTTGGCCTTGTACTTGTCCACCCAAGTCTGCATGCGGTTGATCTCCCGCTGCTGATTCTCGTAGGCCTGCAGAAGCTGTTCCTCACGCGCCGCCTTTTCACGAAGGTAGTCGTCGTAGTTCCCGCGGTACCGCGTCACCTTGCCGTGACCAATCTCCAAAACGCTGCCGACGAGGCGATTCAGGAATGCCCGGTCGTGCGAGATCATCAAAATCGCTCCCGAGTAGCCCCGCAGATACTCTTGAAACCAGAGCAGCGATTCGAGGTCGAGGTGGTTCGTCGGCTCATCCAGCAGCAGCAGGTCCGGCTGCTGCACCAGCAGCCGCGCCAAATGCGCCCGCATCACCCAGCCACCGCTCAGCGTTTTCGCGGAGCGGTCAAAGTCCGCCTCACGAAATGCCAACCCGCTGAGGATCCGTTTCGCCAGCGGCTCCACCTCCCAGCGCTGATGCTCGTCCAGATGCCCGGTCGCCAACTCCATGACCGACACATCCTCCACCGGCGCGCTCTCTTGAGGAAGAAACCCCACCTGCGCGTTCCGTTCCTTCGTGATCTCGCCCGAGTCCGGCGTCTCCACGCCCATCAGCAGTGAAAACAGCGTCGATTTCCCTGCCCCGTTTGGCCCGATCAGGCCGATCTTCTCCCCACGCTGAAGATGAAAGCCGACGCCACTGAAGAGCGTGCGACCGGCATAGGTTTTGCTGACATCGGAAACAGAGAGCATAGAGAGAAGGAGGGCAGGCAGGGAAGCACAGGATCGCCGTTGGCGCGACTTCGACAAAACGACATTCGTCGCGATATCGCCCCACACACGCTTGCAAAGCCATTGAAGCTTGACCCATGCCCCCCCGCCCCGTCTACTGAACATCTCCGGACAACGAGTCCAAAAGCAAACGAACGCAATGAACACACTGAAACCTGTCACGAGCTTGATCCTGGGGTTGGCCGCCCTTCTCCTAATTCAAACGGGATCCGCTCAGGTGCCTGGGATGCTGAGGTACCAAGGGCGAATCGCCGTGAACGGAGTCAATTTCGAGGGCAGCGGCCAGTTCAAGTTCGCCTTGGTGAACAGCGACGGGACCTCCACCTTCTGGAGCAACGACGGCACCGCTTCCGGTGAGCCAGCGACAGCGGTCACCCTTCCTGTGGTGAAAGGCCTCTACGATGTGCAGCTTGGCGACGCCTCGGTGACGAACATGACGACCATTCCCGCGAGTGTCTTCAACAATCCAGACGTTCGCCTTCGCGTGTGGTTCAATGACGGCTCAGCCGGCTGGCAGCAACTGACCCCCGACGAGCGCATCGCCTCCGTCGGCTACGCGATGGTCGCGGCCACCGTGCCCGACGGCTCCATCACTGCCACTAAACTCGCTCCGGGAGTGGGTGATATCCCCGACGGCTCCATCACTGCAGCCAAACTTGCCCCGGGGGCTGCATCGGGCAATCTCGCCGCAGACAATCTCAGTGCCGTTCCCGTGGGAGGTATCATCGCCTCTGGCGACCCCGCCAATCAAGCCCTTCTGGATGAAGGCTACGTCGCTCTCGATCAAGCCTTCGAGACACCCGATCGCTGGACGGAGGTCTTCTCGGGAGAAGGCGCCCCAGCCGGACACAGTGCCGTTTGGACCGGAACCGAAGCCATTTTCTGGGGTGGCTACATCTCGAATGGCAACCCGACCGATGGCAGTTATCAGGACATCAACCGAGGCGTCCGCTACAACCCGACCACAGGAGTTTGGGCACCCATGTCCACCGAAGGTGCGCCTTCACCCCGCCGTTACCACGTGGCCACTTGGACCGGATCCAAGATGATTGTGTGGGGCGGCGGCTACCAGAATTCAAATGACCCGGGCGGAACGCTCAATTACTTGAACGACGGAGGCCTTTATGACCCCACCACTGACACTTGGTCGCCCTTGTCCACGGTCGATGCGCCCTCACCCAGAGCCGTCAATCAGGCCATCTGGACAGGCACCGAGATGATTGTCTTCGGAGGCTCTTCCTCAGATGCTGCGATCAACACCTACCACAAGGATGGGGGCTTCTACGACCCCATCACCGATACCTGGACGCCCTTCACCGCGCCTTGGACGGAACCCCGAACCGGAGCGGCAATCGCGTGGACCGGCTCCAGCTTGATCGTGTGGGACAGCCAAGGTTTTTCACCGGAGACACCAAGGGGAGGTCGTTACTTTCCTGGCACGAACTCTTGGGCCGCCCTTCCTCGCATCCCTGGAGAGGAAGAGTTGATCATCGAAGGAGCGGCTGTCGTCTGGACCGGGACACAGATGATTCTGTGGAGCGGTCTTGACTCGATGTTCGGGGACACTCCATCTGATGGATTCATCTACACCCTTGGCACCAACAGTTGGGCACCCATGGAGACCATCAACGCTCCCGCAGGGTCCTTTTTCCCGACGACCGCATGGACGGGCAGCAAAATGGTCGTCTGGGGAGGCGCTTCGAGCATTTCTCCTCCGAGTTTGAGTCCTTCCCAAGCGGGGGGCATTTATGATCCTTCGACAGACAGTTGGGAACCCATTGTAGCTGAAGACGGACCTGCCAGTCGCTACGACGCCAATCTGGACGGCTGTTGGACCGGCACGGAGATGATCGTCTGGGGAGGTGCGGCTTCCCCAATGGCCTTTGGCACTGAAGAGCCCATTTGGAGGAAGACTGGCGGACGCTTCAATCCAACGACGAACCGGTGGACTCTGATTCGAAATGGATCTCCAGCGGCACGAGTGGCCCACACAGCCGTGTGGACCGGGGAGAAGGTGATCATCTGGGGAGGTCAGAATGCGCTGGCCAGCGGAGGAGGTCCCTCTCCCTCAATGGACGGATACTACAATGACGGAGGGATCTTTGACCCGAGCACAGGAGAGTGGACCCCCATGCCGTCATTGGGCGCGCCGTCGCCGCGGTCCCAGCACACCGCCGTCTGGGCTGGTGGAGAAATGCTGATCTGGGGCGGCACGGCATACAATGAAACAACCTTGACGACCGAACCATTGAACTCGGGAGCTCACTACGAACCCTTTGCCGACGATTGGATGGCGATTCGCCCTGCTTCGGGTCCGCGCTCTGGGCACGCAGCTGTCTGGACCGGTACCGAAATGATCGTTTGTGGCGGCAGCAATACTGCACCGGGACCTGAATCTCCAGACGTGATCGAAAAGTACAATCCCATTAGCGGAGAATGGACCACGCTGAGCAATCAGTATCTGGATCTCATGGGGAGCACGAACGAGTTGTTCAGCCTGGAGTCCCCCGTTGCCACGTGGACAGGGTCAGCCATGTATGTGATCCAGGGTGGAGCCGGGTTCCCCAAATTCCTGCGCTACACGCCTGCTGATGATACCTGGGTCCAGCTACAAGAGCCGCAGCCCGAGGACAACGTGGACCTGTATGGCATCGAAAAACTCTACTGGATCGGGAACAAGCTGCTGGTCGTCAAGGATGGCTCCACCCCCGATGGGAAACTCGGGGCTCTCTTCGATCCAAGCAGCCAGTCTTGGCAATCCATCTCTGCCTTTGGCCAACCTGACTTCGCCGACCCGTTTGCAGCCGGAAACTCATTTCAGGTCAAATCCGTCTGGACCGGCTCCAAACTGATCCTGTTCGGCGGTGTAAGCTACCCCAATCCCGGAGGCGGCACCTCTCTCGTGGTGCCCGGCGGGGGCATCTACGATCCAGTGGCGGATGCGTGGGTTGGCAGCCTCTCTCTGACGGGAGGTCCTCCATTCGGCATGGGCTCCGCTCTCTGGCTCGGGACTGAAATGTTCCTTTGGGGTGGTGCAGGTTCCCATTCTGCGGGCATTTTCAACGTTTCCTCCATCACCGACCGCGGATTCCGTTACCGTCAGCCTCAGCAGCTGCACCTCTACGTGCGGCCCTGATGGACATTGGCAACCCCAGAACCCGAGGAGACACCATGAACCGCAGGACCTTACTCCCCTTCTTCGCAATGCTGCTGGCCGCCCCGGCCATGGCGGCCAGCAGCAGCGCCAACTACTCAAACACGGCTTCCATCTTCGCCGCGGCAGGCGGGTCGTCGGCCAGCACGAATTACTCTCAAGCCGCGAGTCTCGGTTCACCCGCGAGCTCGTCCGCGGGCGGCCCCTACCTCGCCAAGAGCGGCTTCATCGGGCCTCTCTACGAGATTCAGAACCTCCACATCTATCCCGTAGCTCCCGGCAACATTCCAGAACTCGGCACCCTTCAGCTCGCCTCTTTTCTGGTTCTCGATGACTCAACGAGTTTTGCCGTCGACCCCAACTCCGTCTCGTGGAGCATCGAATTGGGTCCAATCACCTCCATCAGTGCCTCCGGGCTCATGAAGGCGGATGCGGTGGATGCAGACACGCTGGCTCAGATTCGCGCCGACTACGACGGGCGTTTCGCGCTGACCCAGACCACGGTGATCAATGCGATCCCCGGAACCTATCCGGGAGATGCACTGCCTGACGATTGGCAGAATCTGTACTTCGGCCCCGACAACCCCCTCGCCGCTCCCGACGCTGATCCCACCGGCACCGGCCAGAACAACTACTTCAAGTACATCGCCGGTCTTGACCCGACGGATCCCGCATCCCGCTTCGTCGTCAATGTCGATCCCGAGCCCCCTGCTCCTGGCAGCCTCGAGATCCAGATTCAACCCATCGTTCCTGGCCGCACCTACACCCTGTTCTCCGCCAGCCAACTCAGCCCTCCCAACTGGATGCCCGTCGTCCCCACCAACGTTGAAAACAACGGAGCCGCACGCACCTTCACCCAAACCGCGTCGAGATCACCTTCCCGTAGCCGCCGCCACAACAGCAACTCACACTTTCTTCCGCAGCACCGCCACCCAGCGGTCCACGGATTTGCCTTGGGTCGGAAGGGCTCGGGACGTGGTGTTGCGGCGGTTTTCGACGACTTCCATCCCGAGTTTTTGCAGGGCTTCGAGGGCGAGGCGGTGCTCCTTGTCGAAGTAGCTGGTGATCACCATCAAGCCGTTGTCATCCAGCTTCGTGAGGCCTTCGTCGAAGATCTTCTTCCACAGCTCGCGCCCGTGCCAGTAGTTCTGATGGCGCATGAAGAGCAGGTTGAAGTCGTCGCCCAATTCTTTGTGAGCCCCAATCTTCGTGGCGTCTTCCAAAAGGAACTCCGCAGGCAGATGCGCGAATTTCTTCCGAGCCTCCAGCACCTCCCGAATGCGAATGTCCGCCCCCACCATCTCCACGCTGCCACCGCCCGTGAGATCCCGACCCACGTCAATCAGCGCTTCCGCTTCGTCGCAGGCCCCGCAGGCGAGATTCAGAATCTTGAGATCCCGCGCCTCCTTCGGCAGTTTTCCACCAATCGTCTCCCGCAGCAGCTTGCGAAGCTGCCTCAGGTCGGTCGAGATGGGGTTGGCCGGATTCGGTTCCATCAAAACTTCATCTCTTCCCCAAACACATGCCTTGCGGCTTGGGCGACGTCCTTGTCTCCTCGACCGGAGAGGTTGACGAGGATGATTTGATCCTTCGCCATCTTCGGCGCAACCTTCTTCACCTCGGCAATGGCGTGGCTGCTTTCCAATGCAGGGATGATGCCCTCCACGCTCGACAGTTCCGTAAACCCATCCAGCGCCTCGGCATCGGTCGCATACGTGTACTCGACGCGCTTCAAGTCATGCAGCCAGGCGTGCTCGGGACCAATCGCCGCGTAGTCGAGCCCCGCGCTGACGGAGTGCGTCAGCTCGATCTGACCATCGTCATTGGCGAGCAGGTAGGTCTTGGTGCCCTGAAGCACGCCGAGTCGACCCCCTTGGAAGCGCGCCGCGTGACGCTCAGGCACGATGCCATCGCCGCCAGCCTCCACGCCGACCATGCGCACATCGGGATCGTTGAGGAATGGATGAAAAAGGCCGATCGAGTTGCTGCCACCGCCGACACAGGCCACGAGCAGGTCGGGCAGACGTTCCTCGCGCTCCAAGATCTGCCGCCTGGCTTCGACGCCGATGATCCGGTGAAAATCGCGCACCATCATCGGGAACGGATGCGACCCGAGCGCAGACCCGAGGATGTAGTGCGTGGTCCGCACATTCGTCACCCAGTCGCGCATGGCTTCATTGACCGCCTCCTTGAGCGTTGCCTGCCCAGCCGTCACCGGCACCACCTTGGCCCCGAGAAAGCGCATCCGCGCCACATTGAGCGCCTGCCGCTCCATATCCACCGCGCCCATGTAGATGGTGCACTCAAATCCAAACCGGGCACACACGGTCGCGGTGGCGACACCGTGCTGACCTGCTCCCGTCTCCGCGATGATTCGCTTTTTCCCAAGCCTAAGCGCCAGCAGTGCCTGACCCAGCGCATTGTTGATTTTGTGCGCTCCTGTATGGAGGAGGTCCTCGCGTTTCAGGTAGACCTTCGCGCCGCCCAGCTTCTCCGTCCAGCGCTCAGCGAAGTACAGCGGCGTGGGGCGACCGACATACTCATGAAGCAATCGATCCAGCTCCGCCTGAAACGCCGGATCCGCCTTGGCCTTCTCGTATTCCGCCGTGAGCTCCGTCAGCGCCGCCATCAGCGTTTCAGGAACAAACATGCCTCCGAATTGGCCAAAGTGGCCGTGTTCATCGGGCATGACGGGGAGGGTGACGGGAGAGCTCATGAGGTGGGTGCATCCAATCATACGAATCGCACCGCGTAAAGTGTCCCGCTGATCTTGTAAGGGTTCATTTCGGTCTCGCCGGGACGATCTGGAACCTCAAGGGTTGAAATCCACCGAAAGCTCCGTCCCTTCCCTGCGTTCCCATCGCCCCATGATCGCCAGATTTCCTGCCCTCATCGCCTGCTTCGTCCTGAGTCTCCTCCTCGGAGGCTCTGCTTTCGGAGCTGAGCAGCCCAATGTCATCATCATTTACGCCGATGACCTCGGCTACGGCGATGTGAGCTGCTACGGCGCCACCGCCGTCTCAACACCGAACATCGACCAGCTCGCCGCCGAGGGCCTCCGCTTCACCGACGGCCACTGTCCCTCCGCCACCTGTACGCCTTCCCGCTACGCCATGCTCACGGGTGAGCACGCCTGGCGCCAGACGGGCACCGGCATCGCCAAGGGCGACCAGAAGATGATCATTGAGCCCGGCCGCACCACGCTGGCCACCGTTTTCCAGAAAGCGGGTTACAAGACCGGCGTTGTCGGAAAGTGGCACCTCGGCCTTGGCAATGGCGACCTCAATTGGAACGGAAGCATCGCACCCGGCCCCCAGACCATCGGGTTTGACTACTGCTTCCTCATGCCCGCCACCGGCGACCGCGTCCCCTGCGTGTATGTCGAGAACGACAAGGTCCTGAATCTGGATCCCGCCGACCCGATCACCGTCAGCTTTGGCAAACCGCTCGACATCCCCACCGGCAAGGCCAACCCGGACAT
>CAXBNA010000142.1:0-16835 GCA_963976915.1 uncultured Verrucomicrobiales bacterium
CGCTACTGTGGCCAAAAAGGCTGGGACCTCCGCCTCTACGGGAACTACCAGGGCACGCTCACCATCTTCAACGAACATCATCAGTCCGATCTGGTGAATGCCTACCGCGCCGGAGCGGGTCGCATCCCCACTCTCGACTTCGGTATCGGCTACCTCTACTCCCCTTCGACGACCTGTTTGATGGTGGGCCGGGCAAGGTGACGCCATGTCACTGCACGGGCCAAGGCAAGTTGCGCCTGCTCTCCCTGGCCATTGAACATGGTTGAGGAGTTCCAAGTGAGCGTTGGCCACCCGTTCACAGACACCGCGTTCCCTCGACAGGTGTCGTCATCGGCTCCACCTGCAGATTCCTGAGGCTGCGCAACTCAGCGTTGTCAGCTCCAGCGATGCAACCCCCTCGCCTCCGATTTCGCCGGGTCGTGGTTCCACCTGACCCCTCCGACCCGACCTGTGATGCCACAAAATCCCGACTCCCAATCACTGCGACATCCGCGCTGATGGGCTCAACTCCCGTCTCAGGCACGAATCCATTGGGGGCACTCCTCGGTGGTCATGCCCCGGCCGAGGGGGCATGGGCATCGAATTGCCTCGATTCTTTCCTCTTGCAGAAAGGCGCAAACCCCGCACTTTACCGGCCCTCTTTCTCCGGGCCCGCCGTGCGGGTGCTGGAAGGGAGGTCGGCACGGCCTCCACTGAGCAGGGGGACGCTGCTGGTTCAAACCGCAATGCTCCCAACCCTACTCTCAATGAGCAACCCAACACTCGCGGAAATGATCGCAGGATCGTTCCGCACCCTCTCCGAAGGTTCCATCGTCACCGGCCGGATCCTGGAGATCAAACCCCAAGTCGTCCTGGTGGACATCGGCTACAAGTCCGAAGGCGCCATTCCCGCGAACGAATTCGAGGACGAAGACATCCAGGTCGGAGACGAAGTCGAAGTGCTTCTCGAACGCCTCGAAAACGATGAAGGCATGGTCGTCCTCTCGAAAGAGAAAGCCGCCCACAAGCAAAACTGGGACAAGATCGTCAAGGTCTTCCACGACGGCGGCCTGGTCAAAGGCAAGATCAAAAGCGTCGTCAAAGGCGGTCTCACCGTCAATGTCGGTTTCGAGGCCTTCCTCCCCGGCAGCCAGATCGACATCATCCCGCCGAAGGACCTCTCCGAGTACGTCGGCAAGGTTTACGAATTCAAGATCGTCAAAATCAACGACGAGCGGAAGAACATCGTCCTCTCCCGTCGCGAAGTCATCGAGGCCGAGCGCGCCGAACAGCGCCAGAAGTTCCTCGAAAGCGTCACCCCTGGCGACAAGGTCACCGGGATCGTCAAGAACATCACCGACTTCGGTGTGTTTGTGGATCTCTCCGGCATGGACGGACTCCTGCACATCACGGACATGTCATGGGGCCGCCTCAACCATCCTTCCGAAATGGTCGGCATCGGTCAGGCGCTCGAAGTTCAGATCCTCGAGGTCAACCGCGAGAAAGAGCGCGTTTCCCTCGGCCTCAAGCAGCTTCAGGACAACCCATGGGAGAACATCGAAGGACGTTTCCCTGTCGGTCAGAACGTCAAGGGCAAGGTCACCAAGCTCGTCGCTTACGGTGCCTTCGTGGAACTGGAAGAAGGCGTCGAAGGCCTCGTCCACGTTTCCGAGCTCTCCTGGACCAAGCGCATCGCCCGTCCTTCGGACGTGCTCAGCGTCGATCAGGAAATCGAAGCCGTTGTTCTCGGCATCTCCAAGGAAGAGCGCAAGATCTCCCTCGGCGTGCGTCAGCTCGACACGAACCCTTGGGACGACATCGACGTCCGCTACCCAATTGGCACCGAGATCAAACGCCCGATCCGCAACCTCACCGCTTACGGTGCCTTTGTGGAACTGGAAGATGGCATCGATGGCATGATCCACGTGTCCGACCTCAGCTGGACCCGCAAGATCAACCACCCGTCCGAGCTTCTGAAGAAGAACGACGAAGTGGACGCCGTCGTCCTAGGCATCGACAAGGCCAACCAGCGCATCAGCCTCGGCATGAAGCAGCTCGAGACCGACCCATGGTCGGAGATCGACGGTCGCTTCAAGGTCGGCGATGTCGTGAAGGGCAAGGTCGCCAAGATCGCCAGCTTCGGAGCCTTTGTGGAACTGGAAGACGACATCGATGGCCTCGTGCACATCAGTCAGCTTTCCGAAGATCACGTGGCCAAGGTCAAGGACGTGCTCAACGTCGGCGACGATGTGGAAGCCCGCGTCATCAAGGTGGACAAGGTGGAGCGCCGCATCGGCCTCTCCGTCAAGGCGATGAGCTACAGCGAAGCCGAGCTTCAGAAAGAAAGCCAAGCTTTCGAAGCCCTTCGCCCCAGCACCGACCTCGTCGGACTGGAGCAAGCCTTCAAGTTCGCCACCGAAGAATGGCGTCCAGGCGGCAACTAAGCTGCCCTGGCTTCACCCCATCCAAATCAACCACGAAGAGGGACGCCGAAAGGTGTCCCTCTTTTTTTTGTGGGCCAACGACACGTCTTGCTTCGGCCTGAGCCCACGCAGGTCGGATTCCCGATCTCTGAGATCAATCGATGATGGCCGCGAGGGATGGCGGCATCGGGGCGGTCCAGGTTCGGGTGAGATCGGGGCTGTCGATGCAGAGCTGGCTGGCGTGGAGGGCTTGGCGGTCGAGGAGGAGTCGCCGTTCGAGGTCCGGCGTCCAGCCGGTCTCGATGAAGTCGAGGTAGCAGGTCTCGTCGGGGCCGTAGATCTTGTCGCCGAGGATGGGGTGCCCGAGATGGGCGAGGTGGACGCGGAGCTGATGCATACGCCCGGTCATGGGCCGGGCTTCGACGAGGGCGACCCGTTGATCGCGAAGCATGCTGCGTTTGAGAAGGCGGAAGTTCGTTTGGCAGGGAGCGCCTTCGGGATGGACGATCTGTTTGACCCAGATGGGCGAGTCGGTGAACTCGCCTTTGCGGCGGATCGGTGCGTCGAGGTCCATGGTTTCCCAATCCGGCCAGCCGAGGACGATGGCGTGGTAGGTCTTGTGGAAGGCCCGCTGCATCATGGCGATGCCGAAGGTGCGGGCGGCGGCCGAATGCTTGGCGACGAGGGTGACGCCGCTGGTCTCGCGGTCGAGACGGTTGATGATGGAAACTTGGCCGCCGTTGGCGAGTTCGAAGGCGAGGAGGTCTTTCAGCCCGTCCCAGAGGGTGGGTGGTCCGCCGGGCACCTTGGGGTGCACTTGCAGGGGCGCCGGTTTGTCCACGACGATGTAGTCCCCGGTTTCCTCGAGGATGGTGAAGTCGGGATCAAAGCGCGCGTCAGACACGCTGGACCTTAGACGGGTTTTTCCATCTGGAACAGCGGGAGCGACTTTTGGACGGACTTCACGACGCCCCAGGTAAGAGGAACGATGACGAGGATCCAGACGATGGCGAGTTTGACGGCGTTCATGGGAATGGGGTCGAGAGTGCGAGTGTGATCAGGCGTCGAGTTTCAGGACGTGGTGTTTGGGATCGACCGGACGGACCAAGAGGTTGGCCACAAGCCCTACGAGCAAGAGTCCCGCCATGAGGTAGAGGGTGAAGTTGTAGGTCTCTTCGGGTGGCAGACCGGCGTTCTTTTTGGCCTCTGAAATTCGGTCCACTAAGGTGGGGCCAATGATCGCCGCTGCGGACCAGGCCGTGATGAGGCGACCGTGAATGGCTCCGACCTGATAGGTGCCGAAGAGATCGCGCAGGTAGGCGGGGATCGTGGCGAACCCGCCGCCGTACATGGAGATGATGACGGCGGTCACGACGATGAAGAGCACCAGATTGCCGGTTCCCTGAGTCCAAGGCACCGCGCAGTAGAGGACAGCACCGAGGATGAAGTAGATGCAGTAGACGCCCTTTCTCCCAGTGAAGTCGGAGGTGGAGGACCAGATGAAGCGACCCGCCATATTGGCGATGGAAAGCAGGCCGACAAATCCAGCGGCCGCCCCTGGGGTCACCTTGAACATGTCTTGAATCATCGGTGAGGCCTGCCCAAGAATGCCGATGCCAGCGGTGACGTTGAGGCAAAGTACGAGCCAGAGCAGCCAGAATTGCGGCGTCTTCCAAGCGGTATCGACGGAGACGTTGGCATTGGTGATCAGCGGCTTGATGTGCTCCTTCGGCTCCCAGCCCTCGGGCTTCCAGTCCTTGGCCGGAACACGGACGATGATGGCTCCAATGAGCATCCAGAGGCCGTAGAGGGCAGCCATCACGAGCATCGCTTTGGAGGCACCAACCGAGCTGTCGGTGGCAAAATGCTTCATCAGTTCCTGAGCGAGGGGCGCTCCCACGAGAGCGCCGCCACCAAAACCCATGATGGCCATTCCCGTGGCCATGCCGGGCCGATCCGGAAACCACTTCACCAATGTGGAAACGGGAGCGATGTAGCCAAGCCCGAGTCCCACGCCACCGACCAGTCCGTAACCCACGTACAGGAGCCAAAGCTGGTGGGAACTCACGGCGATCGACGAAATGCCCAAGCCTCCGCAGAAGCAGATCGCGGCGGCGATCATGGTCAGGCGCGGACCTGAATGCTCGACCCATTTTCCGAGAAAGGCGGCGGAAAAGCCGAGCATGGCGAGCGCAATGATGTAGGCGACGCCCACATCCGCCTGCGACCAGTCGCCTTCGACGGGACCGGTGACACCGAGCGCCTGGGAAAGGGGCACTTTGAACACACTGAAGCCGTAGATTTGGCCAATGCACATGTGCACGGCGATGGCGGCAGGCGGGACGAACCAACGATTGAATCCGGGTTTGGCGACGGTGGCTTCGCGGGAAAGAATGCTCATGGTGATGGGTTGGGCGCAAAGGGTTTGTAGCGGCCTCAAGGGTAGGGAGGCAAGAACAATTGGCCCACACGATCAAACGTCGGGATGTTGCGTTTCTGTTCGGCTTGTGGTGGAGTCAGCGGATTATGACAAAGTTTCGGATGGTATCGTCGATCCTGATTTTGACTGTGCTTTCGAGTTCGGTCATAGGTCAGGAAAAGGGCAAGAACAAAAAGAAGAAGGATTCTACAGCCTCGACCGGGCCCTCCATTGTCTGGGTCAACGAGCCGACTGAAAAGGTGCTGCCACTTCCCGAGGGGGTGACGCACCAGACATTTCACAGCGATGCGGCAGGAGAAGAGGTGGGCTACTGCATTTACCTGCCGCCGGGTTACACGGAGGCCCCGGAGGAGCGCTATCCGGTGATTTACAACCTCCACGGCAACGGCGGGAATGAGTTCCACAGCTTCGAGGACGTGAAGGTGCTGCACGAGGGGATCTTGAGCGGTCGTTGGCAGCCGGTGATCATGGTGCTTCCGAATGGGGGCAAGAGCACCTTCTACAAGGACAGTTTTGACGGGCGGTTCCCCATCGAGACGATGTTCATCAAGGAGTTCATCCCATTCATCGACAAGACCTACCGCACTATCGCGGCGCGGCATGGCCGTTGCATTGAAGGATTTTCAATGGGCGGTCGAGGATCGACCCGGCTGGCGGTGAAATATCCGGATCTCTTCTGCTCCCTGTTTTGCCAGGCGGGCAATGTGCCGGCAACGCTGGAAGGCTACGATCCTTCCAATCCGACCGAGTATCCCAACAGCTATCTCGGGCCGGATCGGCAGAACTACGCGGACAATGACGTTTTCGAGCTGCTGAAGAAAAATCAGGAGGCGATTCGTGGAAAGCTGCGCATTCAGATTGCCTGCGGAACGACGGATGGCGGGCACTTGCCAACCGTGCGGAACTTTCATCAAGCGTTGCTCGATCTCCACATCGACCACACCTACATCGAGCTCGAAGGGCTTGGTCATCAGCGGACGGAGATGATCGCGCGCATGGAGCCGATTTGGTTCGATTACCACATGGAGTCGCTTCGACGGGCGGCACCAAAGTCAGGCAACTCCGTTAAGAACTGAGGCGTAAACGGATCTCACATGAGCACTCAACCTGTTGTCGGAAAGAAAGCCCCTTCGTTCAATGCCTTGGTCGTTGGAGGTGGGTATGAAGCGGGATCCAAAGTGAAGCTTTCGGATCTGAAGGGAGAAACGGTGGTTCTCTACTTTTATCCGAAGGACGACACGCCGGGGTGCACGAAGCAGGCCTGCGCCCTGCGGGATGGGTGGAAGACGATTTCGAAGAAGGCGAAGGTCTTTGGGGTCAGCATCGACTCGATCAAGAGTCACGAAAAGTTCATCAAGAAGCACGAACTGCCCTTTCCGATCCTCTCCGACGAGGACAAGAAGATCGTCGAGGCCTATGGCGTCTGGGTGGAGAAGAGCATGTATGGAAGGACCTACATGGGCACCGAGCGCACGACATTCGTGATTGATCCCGAGGGCAAGATCAAGGCCGTGTTCCCGAAGGTGAAGCCTGATCAGCACTTGGAAAAGGTGCTCGAAGTGGTCTGAGGGATTCAGAATTAGGCATTGACGTTTGGGACGGCTGCTTCCTACGCTTGATCTGTTATGGGAATCTTCACTTGGATCATTGTTGGGCTCATCGCGGGCATACTCGGAAAATTTCTTCTGCCAGGGAGAGATCCCGGCGGCTTTTTTATGACCATCCTTCTTGGGATTGGTGGTGGGATGCTCGGCGGCTGGATTGGTCGTGAGTTTTTGAACATCGGCGATGTGTCCGGGTTCAACCTCCCCAGCATCGGGATCGCCACCGGCGGTGCCATTGTGCTCCTGCTGCTCTACCGCTTGATCAAGAAGTAGGTCTGATCAGCGCAGATTCATGGCGCCACCGTCGATGCTGTAGGCGCAGCCAGTGACGAAGGACGCTTCGTCGCTGCAGAGATAGACGGCGAGGTTTGCGACTTCCTCGGGCTTGGCCATGCGACCGATCGGCTGGGCGGCGCTGAGCTTGTCGAACATTTCCTTTTCCTGACCGGGATAGGTGCGGGCGAGGTAGCCATCGACGAAGGGCGTGTGGACGCGTGCGGGGCAGATGCAATTGCAGCGGATGCCCTGATCCACGAAGTCCTTGGCCGTGGTGAGTGTCATCATCATGACGGCTCCCTTGGTCATGGAGTAGGCATAGCGGTCTGCGAGGGCGATCTGTGCCGCGAGGGAGCACATGTTGAGGATGACGCCGTGTGTGCGTTGCGTCATGTCTTTGAGGGCAGCCTGAGTGGTGTGATGGACGCCCTTGACGTTCACTCGATAGAGTCGGTCGAGATCTTCCTCGGTGGTGGTGAGGGCGGTGCCGATGTGGGCGATGCCGGCGTTGTTGACGAGGATGTCAATTTGTCCCCGGCGGGAAAGGACATCATCGAACACGCCATTCACCGTGGCACCGTCGCCCACATCGCAGGCGCTTGCGTGGGCGGACCCGTTGGTGTTGGCAATCTGTTGGGCGGTGGCGTCTGCGTCCTCTTGTTTGAGGTCGAGGATTTCGACATGGGCACCTTGTTTGGCAAAGGCGATGGCGATGGCTTGTCCGATGCCGGAGCCGCCTCCGGTGACGACGGCAGTTTTACCTGAGAGTGAGAACATAAGAGCCCAACCTTCACGGGAAGGTTGGGCGCGCAACTGAGATTGTATACGTTCCGGCGGGAGTTAAGGAACCTCGAAAACTTTTTGGGTTGTGGGATCCAAGGCGAGAGACCCGCTGGAAAGCCCAGTGACGTCCAGTTCTTGATACGGAGGATAGGGGCTCACGACCCGACCAGGTTTGTTGGTCTTCTTTCCCTTGAGGAAGTTTCCACTGCCTCCGCCATCGGCTGAAGACGACGAAGGGCTGGACGGAGGCGTGTAGGTTTCCCTCGGGGGCGTTGGCGTTGGGCCCGGAAGCG
The DNA here is from genome assembly GCA_963976915.1 of uncultured Verrucomicrobiales bacterium. Taxonomy (GTDB): domain Bacteria; phylum Verrucomicrobiota; class Verrucomicrobiia; order Verrucomicrobiales; family Verrucomicrobiaceae; genus CAXBNA01. Next base: position 7,799 of record CAXBNA010000142.1, read on the forward strand.
GGAAGGTGTTGTCGGGCTTGGTGTCCGAGAGTGAATCGTAAACCTTGGGCTTGGGTTCGGTGACCTTGGGCTTCGACGGCGGCGTGGATTTGGTCGAAGGGGCTGGGCTGCTGGGCTTCGACGGCGTGTATTTGGGTGCCGAACTCCGCGTGGAGGGGGCTGGCGTGGTGGACTTGGGTGGCGGCGGAGTGCTGTAGCGAGGAGTCGACGAGGAGGGTGGTGCCGACGACTGCTGCGGATAGGTGTACCGGGGCTGGGCCTGCGCTTGAGGCTGCTGTTGGTAGTAGGGCTGCTGTTGCTGGGAGTAAGGCTGTTGGGTGCCGTAACCCGGTGGGGGTTGGTTCAGGCTCTGGCCATTGTTGATGCCGGGCGGTTGTTGATTGTAGTAGCCCGAATAGTCCTGCGAGCTCTGGCCATCTCCATAAAAGAGCTTCCGAAAGGTCTCACTGAGTTTACGCCCGAAGATGGGAAGGAACTCCCATGGGGTCACATACTCTTGGCCACCGTAGTTGGAGCCGGGTTGTCCATAGCCCTGCTGGGGATACGAATATCCCGGCTGCGGCTGGCTGTAACCCGGGGGGTATTGGTATTGCGGTGACTGCTGATAGCCCTGAGACGGCTGCTGCCCGTAGCCATAGTAGGGTTCCTGACTGTATTGCTGGGCGGAAGCGGCGCCGGGAACGACCCCGGCGGCCAGCGCGAGCGCGAGGCTCCATGGTCCGGCGGACCGGAGAAGGCATCGGGAGATCGTTTTCATGGCGTTTAGTTAACTGTTCTTAAATTTATGACAGTTTCAAGTTGTTTCTGAAATCCTAACTTTCTGTCGTTGAGTGGCTCGGACACGCTGATCCATCTCGATCTGCGTACGAGTGGATAGACGGGAAAGGCTTGGGCTGTGTTCACCCAAGGGTCGATTTTTTGCCTTTTGCTTCCTCAGAAGCGGGCAATCCAGCCGCGCAGCATGTAGGTGGTCAGGATTGCGGCTTTTCTCATCGGGTGTAGGCGGCAACGTCCCGAAAAAACGGGGTAGCCGGTGCGCTTGAGCTTGTGGAGGATCTCGGAGTAGATCTTCGCCATCATTTCGGAGGGGAGCATGAAGGGCTTGTCCACGGTGGGAAGAGATTCGCTGGCCTGCTGGTAGAACTGCTTGGCCCGCCCATACTGGGCGTCCATCAAGCGGACGAATCGATCAGAATGGCGACCTTCGAGGATCTCCTTTTCAGTCACGCCAAACCGCTCGAGATCTTCCAGTGGCAGGTAGATGCGACCGCCCTCGGCGGCGTCTTCACCCACATCTCGCATGATGTTGGTGATCTGGAGAGCGTAGCCGAGGTTGACGGCATAGTTCTTGGTATCGGGGTGCCGATGTCCAAAAATCTCGATGCTGACGAGACCGACCACGCAGGCGACTTTGTAGCAGTAGGCCAGCAGGTCATCGAGCGTTTCGTAGCGGACTTGATCGAGGTCTGTGGCCACGCCATCGACGATTTCGCCCAGCCAGGCACGGGGAAACCCGTACTTGGGCGACAACTGCACCACCTCGTCGAGAACGGGGTTTCCGACCGCTTCTCCGTTGGTCACGATCTTCCGCAACTCGTCGAGTTGGCGCTTCTTCTCATCAGCCGGCGTCTCCAGATTGTCGGCAATGTCGTCGGCGATTCGGCAGAAGGCGTAAAACGAGATCATGTCCTCGCGGCGCTCCTTGGGAAGGCAGGAAAGGGCGATGGCGAGATTGGACTTGGCGCGCTTGGCGATCTCGGCAGAGGAAAGTTGATGGCTCTCAGACATGAAGACGGGCTCAGGGAGGGGAGGGCGTAGAGAGGGATGTGCGGAAGCCATGCCGGAGAAGCGTGAGGACGGCCGCCAGCAAAAGCCAAATGCGAAGGGTCGCAACTGCCAATGCATGGAGCGGCACAACGATCATCCTTCCCCAGCCATCCCCGAGGACATCCATGAAAATCCCGCTCGCATACACGATCAGAAGCAGCAGGGCCACGGAGGTGACGAAAACGCCCAAGAGGTGGAGTCCGGCCCGGTACAGCGCGGTCATGCACGCGGCACCGTAGCCCAGCCATGAGCCGCGAAAACGTCCAATGGCCACTGGCAGGGGCGCAAAAAACAGCAGCAGCTCCAAGAGCACCCATCCGACGGGGCGCGTGGCAACATCGGGTCGGAACGTGAGCCATGTCATCCAGAGAAGATTGAAAACGCTCAATGCCAGGCACTCGCGCCAGCGACGAAGGGTTTGATCGAGGGCCTCTGTCGCATCTCTGGCCACACTCGGCTCGACCGGTTCTTCCCAGCGGATGGCCAGCCTGACCATCCAAACTTGGAAGACGGCAGCGCCGAGGGCCGAGTAGAGCAGGCGGCCCGTCTGACGAAGGCCCTCCGTGAGGAAACTGACGCCACCACTCGCGGCGACGATTTCGAGGAGCAGCCAGATCCATGCAAAGGACGTGACGACGAGAAGGATCCGCTGCTCAATCAGGGAGAGTTTTCGATCACCGTACTGGTAGGGGCGGGCGGTGATGCGCTTCAGCAAGTAGGTGAAGCCCAGAGGCAGAACCAGGCACAGGGGCCAGGCAGGGATGGCGTCGTGCCAAAGGATCGCCGTTTTGAGAGCGACGTCCATGATCAAGGGACCGGCGCAGTCTTGCCAATTCCAAAGGTCGTGAACTCCCTCGCCCGGCAGCATCGGGGGAACTCCCCAAACCGTGACCAGCAGGATACTGGCTCCGCTGATCCCCACCAGCCAGCTGTGGAGGTAGAGGAACTCGCAGGCGTCGGAAAGAATCTGCCGCATCGGATGGAGGCGGAGATGAGCTACCAGTCCGGCGGCGAGGCCCGCGACACAACCGACCGTCCAAAGCCAGAGAGTCAGGGGGGAGGGTTCCATTGCGAGTGATTCGAAGAGAGCGAAGATCTGCGAAAGCGCCTAGAGTGGCACCTCGTTTGCCATGCAACAAGTACGGGACGTGGATCGCGCAATCTGCAAGCTAGACAAACGGCTCAGGAATCGTTTGGATCTACTTCCCACTCAATTGTCATGAAATTCACCCTCATCGCCCTGTCTCTTCCATTTGTGCTCGCCGCCACCGTTTCTGCGGGGAACTGGCCCAACTTTCGAGGACCCGCTCAGAACGGGACAGCTCCAGATACAGGCTTGCCGGCGTCGTTTTCCAAAACGGAGAATGTGAAGTGGGCGGCCGATGTGCCGGGAATCTCGGCCTCGGTGCCGGCCGTTTGGGGCGACAAGGTCTTCCTGACCGCCCCCATTGAGGACAAGCAACAACTCGTTGGCCTGTGCTATGATGCAAATTCAGGCAAGGAATTGTGGAGGAAGGTGATCTCCGAAGGTGGGCTGCAGTGGGACAACAAGAGCAATCTCGCCTCACCCGCACCCTCGACCGATGGCGAGCGCGTGGTCTTCCTCTTCGCCAACGCGGTTGCCGCCTGTTTCGACCTCGATGGCAACGAGAAGTGGAAGCGGGACCTCAGCGAGACGCACGGTGCCTTTGCCACGCAGTGGACCTACGGCTCCAGCCCCCTTCTCGACGGCGGCAAGCTCTACATTCAGGTGCTGCAACGCGACGAAACCTTCGACTTCCAAGGCTTCCCCAAAGGCACTCCTGGCAAGGACATGTCCTCCTACATCCTCGCGCTGGATCCGGCGACTGGAGCGGATCTTTGGAAGGTGAAGCGCCCTTCAGAGGCGGTTGGCGAGAGCCTGGAGGCCTTTTCCTCACCCGTCATCCATGAGCACGACGGCAAGCGTGTGCTGCTCATCGTCGGTGGAGATGCCATCACCGGGCACGACGCCGACACGGGCGAAGAACTCTGGCGTTGGGCCACCTGGAACGAAGAAAAAATCGGCCACTGGCGCCTCGTTCCCAGTGTCGTCGCGGGGGAAGGCATCGCCCTCGCCTGCGCGCCAAAGAAGAACCCTATTTACGCCGTGAAGCTCGGCGGCAGCGGCAAGGCGGAACTCGCCTGGGTTTCGGATGCGAAGGAAGCCAGCAGCGACGTCTCCACACCCGCCTACTACGATGGGAAGTTCTACGTGCTCGACAGCGACCGTCGCACGCTGAGCTGCCTCGAACCTCAAACCGGCAAAGTGGTGTGGACGGGTGAATTGGACAGCAAGGCCAAGTTCGAAGCCAGCCCAACCGTCGCCGACGGCAAGATCTACTGTGTCAATTTCTGGGGTGAGGTCTTCGTGGTCGCAGCCGGTGGCACGGAGTTCAAGCTCCTCCACAAAGCCGAGATGGGCAATGGGTCGAAGCCGAGCGGAGATGCCTCCAGCGTCCGCGCCAGCATCGCCGTGGCCAACGGTTGCCTCTTCATCCGCACTCAGGACAAGCTCTACTGCGTGGGTAAGTGAGATCGGTGGATCGGCTGGAGTGAAGGCTTTGGCCGATCACCACACGCCCAAACTTGAGGGTCGATCCACCTCTTCCCATTCACGCTGAACATCCTCGGAAGTTCGTTCGTGATTCCCTTGTTCTAGGGCCTTTGATCGTTCTCACGGATCGCCTGAAGGCTCGACTCCAACCCTGCCATCCACCTCATGACTCGACTCTGCCTTCTGCTATCCTGTCTCGCTTTGCCCGCCGTCGCAGCGGATATTCCGCAGATCCTCCCGCCCAAGCCGGTGGCTCCGCTTTCCGAGGCGCAGGAAGCTGCGATCACGTCGCGGCTTGATGAACTCGACCGAGTCTTCGCTGCGGTCAAGGGCCACGCGCTTTCGGCCGATGCGGCGATTTTCCTGAAGGCCGTGCGCTACGCGCTGGAGTTCGACGAGTGGTATGACAAGAAAGCGGAGGACGGTGTCAAAAAAGCCAACACGCTGCTGGACGAGGCCGAGTCGAGAATCGCTTCTTTGAAAAAGAACGAAACGCCGTGGATGAAGGCTGCCGGCTGGAAGGTGCTCGGCTTCTACTCCGAGATCGATGGCTCACCGCAGCCGTATGCAGTGGAGATGCCGGAGGGCTTGAAGTGGGGCGAGAAGGAAAAGCCGGTTCCAATGTGGATCTGGCTCCACGGTCGCGGCGATACCTCGACCGACCTGCATTTCATCGCGGGCAAGTTGAACGGCAAAAAGCCCGGGCAGTTTCAGCCTGCGGGCACAATCGTGATCCATCCCTTCGGCCGTTACTGCAACGGCTGGAAGAGCGCGGGCGAGACGGACGTCTTTGAAGCGCGTGACGATGCGAAGAAACGCTTCAACGTGGATGAAAACCGAATCGCCCTCGCTGGATTCAGCATGGGCGGCGCCGGTGCTTGGCACATCGGCGCGCACTACGCGGATCAATGGGCCTGCGTCCACGCGGGAGCCGGCTTCGTCGATGTGAAGCGGTATCAAAAGATCACGCCCGACCAAATGCCTCCCTGGTATGAGGAAAAGTTATGGGGCGTGTATGACGTCCCCGTGGCCGCGCGGAACTTTTTTAACGTGCCCCTCGTCGCCTACAGCGGCGAGGAGGACAAGCAGCGCGACGGAGCCGAGTACATGGAGGAAACACTCGCGAAGGAGGGCTACACGCTGAAGCACCACATCGGCCCCGGCATGGGCCACAAGTATCACCCCGAAGTGATCAAGCAGGTGCAGGCGGAGATCGAGGCTGCCGTCGCGAAGGGCCGCGATCCCATGCCGAAGAAGGTCGTGCTGCAGACACGGTCGCTTCTCTACCACCGGATGTTTTGGGTGACCCTGGTTTCGCAGGAGACTCCGTGGGAAGACACCCGGGTCGAGGCTGAGGTCGGCGACGATGGAGTTCTGAAAGTCACGACGAAGAACGTGGACGCCGTGGACTTGCATCCGCCCGGAGATCCCACCGTGATGGAGATCGACGGTCAGCGGCTGGAAGGCTCGGGCTTTTACGCGAGAAAAGACACCGCAGGTCAATGGAGCCTGGTCAGCGACATCATGACGAAAACGGAGGCCGCATGGCAGAAGCGGCACCATCAGTCAGGACCGATTGAAGAGAGCCTCAAACGACCCTTTCTGGTCGTCTTGCCTGAGGCACCCTGTGAATCCCCGAAGGTGGACGCCTGGGTTCAGGCTGAGTCGAAGCACTTCCTGACCCGCTGGCGTGCGCTCATGCGCGGAGACGTGCAGGTGAAGCGGGCTGGGGATGTCACTCAGGACGACATGCAGAGATTCACCCTCGTGCTGTGGGGCGACTCGAAATCCAATCCCTTGATTGCAAAAATGCTCGGCGCGACCAGCACGCAGAAGCTGCCGTTCCGTTGGTCCAAGGAGGCGCTGATTCTGGGATCGACCCAGGTGGATGGCGCCACCCACGTCCCGGTGATGGTCCGTCCGAATCCCCTGGAGCCTCGGGGCACGATCATCCTCAATTCGGGGCTCACCTTCCGCGAGGCGCATGACCGGACAAACTCCCTGCAAAACCCAAAGCTCCCCGACTGGGCCATTCTCGACATCACCGTTCCGCCCGATGGCGAGCGTGCTGGCAAAGTGGTGGCTGCGGATTTCTTCGACGAGGCGTGGCAGGTGGGGGAGTAGTTTCCCGCCGCCTTCCACTTTTCCATGGTCCGACCCGGCTCCGTGCGCATAGTGGCTCATCTTGAGACCCCATCTTCCCAACCACCCCACCCAGCTCTACCTCATCCGCCACGGCGAGGTGGAGGAGCGCTACCACAAGGTCTTCGGCGGCAGCCGCATCGACATGGAGTTGTCGCCACTCGGCCACGATCAGGCCGTGGCCGTCGCCGACTGGCTGGAGGACACCCGGATCGACACCGTCTATGCCAGCCCGATGATTCGGGTGAAGCAAACGATGGCCCCGCTGATCGAGCGCCGCGACTTGAAGCCCGTCATCATCCCGAGCCTGCGCGAAGTCGATTTTGGCGACTGGACCGGCTACCGATGGGAAGGCGTGCAGGAGCAGTTTGGCGTCAGCGCCTTCGATTGGCTGGAGATCATGGACAAGGGCGAGATCCCGAACGGCGAATCCGCCGAAAGCCTGTATCACCGGGTCCAGCCCAGCCTGGAGAAAATCCTCCACGACAACCCGCACAAGCAAGTCGCCGTGTTTTGTCATGGCGGCATCATCCGCGTGATTCTCGGCCTCCTCCTGGAGCTGCCGCTCACCCGCATGGCCCATTTCAACATCGAGTACGGCAGCGTCACCGTGGTCGAGATCCAGCCGGAGAAAAAACACGCCGTCGAGATTGAGCTTCTCAATCTCATTCCCCTGCGGGAACTGCGGCAGCTCTGACAAGGTGCGTTGGGGTCCGCCCGCAGCGCCAGCCGCGGTGGGGTCCGACCGCTGGGCGGACCGGGCTGGGTTGAGCGACCTGCAAAATCCCCAAAACAACGCCTCGGACCCTTGGTTCGCCAATTTCCCTCATCCCACCCAAACTCCCCACCCCCTCCGCCCACAGACAAATGGGCCCCGCACAGCAGGGCCCTACCACCCCTGGTCGGAACGGACTATGATCGTCCCACTTGTCCGCGAGGACCCACTCCGCCCCCCTCATCCCACCTCAGTTCCTCGCCGAGTCAGGAGTCCACGCCCCGTGTCACGGGCTCCCTGCATTCAGGCACTCAAAAGGACTTCTCAACCGCAGCGACGCTCCTCCAAAGCTCCGGCTACCTGCGCCGGTAACGCCACCACGGGCCCGTTCAACAACCCTTAGCTCCGGTGCGCTCGCGACCCAAGCTAACTCGGGGTTCGCCCTTCGTTGGGGGTGTGGCCTTCTTCATGGGTAGAGAGGCTGGGCTAAAACAGGCCGCATCACCGTCCGATACCACACAAACGGAGGTAACAGAAGAACGATACCAATGGGCGGAATCAGCAGGTAGAGTGCGGCCAGCAATATGAAGGGAACCATGAACAGTCCAGCGACCATCACGATGGAACGTCGCGGAACGATGAGGGTGACCACGGCTGGCCCAAGTGTAAGAGACAAGAAAATCGCGGTTCCTAATGGGCTGTCTTGAGAGGTGTCCTTGGTGAACGAGGCGACCCCTCGACTGAACTCGCGAAGAGCAAAGATGCCGCAAACGACTGCCACGAAAGCCACACCAGAAACAACACGCCCAGCAATGCTCGGCTGTGGGCTTGTGTCTTCAGGACTCATCGCGAATAGCCTCAGTGGTTGGGCGAACAGTATTGGTTCGTAGCACCTCCAGGTGTGATATCAGGTGGTGACGACAGGTGAAAGAATCCGCGTCAGGCCCTGGAATGGCAAGGGTTTTCTGGCGCTGTGCGGGTGTCGATCCGTGGCTGGATGGGTGGGTGTTTGCGGGCGACCTGCCCTCGGTGATATCACCGTCGTTCGGACTTGGGATTGGGAATCGGGTTTCCCATCGATTTGGAGTGGACGCAGGGAGGGCATCGCGAGGCTTGGCGGTTGGAACAGTGGAGGATGCCGTCCGCGGGTGCCTCGATTGTCTGAGGCCGTGTGCCGGGGAGAGGCTCACGTCTGAGTTTTTCTCCACTCCCCGCTCTCCCACCCCTCCGAATCCTTCATGATGCTGGACCAAGCAGCGCCACGTTTGGTGGGAGGGTGCAAGCGACGCTCGTGTTGTAGTTGCGGTCCGGGACCCCGCAGGTCGGAGGGGCTGACCCGCCACCGGCCTCACAGAGGCCAGCTACAACGAAGACGTTCGTGTTGTAGGTGAGGTCTGTGACCCCGCAGGTCGGAGCGGCTGACCCGCCAACCGGCCTCACAGAGGCCAGCTACAACGAAGACGTTCGTGCTGTAGGTGAGGTCTGTGACCCCGCAGGTCGAAGCGGCTGACCCGCCCCCGGCCTCACCGAGGCCAGCTACAATGAAGACGTTCGTGTTGAAGGTGAGGTCTGTGACCTCGCAGGTCGGAGCGGCTGACCCGCCCCCGGCCTCACCGACGTTAGCTGTACCTCGCGTCACTACGATGGGTTAAACTTGCCCCTGTTAAGGGTTCATCCGGGAAGTGGGTGCATCGTTGAGGAAGACGTGTTGTGAAGGGTGGGGAATTCGGCTCTCTCATCCCGAAGGGATTTCAGCCATTAGCCAGGGGTCGAAGCGA
>CAXBNA010000143.1:0-16444 GCA_963976915.1 uncultured Verrucomicrobiales bacterium
CGAGTCGCCGCCGCCCGCCTCGGGCAGGTCCAAATTGGACTCATCGGAGGCGACCGGTATGTGACCGACGAACTGGCGAACAAAGCGGCCTCCGCATTGGGTGGTGACGCCACAGTCGCCGCCGCCGTGCTGCTCCATGGCTCGGCCTCGGCACCAGCCCGGCAATCCCGCGTCAATGGCATCCAAGTGCTGGGGGTCGACGACGCATTTTGGGCAATGAGTCTGACGCGCCGTCAGATCACGCTCGAAGACAACGAGATCGCCATCAACCGCCACCTCGCCCGGAAACTCCGGGCCGAGATCGGCGACAACATCGTCGTCCGAGTCGAGCGCCCGGGAGCCATTTCCCGCGATGCCCCGCTTTCGGGAAGCGCTGAAACCGATGTGGCTGTGCGGCGGAAAGTGGCGGCCATCGTGCAAGACGAGGACTTTGGCGTGTTCCAACTGCACGCCCAGCAGCGCCCTCCCGACAATGCCTTTCTCAATCGGGCCTCGCTCCAAAATGAGCTGGAGCAACCCGATCGCTCCAACCTTCTGCTCGCATCCTCCGGCAGCAACCCGCTCGATGTTGAGGCGTTCCAAAAGGCCGTCAACGAGCATGCCCAGCTTGCGGATTTTTCTCTGGTGCAGAAACGGATCGAAGGCGGACTCACCGAGTGGGAGATCAGCACGGGCCGAGTCTTCCTCGATCCCATCATCGCGAACCACGCGCTCGCAAGTCAGCCCGGCGCCTATGGTGCGCTGACCTACCTCGTCAATTCAATCGCCACCGACAAATCCGTCACCCCCTACTCCATGATCACGGCCGTGGATCGCATGGGAGCTGGTGATGGCATCGCCATCAACCAATGGCTGGCCGATGATCATGGGCTCACCCTTGGAAGCGACGTCACGCTGCGCTACTTTGTCATGAGCAAAGGGCGAAAACTCGATCCGCAAAGCGCCACATTCAAAGTGCAGCGCATCATCCCGATGGATGACCCCGACATGCGCCCCGAGTGGACGCCCGAGTTTCCCGGCGTCTCGGATGCAGACAATTGTCGGGACTGGGAGCCTGGAATTCCGGTCGATCTCGACGCCATTCGGGACAAGGACGAAGAGTATTGGGACAAGTACAAAGCCACTCCCAAGGGATTCATTGCGCTCAGCACCGGGCAGGAACTCTGGCAGAACCGATTCGGAAACTACACCGCCGTGCGGTTCGAAGGCGATGGCCGAAGCGAACAGGAGATCGCCCAGTCGATTCTCGACGGCCTCACGCTCGAAGACGCGGGCTTCCAGATTCGCCCCCTCGCAGAGCAGGCTGGGGCGGCGGCCCAAGGTTCGGTCGATTTTGGGGGACTGTTCATTGGTCTCAGCATGTTCCTGATTGCCGCCGCGCTTGTTTTTGCCGCGCTGCTTTTCTTGTTCACACTTGAAAGGCGGGCCGCCCAAATCGGACTGCTGCTCTCCATCGGATGGACACAAAAGATGGTTAGGCGCTCAATCCTGGCCGAGGCCGGGCTTGTCGCCGTCATTGGTTCCGCGTTGGGAATCATTGGCGGCGTCATTTACACACAACTCGCACTCGCTGGCCTCTCCGGCGTCTGGTCGGGCGCCACTCAGGGCCTTCAACTGAGTTATGCGGCCAGCCCTGCCACCCTGACAATTGCGCTGGTGGCTTCAGCCGGAGTCTCACTGCTCACGCTTGCGTGGGCCAGTCGACGCATGGCGCGTGTTCCCGCACCCGAGCTGCTCGCAGGCTCCACTTCCGTGGCATCGCACCGAACTGCGAAACGCACCCGCACGCCGTTGATGGTCTCAGGCGTCGCCTTGCTCGCGGCCTTGGGCCTCGGCTATCTTGGACGCTCCGTTTCAGATCCGCAGGCTCTGGCCGGCACCTTTTTTGGAGCAGGCAGTCTTCTCTTGATCTCAGGCTTGGCGTTCCTCCGCTACCGGATCGCCGAGAAACCTGAGACAACGCACTCCTCGCTCAAATCCCTGTGGCAGATCGGGATTCGCAATGTTCGACGTCATCCCGGTCGCAGCCTCGCTGCCGCAGGCATGATGGCCGGGGGGATCTTCCTCGTGGCCGCAGTCAACGCCTTCCGCGTTTCTGAAGCGGCCGACCCAAGCGCTCGCGACTCCGGAACCGGCGGCTTTGCCCTCGTTGGCGAGTCCTCCCTACCGATCTACGAAGACCTCAATGCGCCCGAGACGCGTGAAGTCTACGGTCTCGAGGACACGATTCTCGAAGGGGTCTCCTTTGTGCCATTACGCGCCCGCGAAGGCGACGATGCGAGCTGTCTCAACCTCAATCGTGCCCAGTCTGCCCAACTCGCCGCGGTTTCCAGCGCCTCATTGAGCGAGCGTTCCGCGTTCCGCTTCTCCTCCCCGGACGCGGACTGGTCCATGCTCGCCACCCCATCCGAGGACGGTTCCATTCCCGCTGTGGTCGATCAAAACACCGCCATGTGGGGCCTCGGCGGCAAAGGGATCGGAGATGTGATCGAGTACCAAGACAGTCAGGGCCAGGCCTTCCAAGTGCGCATCGCGGCCTTCGTCATGGGCAGCATTCTTCAGGGGAAAATGATCATAGATGAGGGTCTCTTCGTTCAAAAGTATCCCGACGCAGCCGGCTACCGGACGTTCTTGATTGATGCCCCCTTTGACCGCATTGACGAGGTCAGCGCCCATCTGACGCGGCAATTGGAGCCCCGGGGACTCGCCCTGGAACCCGCAGCCGAAAGACTGGCCACGTTCAACAGTGTGCAAAATACGTACATCGGCATTTTCACCATCCTTGGAGGCCTCGGAGTGCTCCTTGGCACTGCCGGTCTGGGTGTCCTCGTAGCTCGGCATGTCCTGGAACGCCGGGGAGAGCTTGGCCTCATGCTGGCCCTCGGGTTTCGTCGCAGGGCCCTCCGAAACCTTGTGATGGGAGAACATGTCGCGCTCCTCATTGCCGGGCTCGTCATCGGTCTGGCCAGTGCCGTTCTCGCAGTCTGGCCTGCCTTGAGCCAGGGGTCCGGTGACTTGCCCATCGGGTTTCTCGTCTCCCTGCTCGCCCTGATTTGGATCTTCGGATACGCCGTTTGCCGACTCGCCGTGGGAACTGCCCTGAAAAGCGATCTTTTGGACGCCATTCGCAAGGAATAACGGCATCCGGGGCGGTCAAACCGAACCTTTTGAGTTTGCGTTGATCGTTAAGGATCAACGCAAAAGACGGGTTCGCGTCGAATCCCCACATGACAGGACTTGTAATCATTTCGATTTTTGGCTTAGATGATTCGAAGCCTTTTACTCATGAATACCACACATCGATCTCCTGAAACTCAAGTCATTCGGATCCTCATCGTCGACGATCATCCTCTCATGCGTGAAGGCATCCGACTTACACTGGAGGGTCAGGACGACATGGCCGTGGTTGGCGAAGCCCCGGATTGTGATGCAGCCTTCCAACTTGCCCAAGAGCTCAACCCTGATGTCACCATCGTCGATTTAACCCTCGAACAAGGAAATGGCCTCGACCTGATCAACACCCTTGGATCGAGCGGAATCGACACGAAAGTCCTCGTCCTGACGATGCACGACGAAAACGTCTATGCAGAGCGCTGCCTCCGTGCTGGCGCGCGTGGGTTTCTCATGAAGGGAAGCGCTTCAGAGACGCTGATCGACGCCATTCGAACCGTTCAGGAAGGTAAAATGTACGCCAGTGAAAACCTCCTTCAGCGAGTTCTCGCGGCCCTCCTCGCGCCGACCAGCAATGATCGCCAAGACTTGAGCGAGCTCACTGACCGCGAGTTTCAGGTCTTCGAACTCCTGGGCCAGGGTCGGACCAGCAAGGAAGTCGCCGAGACACTGGGCTTGAGTTCCAAGACCGTGGACGTGCATCGCATCCGAATTCGAAACAAACTCAACATCAGCAGCAATTCCGACCTCGTTCGCTTTGCGGTTGAGTGGAGGCGTGAGCATGAAACTCCCCCAGAGCCCGAGGAGTAGGAGCCAAATGATTGTCTGGCGGGCTGATTCGGGTTCTTCGACACTCACCCAGCCAAAGAAAAACCCGACTCCGTCAAAACAGAGTCGGGTTTTTCGTGGATGGATTGAAACGCAGTCCTCAAACCGCCCAGCCTTCGCGGTACGAAGGACGGGTGATGTACTGATTGGCTGCCTCGACGTTCGGCACGCTCATGTTTTCCTTGTCCCATTGCACCGTCGCCTGCGACCGCACGGCCAGGTTTCCAAGAAGCACAAATTCCGTCAGCGGGCAGGAGTAGTCGAAGTTTGAGCTCGGCAAGCCACCATTGACGATGTGGTAGGCCCACTCGCCCTGCGGATTGTTCGGCATCACACTTCGTTTCTCGGTCTGCTTGATCTCGCCTGCCTTCATGGCCAGACGGGTCTCAAGGAACTTGTCCTCAGGATAGATGACCGGGCTCGCGCAATAGGCCTCACCTTCGAAGACCACACCGTCAGTTCCGATAAAGGCCATGCCGGAAGAAGCCCTGTCCCAGGCTTTTTTCGCGAGATCGCTGCTCATCAACTCGGGCCGCTCAGGCTTGTTCGGAGTGCCGTCTGGCAGCGAACCATCGTGCCAAGTGACCTTGAGCGCCTTGTGCCGTCCGGCAGGCATGTGGTAAACGAGACGACTCCAAGCAGGAGCGCAGGTGCTGCTGATCGGGCTGCTTTCCGCCTCGATTTTCTCGGGAATCAATTGACCCAAGATGCTGAACGTCGCGTCCATGATGTGGCAGCCCATGTCGCCAAGGGCACCGGAGCCGTACGGCCACCAGCCACGCCAGCTGAACGGATGAATGCTCTTGTTGCCCTTCCACGGCTTTGCACCCTCAGGCATGTCCATTTCCCAGTAGGGTTCCGACGGTTCGGACGACAACCACAGATCCCAGTCGAGATTGGCCGGCTGTTCCGCAGGCGTCTTGCCAAAGGGGCCTTGGGGCCAGATCGGACGATTCGTCCACAAACGAATCTCTTGAAGCTCACCGATGGCGCCCTGCTCGATCCACTCCTTGGCATTGCGCTGACCATCCATCGTGCGGCCTTGATTGCCCATTTGGGTGACGATCCCGGCGTCCTTCGCGGCTTTGTGAAGATTGCGCACTTCACCGATGTAGTTGCAAAGCGGCTTCTGGACGGCCACATGCTTGCCGTGCTTGATCGCGTGCATGGCCGCCACGTAGTGCGTGTGGTCGGGAGTCGAGACGATGACGCCATCGATCTCGTTGGCCATTTCGTCGAACATTTTGCGGAAGTCCTTGTAGAGCTTCGGTGCCTTCGGGGCTTCGACGCCCGAATCCAGATGGTACTTCTCGCGGACTTTGGCAGCTTCATCGAGGCGTTTGGAATCCACATCCACCAGAGCCACGATGTTGTGCTCCAAGGTCACCGCCTTCGTATCAGCCGTGCCTTTTCCGTTGGCACCGATGACGGCGAGATTGAGGCGCTTGCCAGCGGTGTCCTGCCCACGCAGCAAAAGATTGGGAGCCGAAAAAGCCCCTGCAGCGAGCGTTGATGCCGTGCCAAGAAAGCGGCGGCGTGATTGCGAGAATTTTCCCATGAATGTAGTTGAGTTGAGGGTGGAGGGTTGAGCCTCTAAAAACGAGCAGCTCAAGTCCCTTGTTTCAGAAAGAACGCTATCAATCCATGCTCGGCGGGTCCAGCCGATTGTTGCCCCTCAGGTCGGGTTCCCGGCCACTTGGGGACCCATCCATCTCCACATTCGGCCCCCGAAGGTCTCTTGAAATCCCATTGCAACCAGCGTTTACAATCCTCATCCCAGCGCTTAAACTTCCGGTTCGCTTTCTCAAAACCCGCCCTTCGTCCAGACTTCCACCATGTTCCGAGTCTCCACTCTCCCCTGCAGCCTCGTCCTCCTGATTGCTGCAATCCTGTTGCAGCCACCCCTCGCCTTCGCGGAAGAAGCCGAAATGTACTTCCGTGGATTCACCACAGCCAATGACGGTGACCGCCTTGAAAAAGAGGGGGAGACGGAACAGGCACTCGCCAAGTTTCGGCAAGCGGACGAAATCTTCGACAGCTTCGTCAAAACCTACCCAGCGTGGCAGCCCGACATGGTCGACATGCGACGGAAGCGAGTGCAGGACGCCATTTTGCGATTGGAAGGGAAACTCGCTCAACCTGTGGCTGCTCCGGCATCCGCGCCAGCGACGGCCGGGGCCGCGCCCATCCCGTCTCAACCCATCAGCAACCCTGGCACGACGTTTCTTCCTTCGGTGCCCGCCCCCGGAACCATCGTTCCCCAGTCCGCAGGCACCACCGGCCCGCTTCCCAGCCTGCAGGACATGTTCCGGCAATACGAAGACGCCTACCGGCAGCGGTTGAAGGACTTGGAACTCGAAAATTACAAAAGCCAGGAGGACCTCCGCAAGTGGCAGACGTGGTACCAATGGGCCTCTGCGGAGATCACCACCACACGGGCAGACCGCGACAAGTTGTCCTCCCAGTCCGCACAACTCGAAGAAGCCATCGAAGGCATGCGCCGCGATGTCGCCGCCGGAAAAGCCGCCCAAGGCCAGTTGGACGCTCTCATCAAGGACAAAGCGACGCTCACTGCCGAGATTCAACAGTCCAACCAAAAAATTGCCGCAGCCGAGAAAGCCGCCTCGGAGGCCTCCGGTCGCCTCGCTGCCGCGTCCGCTCAGGTGGCCAAACTTCAGGAGTCAGTCGAAAAAACCAGCTCCGAGCGGGACAAACTCGCCGCCCAGAATCAAGGACTCAAAGCCGAAAATGAGGAACTCCGAAAGATGAAGGGGGCAGACAAGCTCGACGCCCTCATGGCTGAGAACGAACGACTCAAAAAAGACCTTGAGGCCGCCCGCCTCCAGACGGAATCCCTCAAGGGAGACCTCGAGCGCAAGGATCAGGAAATCGCCAGCCTCAAAACCGAGCTCACCGGCCTCAAGACCGAGCTGTCCACACTCCGGAAAGAAAGCGCCAAGTATCAGACGCAAGTCGCGGAGCTGACCATGCAGCTCAAACAGATTCAGGGTGGCGAAGCGATCACCAGCAACCCCGTTTTGACCCGGGAAAATGAAATGCTGCGGGAGATCATCATGCGCCAACTCCGCACCCAATATCGCCAGCAGCGAGCCCAGGAACTGGTGATTGCCGAACTTCAGAAAATGGAGAACGCCTCCGAGGACCTCCTGCAGCAGGTGCAAGACTTGGAAGGCGAGCGGATGATCCTCACTCCCGAAGAAGAAAAGCTTTTCACCGATCCCAAGGTTCAGGAGATGCTTGGCCAGACGGGCATTCAGGCGGGCCTTGTGGCTCGCTCAGACGCCACGGCTGCGGCCGAGAAAGACACCCCACCTCCATCGGAAGACTCGGTCGATGCCATCCTCGGGCGCGCCAACGAAGCGCTCCAGGACAAGAAATATGGCGACGCTGCCCGGTTCTATCAGGATGCCCTCCGTGCTGATCCCAAGAACACCACGGCCCTCATTGGCTTGGGCTACGCTCATCAACGATCCGGGAACTATGCCGAGGCAGAGGCCGCACTGAAAAAGTGCCTGACCTTTGATTCCAAGAACTCCAACGCCGCCTATGCATTGGGCGTGACCTTGTTCAAGCAAGAACGCTGGAGCGATGCTCTCAAGCCCTTTGAACAATCCTTGGAAATCAATCCAAAGAACGCCAGTGCGCGTCACTACCTCGGCATCCTCTCCACCAAGCTGAATCTCCTCACACGAGCGGAGCGTGAGTTTAAGACCGCCCTCGCCATCGATCCGAACTACGGCGAAGCTCACTTCAATCTGGCCGTGCTCTATGTCACTTGGGACCCACCGCAATGGGACAAGGCCAAGGCGGCCTACGCGGCAGCCGTTGAAAAAGGGGTGCCTTCCGATGAAGCACTTGAGAAACTGCTGAACGGCAAGAAAACCGCCGCCAACTAGCAGAACAACGACGACAAACTACCGCGTGCTTCCCAACCGGCGCCTGGCGGCGCTCTCCAGCGCCTTCTTGTAATTCACGATCGCATCGGCCATCGCTCCACCCACGGACTCCCGGTAATTGTCGGAGGCAATCAGGCGGCACTCGGGGCCATTGGTGACGAAGCCACCCTCAAACAGGATGCCAGGCTTCTTGCAGCCTGTCAGCACTGACCACTGGGCTCTCTTGATCCCACGGTCCACAAACTTAAAGCGGCTGACCACCATGGCGTGAACCGCTGTCGCCAAGGCGATGTTGGCCGAGTCGTGACTGTTTCCAGTCAGACCGGAGGCATTGTAGCCGCCGCCTCGCGAAAACGTCGCCGAACTGCCCTGGGGCGTCAGGGCAAAGGTCTCGATCCCACTGGCTTCTGAAGAGCCGCCGGAATTGAAGTGAATGCTCACGAAGATGCTTCGAGGCGTCTGATTGGCGATTGCCACCCGTCCGCTCAGCGTGATGAAAACGTCATTGCTCCGAGTCAGGATGACCTTGAACCCGCGCTTCTCGAGCTCCTTCTTCACAGCGAGCACCATTTTCAGCGCGTAATCTTTCTCATAGCCGTAGACACCCCGGGCGCCGACGTCGTGACCTCCGTGGCCTGCGTCCAAAACCACCGTATCAAACAACTGCCCGTCGCCAATGTAGCTTGGGCGGAGAACAGGATCGATCAGCTTGCAGAGGTCCAGCCGTGAAAAAAGCGGGCGCCCCGCACTTTCCTGAACCGGGTAGCTGAGGATGAACTTCACATTGTTGATCAATAGCTCCTGGCTGCCGATTTGCGCCTTCAGAATCAACGTGTTCGATCGCAGCCACACGTGCTTCTCCTCCACCTTGTAGGTGCTGAATCGATAGAAACGGTGGACGCTCTCCGCCGTCACGTAGTCTCGGCCATTGATCTTCACCAGATCCCAACCACCATCACCAGAGGAAGGCAAGACGGCAGGCGGCTCGTTTTCATCTGGAGCTGGCTCCCGGGTTTCGACGGTGCTTTTCTTCGCCGAAGACGTCACATCCTTCGGATTCATCGAAATGCTGATCGACTCCCTTTTCCCCGATGATGATGAGGATGATGCTTTCGGTTCCTCCTCCTTTTTTTCTTCCTCGGCGGTGCTTACCGGCGCGTTGTCGGAATCCCGCTTGAACAAGCGTCCCAAAAAGCTGCGCCTCCCAGGTTCGTCCTCGTTTTCAACTTCAGCGGCGACCTCTCCGGCCTTCGAAGATTCTTTAGCGGCGGCAGCGGCCAGCAACTCCGGCATAGGCCAGAGCACTGCCGCCGCTGCAAGCAGCGCTCCATGGGACATCGGTAAGTGGCAGCGGAGGGTCATAGAGAATCGACGGGGCGAAACACGTTCCGCCAATGAATCGGCGGAGGGAGATCATATGCATCAGAACGCGAAGCGCAACCCCCACCGATACGACCGGCAGCTTCCCTCCGACGGATCATTCCCCCTCGCCTGCCGCTCTCAACAGAGCCTCCGCCACCTTCATTCCATCCGCAGCGGCGGAAATGATCCCTCCTGCATACCCGGCTCCCTCACCTGCCGGATAAAAGTGACCCACCGAAATGCACTCCATCGACTCCGCATCGCGTGGAATCCGAATTGGGGCCGAACTCCGAGTTTCCACGGCGGTCATCACCGCATCGTCCATCGCAAATCCAGGGAGAGACTTGTCAATGATCCCCACAGCCAATTCCAGCGTCTCGCTCACCTTGTCCGGCAAGCATTTCCGCAAGTCCGTCCACGTCACGCCCGGCTGGTAGGAAGGCAGCACCGAACCCGGCCCCGTCGATGCCTTGCCTGCCAGAAAATCCCCCATTCGCTGGGCCGGAGCAAAGTAATTGGACCCTCCCAGCTCGAACGCTTTCCGCTCCAGATTCCGCTGAAACTCAATGCCACCCATCGGCCCATCGAAACCGAAGTCCGCCGGATCAATCTCCACCATGAACCCGCTGTTCGCGTTCGATTCCTCCCGCGCATAGCTGCTCATCCCGTTGGTCACCACCGAGTCGGGCTCCGAAGTCGCCGCCACCACCAGTCCCCCGGGGCACATGCAAAACGAGTACGCCGTCATGTCATTGCTGCAATGCGCCACGAACTTGTACGGGGCCGAACCCAAGCGATCATGCCCCGCCCATTCCCCAAACAGCGCCTGGTCCACCACCGATTGCGGATGCTCGATCCGAACTCCCACCGAGAACGGCTTCGTTTCCATCGGCACGCCGCGGCGGTCCAGCATTTCAAAGGTGTCCCGCGAACTGTGGCCGACGGCGAAGATGATCCGGTCGCTCTCCAGTACGGTTCCATCTGCCAGCTTCACCGCCGACATGACCCCATCTTCGACCACCACATCCTCCACCCGTGCACCGAAACGAACCTCACCCCCCAGAGCGATGATTTCCTCGCGAACATGCTTCACGACCTTGATCAGCCGATCCGTGCCAATGTGCGGCCGATTCTTCACCAGAATGTCCTCCGGCGCTCCCGCCTTCACCATCTCCTGCAGAAGCCACGGAATGCGGTGCTCCCGGTCCCGAATTTGCGTGTACAGCTTTCCGTCCGAAAACGTCCCCGCACCGCCTTCGCCAAACTGAACGTTCGATTCAGGATCAAATTGCCAGCCCCGCCGCCAAAAGCCGGTCACATCCCGAGCCCGATCCCCCGCCGCCTTGCCACGCTCCAGTAGAATCGGATTCCAGCCAGCACGGGCCAAAAGCAGCCCGCAGAACAATCCACAAGGCCCCGTACCGACAATGACGGGACGCATCTTCGGGGCCGATGGCATCGACTTCGGCAACTCGTCATAGACCACGTCCGGCGCAAGGCAGATCTGGGTATCTTTCGCCGCGCGCGTCAGCACCTTCGTCTCCTTCTCCACCTCCACCCACACGGTGTAACTCAGCCTCACCCGACGACGACGCGCGTCAATCGCCCGCTGCCGGATCTCCAGACTCCGAATTTTATCGGACCGCACCCTCAACCGCTCACACACGGCGGCTTCGAGGTCTCCCTCAGCGTGATCGACGGGCAAATAGAGCTGGCTGATTTGAATCATGGAACCTCCACCGTGCAACGGCGGACTCGTTTTCGCCAACAGTTATCCGAGGCTGGCTCATCGGCTCCAAAATTCTGCGGACAGACAATCCACTATGACTCCCGATCACCACCCCGCCACCGGCGCACCGCATACACGAAAAAATGCCCGAGCCCGCTGAACTTGAACCCTGAATCGACCCAGCGTTCGATCACGTAGAAGGCGAAAAAGTACGCCCGGCAAAATCCCCAAATGCAGAGACCGAGGAGCAGTGCGATCCGCCAACTCCAATGCTCGATCAGCAGGAGGCCGCCAGACAGCACACCAATCCCGAGGAACAGTCCGCCCTTCAGCCACATCAGGCGGGT
Organism: uncultured Verrucomicrobiales bacterium; assembly: GCA_963976915.1. Lineage (GTDB taxonomy): Bacteria > Verrucomicrobiota > Verrucomicrobiia > Verrucomicrobiales > Verrucomicrobiaceae > CAXBNA01. The sequence continues at coordinate 11,355 of CAXBNA010000143.1, forward strand.
GTCCTGCAGATCCTTCATACCGCAAACATCATCCGCCCAATGACCACCGACATCATCAGGCCCACCGCATCCGCCGTCAGTCCCGCGATGATCGCGTGGCGGATCTTACGCACGCCGACGGAACCAAAATAGACGGCGAGCACATAGAATGTCGTCTCTGTGGAACCAAACATGATCGCCGAGGTGAATTTCAAGAACTCACTCGATTCAGGTCGGGCCAGAATCTCATTCAGAACGCCCAGTGACCCCGATCCACTCAGCGGTCGCATCAGCGCCATCGGGAGCAATTCCACCGGAAAACCGACGAACCTCAACACTGGACCCAGAACATACTCCAGCAACAGCAGCGCCCCAGACGAACGGAAAATGGCCAATGCCGCGAACATCGCCACAAGAAACGGCATGATGCGCGTCGCCACTCCAAAGCCCTCCTTGGCTCCCTCGACAAACTCCTCATACACCTTCACTCGCTTCGCCAAGGCGACGCCGAGAGTCAGAATGAGCAACCCTGGAATGAAGAGGGCCGAGCCGCTGTCCATCACCTTGCGCCAGTCGATTCCAGTCGGCTCCGCTCCCTCCGCCACTGTCTCTGTGACGGCGGCTCGGTCCGCCGCACGCTCCTCCGCAGCCATCACAACATCCGCGACGCCCGTCTTCTCCAACACCGTCTCCCTCCATGACTCGGGGGCCAACTCCAGCACCGTGACCCCGGCGAAGGCCACCGCCAACAGCACGAGCGCCACCCTCCACCTGCTGGAAATGCCCTCGGCGGGAGCCTCCTTTGCCCCATCCACAGACTCTGATTCAGCTGGCAGCGCCTCAGGATCATCCGGCTCCACAGCGAACATCGGCAGTCTCTGAAAAAACTTCGCCACCACGATGGCGGTTGCCGTCGTGCACGCCGTCGCGAGGATCGTTGGAACAATCACCCGGTAGGCGTTCGGCACGCCCGCCGCCGAAAGGTAGTTGATCACCGTCATCGGAACGAGCGTGAAAGCCGCCGTATTCAGCGCCAGAAAGGTCACCATCGCGTTGCTGGCACTTTGCTTGTGGGGATTGAGTTCCTGAAGATGCGACATCGCCTTGAGGCCCAAGGGAGTCGCACTGTTTCCAAGCCCCAGCATGTTTGCGCAGAAATTCATGATCATCGCGCTCAGCGCCGGATGCCCGTCGGGCACTTCGGGGAAAAGCCGCTTCATCACCGGAGCCATCGCCCGTGCCGCCATGGCCAACAGCCCGGCCTTTTCCATCAGACGCATCGTTCCCAGCCAAAACATCATCATTCCCGCCAAGGGCAGCGCAATCCCCATCACTGCGGTCTTCGCCATGCTCAAAGCCGCCGGAATGACCCCATCCTCACCCGCAATGTGCCCCAGCAATCCAGCCACCAAGAGGCCGGTGAGAAGAATGGCTGCCCAGATGTAATTCAGCATGACAAGAAGTGACTGCGTGGTTTCATCCCTATCCAAACGCGTCTTTTTGAACGGGAACGCCGTAGCCTTCGATTGAAACTGGCTGTCGAGCAACCCTCAACCGCCATCCCTTCCATATCCGGCTCTCCCATTCCCATGCTTCACACGATCCAAACAGCCAGTCAGCGCAGCGGCGTTAGCTCGCATGTGATTCGCATTTGGGAGCGTCGCTATGAGGCCATCGCCCCAACCCGGACGGATACCAACCGGCGATTGTATTCAGAAGAGGAGATTGAGCGCCTCCAAACCCTGCGACAGCTCACCGAGCACGGATTCCGAATCGGCACGATTGCCACACTCCCGACACTGGAATTGGAAAAGCTGCTGGCCGGAGAAATGGACAAGCACGTCCGGGAGTTCAGCGTCGATGCTGAGCCCCTGAACAGTGCGAGCGATTTTGTGGCCGCAGGCATGGCGGCCTTGCATACGTATGAGGCGGATCGCCTCAGGCGTGTTCTGCAGCGAGCACGATCCCACTTGGGTCAGCGCCCCATGCTTCATTTTGTCATCGCACCGCTGGTCCGACAGATCGGAGATGCATGGCAGGAAGGTTTGATTCGGTCGGGGCAGGAGCACATGGCCACCGCCGTCATTCGGGAGATTCTGCTCGGGCCCATCCCTGGCAGCCAACTTGCCACCGAAGCCCCGGAGATCGTGGTGGCCACGCCCGCTGGAGAAACCCACGAGCTGGGGGCCATGATGGCGGCGGCCACGGCATCGGACCTCGGCTGGCGAGTCACCTACCTCGGCCCCAACCTTCCCACCGATGAGATCTATGCCTGCGCGAAGGCGCGTGATGCCAGAGCCGTCGCTCTCAGCCTCGTCTATCCCGCATTCTCCAAAGTCATCGAGGAAAAGATCCGACAACTGCGCCGTCTTCTCCCGGAGAAGACGGCACTCATCATCGGAGGCCGATCTGCCAGCCACTATCAAGAGGCGATTGGCCCAGCCCTGAAGATTCGATGGATCCAGTCCCTGCCAAGTCTCGATCATCTGCTTCAGGAGTTGGCAAGCTCACCCGGGAGATAGAAAGCAACACCATTAGGTTTAATTTTTAAACGACAGTGAGGCGGAAAATTCTGTCCAAAACCAGAATTCTCTGGTGTAATTTGGAGGTTCAAAGACCGTAGTAACGGTCTGAATTTTTGCCCTGACCTCGAATGCGCCGACTTGCCATTGTCCTGTTTTGCCTCGGAATAGCCCTTCCCGTCCCCGCTGCGGATATTTCTGGAACCATCTCCTCCAACACCACGGTCAACGACGGAGACACTTGGGACTCAGGGAATGTGACGATTGATACCGGTATTGTTCTCAACGTGCCGGCTGCAGCCACACTGCACTTTGTTCCCGCCACCAATCGGAATCTTACTGGCGGAGGCACCCTTCAGATCGATGCGACCGGGCGCCTCCTGCACAACACCGACACGAGTGGTGACAACCTCATTGTATCGGGTGCCACCACCATTTTGAACAATGGCATTTTTGAATTTGCCACGGGAGGCGATCTCCAGCTTCAGAATAGTGGTTCCGCCTTTACCAACAACGGCACTCTTACCAAAACGGGTGTGGATACCACGGGGACCGGCACCGCACTGTCCAATGACCCCTCCTACATCTTCCCCGCCTCCCCCACTTCGGGCGGCACGTTTCTCAACACGGGAACGATTTCGGCCCTGGCCGGACACCTCAACATCGCTGGTGGATCGTCAACGGGAGGCAACTTTATCTCGTCGGGCAGTGGCACGCTAAGTTTCTCGGGCAAGTGGACTGAGTTAACCGCAGTCGCGGACGATAGCGCCGGCGGCGTCATCCGCACCAGCAATGAAAGCCCTGCGAGCACTACCGGCAGCAGGTTCACTGCGGCTGCCGCTACAACCACTCTCAACGTGACGGGGACCGGATTGGTGCTTGGCTCGGGCAATATCGACCTGAACGGAAATATTCTTCGGAATGATGGTCTGTTAAGAATCGCAGCGGGACAAGCTCCGGTCATCATTGATGGCGTTGGCGGAGGATCGTTCGTGAACTCCGCCTCTGGAACGGTCGTTTTCGACAATGGCAGTCTCACTCTCACGGATGCCGGCCTCACCAACAACGGCATCATCACTTTGGATGACGGCAGCACCACCAGCAATGACACCGTGACCCTCAACGGGCCCAACGAAATCACTCATGCCGCAGGAAGCACCTTCAACCTCAACAATGGGATTCTCGAACTCAACACCGCCGTGGTAAATCAGGGATCGATGATCCTGTCCTCAGGAACGGGCAGCAACACCAAGGTCACGATCTCCGGCACCACTCCACTCGAAAATGGCGCCTCCGGCATCTTCAGCCTGCAAACCGGAACCCTCACCCTCAATGGAAACAATGTCGTCAACACCGGAACCACCAACTACGACGGGGCGGTCGGGGTGACCCTCGACGGCACGGGTAGATTCATCAACGACGGCACCTTCAATCACCAAGTGACCAGCGGGAACGACAATCTGGTCATCTCTGGATCGGCGACGTTTGAGAACAATGGGACATTCGATTTCCAGGAAAAGGGTGAAATCGACCTGAATGGCGTCAACGGTGTGTTCGAGAACAACGGGGCGATCATCAAGACGGTGGCCGGCTCTGATGCCTCCTACATTTTCCGAAGCGGCACGTTCAATGCCAATGACGGGTCGTCGGTCACTTCCAAAGTCGGCACCCTGCATTTCGGTGTGAACGGCACCAGCCATCCAAACGCCCTGTGGATTGCAGATGGAGACAACACGGAAACACCCATCCTTCAGGTCGGGGGCGAGTGGACAGGCACCATCGCTGGAACGGCAATCGAGGGTGGCATCGTCCGGATCTCCTACAGCGGAAACACCACGGTCACGAGTGACCTTTCCATCGGCGCTGCCGGCTTGACTCTGAACTTCGACCCCCTTGGCTCCGGAATCGACTGGCAGCGCGAAGCCATCAATACCCAAGGAAACGCCCTGACAAATATTGGCCTGTTCACCATCAGCTCTGGCAATCCTGCCACCCGCACACTCAGCGGTGGGGGCGAGTTCGTCAATGCGGCTGCCGGCACCTTCGTTCATTCCAGCGGAGAAGTCACCTTCGCGGACAACAGCATCCTGAGAAACCAAGGCAGCTACGAACTGGCCAGCGGGGGTTCCGCCTCCGGATTCAGCGGGGCGGGAGAATTCATCAATGACCTCGGTGCCACCGTGACGCACACAGGCGGCACCGTGGACGTGAACACAGGCGGCACCTTCCGCAATCAAGGCACCTACAACTACAACGGCGGCTTTGGATTCTCAGGAGATGGCACGATTCTCAACGACACGACCGGCACGTTTGTATGGATTCATGACAACACTGGAACGGGTACCGACTCGCTCGCCCTCGCCACGGGGACAACCTTTCAGAACGACGGAACCTTCACGTTCACCGACCTGGGCAATCGCCAGTTCACCGGAGACGGTCAGTTCACCAACAACGGCAGCTTCATCAATGGAATCACCAACGATTCCGGCGACAACTTCATTTGGAATGGAGCGGGGCAGTTCGTCAACAACGGCCTCTTCCACTTCGGCGACAATGGTGACTATCAGATGGAAGGCGGGACAACCTTCA
>CAXBNA010000144.1:0-16350 GCA_963976915.1 uncultured Verrucomicrobiales bacterium
TGACCACCTCTCGTCGTGGACCATGGTTTTTGGGATTGCACACACCAGCGCCAGTTCCCAAGATCGAATCGAACCAAACCTACCCTCCCCTCATGAGGTCCAGCGGATTTCTGCTCGCGATGTTCATCGCCACCACGTGCCACGCCTTTTTCGTCCCCCTCACAACCGAGGACCGAGTGGCACAGTCGGACTTCATCGGGATCGTGGACGTTGCTGAAGAGTCTGCGGACGACACCTGGATCTCGATCTCCATCGTTCAAATCCTGAAAGGCAAGTCTGGCAAGGGAGATACCATCTCCCTCTTCATCGGCCACGACTTCGAAGAACGCGACCCCCACCTGAGGAAGGGTCGATACTTGATCTTTCTCGCTCAAGATGATGAGGACCGGTGGTGCACGGTTCAGTCATGCCTGGACGCCTTCCGCATCGACGGAGAGTCGATTGAACGATGGAAGGCTCACACTCAGGAGGGCGGAGGGCGTGCACCGCTTGAGGAGGCACTTGCTGAAATCCGCAGCTTCTTAGATGCAACCAAGCCTGGGGAGTCATCCCCGAGAACCCAAGCCACGCCCAACCGCTCTTCATTGTAGTGGCGACACGCCATCCCTCCTCATGAATACCCTCTCGCTCGTCGCACTCGTCACCTCCTTAGCATCGCTGTTCTTTGCGTTTTCAGCCGTTCAATCGAGCTCCCCATCAGCCATCGACAAGCAAGTGGATGCCCGCCTGGCTGAGCGAGAACAACGACTGGTTGCAGGCCTGAGCGAGAAGTTCGCGCAGATCGAAATCGATCTTGGAGGCGAGCCATCCAATCCCACAACGTTGGAGGAACTGGGTCAATCCTTCGCCCGGCGGGTGTTCATGCCATCACAGGCGTTGCCACCTAAACAATAGACGCCCGCTGGCATCGCAAGATGCTTCGCCAGCTTCTGAATGAGGGAAACCGTCAGTGGGCGAGTGCCATTGAATCACCACCAAAGGACCGACTACGCCCCATCTGATCGTCTCCCCCGCTTCAAGTCACCCCACCAACTCCAAACGATACCGTCCGCGCTCCGCCCGAATCTCCACCGGTGCACCGTAAACCTGGGTGAGGTTGTCGCTGGTAAGGATCTCGTCTTTCGCACCTGCGGCGAGGACGCGGCCGTCGCGCATGAGGAGGACATGGGTGAGGCAGGGCAGGATTTCTTCGACGTGGTGGGTGACCATGACGATGGCGGGAGCTTCGTCGCGCTGAGGGACGGCTTCCAACCAGCGGAGGAAACGCTCACGGGCGACGGGGTCGAGCCCGGCGCAGGGTTCGTCGAGAATGAGGACACTGAACTTGGCCATGAGGGCGCGACAGATGAGCACTTTCTGTTTTTCACCCTGAGACAAGGGGCCCCAGACCGCTTGCCGGAGGTAGGTGCAACCGAGGCTTTCCAAAAGGTCCTCGGCTTCCTTCAGCCAAGAAGGATCGACAGTGCCCACCAGGTTGAGCATGGCCTCGCGCCCGCTGACGACGGCATCGATGACGGGCTCGCCGGGTTCGAGGTAGGTGGTGAGGGTGTTGGTCACGAGACCGACGCGCTTCCGCACCTCCCGCCAGTCGGTGCGGCCAAACTCGGCACCATCGAGCCGGATCGATCCGCCCGTGGCGGGCTCGTAGCCGGTGATGATGTTGATGAGCGAGGTCTTGCCACAGCCGTTGGGGCCGAGGACGCACCAGTTCTGACCGGGGTCGATCCGCCACGACACGCCGTGCAGGATGGAGCGTCCGCGACGGAACAGGATGTCTTCAACGGCGAGCACGGGATCGATTTCTTCAGGCATGATGGGTGGGGATGGGATAGCCGCAAAAAGCTGGGTGGTTGGAGTCAAGGCTTTAGCCGATCATGGCGGAGGGTGTCGGTTCTTTGAACGTGTGGTGACCGCCTAAAGGCTTAACTCCAACATTCATTGCGGCCATTCAGAAGATTCCGCTCAGCAGCGCCCAGCCCATGGCGATCACGAGGACGATGCCGACCCACCACCAGAAGACGGGGATGGGCGGCTTGAACTTTTTTTCACCGCCAAATTCGCGGGCCACAAAGTCGTCGTAGTCGAACTCGTCTTCCTCATCGGGCAGGTCGAGCCCGTCATAGACGTCGGCATGGGCCTTCCAGCCCGACTTCGCACAGGCACCGCATTCCTCGCAGGCCGCCTGACCGCGATAGACCCACTCCCCGCACACGGGGCATTGGCCGGGCGGATTGAAGCGGGCCATCGCAGGAAAGCTGGGTCAACCGAGTTTGGTGAGCGAGTCGTCCAGCGCGGCGAGGACGGTGCTCATCGTCGCTTCAGTTTCGTCACCCATGTTCGAGATGCGGAAGGTCTTGCCCTTCACCTTGCCGTAGCCGCCGTCGATCACCATCGAGTGGTTTTCCTTCAGCAGGCCGATCAACTTTGGCAAATCGATCTCCTTGTTGTTGGCCACGCAGGTCAGCGACTTCGAGCGGAAGCCTTCGGGAGCAAAGAACTCGAAGCCGTTGTTCACGACCCATTCGTGCACCATGGCGTTTAGTTTGGCGTGGCGCGCGTAGCGGTTCTCGATGCCCTCGGCGAGGATCTTGTTGAGCTGGTGCTGCAACCCGTAGATGAGGGAGATGCAAGGCGTGCTCGGCGTCATGTTCGATTCGCCGTTCTTTTGGAACTCGAGGAAGTCGAAGTAGTAACCGCGGTCAGGCAGCGTCGCCGCGCGTTCCATGGCCGCTTCGGACGCGGTGAACAACGCCAATCCGGGAGGAAGCGCAAAGGCCTTCTGGCTGCCGGTGAGCAGGACATCGATGCCGAGTTCGTCGAAGTTGGTCGGCACGGTCGTGAAGCCGGAAACCGAATCGACGATGAACATGACGTCGGGATACTTGGCTTTCAGCGCCGCGATCTCGGGAAGCGGATTGAGCACGCCGGTGGAGGTCTCGTTGTGCACCATCGTGAGCGAATCGAACTCGCCGGTGGCGAGGCGATTGTCGATCTCCTCGGGATCGAGCGGCCGGCCCCACTCCACCATGTAGCCTTCGGCTTGCTTGCCGCAGCGTTTGGAGACATCGAGCCACTTGTCCGAAAACGCGCCGCAACCGCAGTTGAGCACCTTTTTCGCCGTGAGGTTGCGGATGGAGCCTTCCATGATGCCCCAGGCTGATGAGGTGCTGATGTAAACGGGACGCTCCGTGCCGAAGACCTGACGCAGCTTCGGCTGGATGTCGGCAAAGAGGTTTTGGAAGTCCTTGCTGCGATGACCGATCATCGGTTGCGCCATGGCGGCGACGGTGTCGGGCGAGACTTCAACGGGTCCTGGGATGTAAAGTTTGATGTGCTGGCTCATGGGGGGGAGATTTGGAAAAGCCCGGCGAAAGCCCACCGGGGCATGGACATTAGGAACGCAGGGGCACTCCGCAAGGATGGGTTGAGATTCGGCGAAAATCTCCAGGCTGCCAGACGGCAGGCCCTGCACCTAATCCGGGTCTGGCCTACTTCCGTGACCGCCGAATCAACGCCAATCCAAGTCCCAATAGAATGAAGATTCCCTTGGCGGGCTCCGGGACTGCGACCGCAAAATTGGCACGAGAACCATCCGAACCCGGATTGCCATTGGTGCCGAAGGCCACGTAAATCGTGTCTCCTGCATTCAGCTCACCCAGCGCATAAGAGAAATTGAGCCCCTCCGTTGCGTTGTTCGTGCCACCGGACGACGCACCCAACAGAACCGGCGTACTGTTGTTCACGTGCACCCACACATCCACTCCGTTAGAAGAGGCATTGGGTGTCCACAGAATACCATCCGTAATGTGATAAAAGTCCGCAGAATTCACCGTGAACGCAGCGATGGCGTAACGATCCACCAGATTCGTTGGCACGGGACCCACACCATCTGGGTCAAAGCCAGGTTGAGCCCCCGGATGCAGCCCTATTGAGTTCGACCCCGCCACGTAGCTTTGAAAGCGGATGAACCGGTCTGGATTGCTGTCGTTGCCGGTCGTGTTACCGTCGGGGGTCCAGGGCGTTCCCGCATTCCCGGTGCTGGCAAGCAGAGCATAGCGAGTCGTATCGCCAAGCACGGCCGAGGAAGGATCCCATGTATGCGGAGCAGGAGACGTACTCGTGCTGTAATCTGGCACCCAATTGTCCGGCTGGTTCCAGTAGAAAGCCCAGGTTCCATTGCCATGCGAAGGCGCATTGGGGTTGGAAGTGCCACTGAAATCAGCACCCAACTCCGCCACCACAGTGAGCGCCGCATGTCCCTTGTCGAAGGCCAAAGCCAAAGACAGCCCGACAAGGAGGAAAAGTCTCGTAACTCTCATGTCAGTCCTCTCTAAACCAAAGCCCCCCGTCAATCAACCCTCGATGACCCGTAAGCCCCCCCCACTCGCCCCAATCCTCGGTGGCCTCAATCCAACGCCACCTTGACCGGTTCCCCGAGGAACTTGGGTTCCGTCCGCAGGATCATCACGTCGAGCACCGCCTTCACCCGGGCGAAACGCTCGCGAAGCCATGTCTTCGCCGCTGAGCGCACCGGCACATCTGCCGCGTTCAGCGCAACGACCTCCATCCCCTTCTGCTGCGCCAGATAAACGGCTCGCTCGTTGTGAAAGCGCTGCGACACGATCACCAAACGATTCTGACCAAAGACCTCCCGAGCACGCACCACCGAATCCAAGGTCCGAAACCCCGCATAGTCGCAGTAAATCCTCGACTCGGGGACCCCAGCCGCCATCAGCGCTTCCTTCATCGCGGTGGGTTCATCATAGCCCTCACGATGATTGTCACCGCTCACGATCAAGGCTCTCACCTTTCCCGCTTGGTACAATGCGACGGCAGCGTCGATCCGCCGTGTGAAAAACAAATTGGTCCGCCCTCCAGCCAGCTTGGGAGCGCAGCCTAGAACCAGTCCCACATCCATTGCGGGCACTTGATCACAGGCATCCAAGCAACGTCCGTCAGCCGACCTCCGGATCATCCGGTCAGAAACCAGAACAGCGACCACACCCACCACGCCCAGACCCAAAAAAATCCAGATCATACGCCCAAGGCCAAAACCGCCCCAACTCAAACTCAAGATGCTCATGGAACCCAACATGCATTGGGTTCTCCTCCGAACAAACGGCTTCATGCTCACTTGACGGATGGCGAGGCTTTGTGGTTTTCTTACGCCATGAATCCCATCTTTCTAGAAATCGACGGCAGTCAGGCAGGCCCCTTTTCGCCGGAGCAAGTCCAGCAGAAACTTGCCAAAGGCGAGATCGCCGACAGCACTCTCGCATGGAAAGAGGGCATGGGAGGGTGGGAACCGGTCGCTCAAGCATTGAAGGCCGCGCCTCCTGCCCTTCCTCCGCAGCAACCTCCAACCGGACAACCGGGCCCCGTGTCCCAGCCCAAAACGTCAGGGTTGGCCATCGCCAGCCTCATTCTCGGATGCCTGGGGTTTGTCACGGCAGGCCTTACGGGACTCCCCGCCATCATTTGCGGCCATATCGCACGCTCGAAGATTCGCAATTCCAACGGCACCCAGGCGGGTTCTGGAATCGCGCTCGCCGGTCTCATCACCGGCTATTTTGGGTTCGTCCTAATCGTCATCGCAATTCTCGCATCCATCGCATCGATCGCTTCTCTCGCCGTGCCCAGTTTCAACGTCATTCAGGACAAGGCGAAACAAGTGAAATCGGGACAGCAGATGCGCCAGATCATATTGGCATCGAAAATGTACCAGTCTGATCACTCTGAGTTTCCCGACTCGTTGACAGACCTAATTCCAGACTACCTCCCGGACGAATCCCTGCTCGTCGATCCGTACAATGAGGATGCACCCGATTCATCGTTCATCTACACCAAACCCAGCAACGATGCGCATCCCCTCACCATCGTATTGATGAGCCGAAAGGAAGATGCTCGCGGAAGAAGGCCTCTTGCCCTTTTTGACGGCACCCACATCCATACCGATCCAGAACAGATGAAGAAAGCAGTGATGCCTCCACCGGCCCCTTAACGAGTCAACCGAATGCGGAACTCGACGGATCACTCCGCCCACTCGGTGATCACCTGCCGCTTCGTCACCGGATACCAATCAGCGATCTTCTTCGCCAGCTTGGCCACGATCTCTGGATTCTGAGCGGCGAGGTTCTGGTCCTCATGGGGATCGGCCATCAGATCAAAGAGTTGAGGCCGCTTTTCCGTTCGTGGATGACTGGAGGCATACCGGTTCACCTCGCCGTCATAGGTAAGGAGGAGCTTCCACTTCCCTTGAATGCACCAGCGGTAGAGCAGCGAAGCCTCGGGGTCGTCCACATCGGCAATGTCATGCGCGCAGGTCTCGCCAAAGATCGTGTCGCGCTCAATCGGAGTTCCATCCCGCACGGCGGGCATGAGGTCGATCCCTGGCAGTCCCTTTGGAACCTCAATCCCCGCCGCGCTGAGCATGGTCGGCATGAGGTCGATGCTGCTGACGAGTTCCTCACGCACACCCGGCTTGATCACACCCGGCCAGGACAGCAGAATCGGTTGGCGCACACCGCCCTCGTTGGGCGACTGCTTGGAGCGCGGCGCGTACTTGCCCTTGTCCACGCTCTGAATCCAACCGTTGTCACAGATGTAAACGAACATCGTGTTTTCCGTGAGACCCTTCTGGTCGACGAAGTCCACCAACTCACCGCAGGTTTCGTCAAACCACTCGCACATCGCGTAGTACTTCGCGACGTAGTCGGAGTCCACCAACGCACGGTACTTTTTGAACAAGCGCTCGGGCGGCGTGTGCGGTGTGTGCGGCATGAAGGGGGCATACCAGAGGAAAAAAGGCTTCTCCGCCTTGGTCGCCGTGTCCACAAAATCAAAGATGGGCTGCATCCCCTCCCGACCAATTTTCAACCCATCGTCGCCGTGTCTGCCACCCTTTTCAGGAAAGCCGCGCGTCATGCCATGCGTGAATCCACCGCGCTGGTAGCTACCCTCCCACCACTTGCCCGACTGGTGCGCGAGATAGCCGTTTTGAGTCAGCAGACGGGGCAAGGTCGGCTTGCCGTCGGTGTGAGCGATCACCCGTTCGCGCAGGGCACTGTCCTCGGGCGAGCCCGGCTTGGCCAGCTTCGGTGAGGGGTCATTGCCGGACACCAGGTGCTGATGCACATACTGCCCGGTCACGAGCGTCGCGAGCGAAGGTCGGCACAGGGCGGTCGGAACATAACCGCGTGTAAAAGTCGCACTGCGCGCTGCCAGCTTGTCGAGGTTGGGCGTCTCAATGATCTCATGGCCCATGAAGCCGTAGTCCGTCCACGACTGATCGTCGGAGAGGATCAGGACGATGTTGGGCGGCGTGGCGTTGGAGACGTTGGCGAGAGCAAGGAGCCCGAGAGTGAGTGCGAAAAAACGTGAAACCATGGGCCGTAAAACGACCTGAAACACGTCCCCCTGTCAATCAACTCACTTCGATTCCAACTCTCGGGGCACGTCGATCAGCCAGTGCTGAAAAAAGGCCACGAGAACGCGGTTCGATTCCGCATTCGGTGCATGATCCGGCCGGTTCGTCATCGCCACTCGATCCGTGTGGCCGAGAACACGATTCACCCCCAGCGCATGGTGCAGCACCCTCCAGCGTTCGGGCGGATCTTCACTCCCGCCGGACACAAGAAACGGACGTGGAGCCATCAGCGCATGGAGTTCATGCAAGTCGCGGCCCTCCTCTCGAAGCCTTGGATAGAGTCCATGCGCTGGATTCTCCGGCGTCACGAGTCCGCGTTTTCTCCACGGACGCGGATGCCATCCCAGATACCAAGGCTCCCAGTAGTTGATGCTGGGTCGATCATCCTGAAAGACGATCCCCGCGTCCGACCAAGCCGCACAGGCAAATTTGTCGAACAGGCAGGACGCGAACATCGACCACTTGCCCCCGAAGGAGTGACCCGTGATTCCAATCCGCTCCGGATCCACCTCCGGTTGCTTTGACAGGGCATGCCATGCATTCGCTGCAGCGTAGGCGAGCATGGAGAGCGGCTGCACGGTCGCGTGATCGATGTCGGGATGATAAAGCGCGTAGGTCTTCGAGTCGCTGGCCTGAGTGGTTCCGATGGAGAGACAGACAAAACCTTTGCGCACCAACTGCAAGGCAAAGTCCCGATCCTCTTTGCCCAACCCCACCGCCGTCTCCGGCTCATAGTAAACCGTGATGACGGCAGGCGATGACTTGGCTCCGTCCGGAACCAGCAGCCAGCCCTCGGTCGTCTCTCCTGGTGTCCAGCGAAACCGCACCCGGTCCCGCCGATACCCGTCCAGCGATTCACTGCCAAGAACCTCCAATGCTTGATCCGTGATCAAGTCCGGCCACTCGCCCATCAAGTCATGCCATTGGGTCAAAATCTCCGCTCGGCGCCTGGTCCAATCTTCAGGTGTTGAAACTTGGTGGCCGTCTTCGAAGAGGAGCGGACTCCGACGCGCATCCGATTCGCCCGCATACTCAGCAGGCGGCCTCGTGAATGGGCGAAGCACGTCCCATGCAGACTCGCCTGAAGCCAATCCCACCCCCAAAGCCCCAATCGTGAGCGCTGCAGAAACTCGGACAAATGAACCAGACATGCCCACACAACGGAACTGCGATTTGGCTTCCATCGGGCTTTTCGAAAACAGGCCACGCCCGGCGGCAAACCTCAATTGATCGCAAGCCCGGGGCCTTGGGCGTCGTTCTCCATCTCTCACCGACCTCTCATGAAACACCTCTTTACCCTGCTCGCCCTCCTTACGCTTGCTGGCATCGCCCCTGCCGCTGACAAACCCAACGTCGTCTTCATCGCCATCGATGATCAGAACGACTGGATCGGCTGCTTCGGGGGGCACCCCATGGCCAAGACGCCGAACATTGATGCCCTCGCCGCCAAAGGCACGATCTTTGCCAACGCCCACTGCCAGGCCCCTCTCTGCAACCCCTCCCGCACCAGCCTCATGGTCGGCCTTCGCCCCAGCACCACCGGAATTCACGGGCTCTCCCCCTGGTTCCGCACCGTTCCCCAATGGGCGGACCTGGTGACTCTGCCGCAGCACTTTGAAAACAACGGCTACAAAACCCTCAGTGCGGGTAAAATTTACCACAGCTGGAGACAAGCCAAGAAGGGCGAGACCAAGCCCGAGTTCCAAGTCACCGGCCCCACCGGAGGCGTCGGCACCAAACCACCTGAAAAGCTCGTGAAGGGCGTTCCCTTCGGCGACCACCCCCTTCTCGACTGGGGCGTCTGGCCGCTCGACAACGATGACTCCTCGAAGGGCGACTACCAAGTCGCCTCCTGGGCCGTCGAACAACTCGAGTCCATGCCCAAGGATCAACCCTTCTTCCTCGCTGCCGGATTCTTCCTTCCGCACGTCCCCTGCTACGCCACCCAGAAGTGGCACGACCTCTACCCCAACGACGAGTCCATTCTCCCCGAGATCCGCGACGACGACCGCGACGACACTCCCCGTTCCTCTTGGTGGATTCACTGGAAGCTTCCCGAGCCCCGTCTGAAATGGGTCAAGGAATCCGGTCAGCACGTCAACCTCGTCCGCTCCTACCTCGCCTGCACCAGCTTCGTCGATGCTCAGGTGGGTCGCATCACGGAGGCGCTTGAAAAGGCCGGCCTCGCCGACAACACCATCATCGTGCTCTGGGGTGATCACGGCTGGCACCTCGGGGAAAAAGGCATCACTGGAAAAAACACCCTCTGGGAGCGGTCCACCCGCATCCCCCTCATTTTCGCAGGGCCAGGCGTCAAAGCCGACCAGAACTGCAAACGCCCCGCCGAACTCCTCGACATCTACCCGACCCTCGTGGATCTCTGCGGTCTGCCGAAGGTCGATCACCTCGAAGGCATGAGCCTCCGCCCGCAATGCGAGAACGCCGAGGCTCCACGCGAGCGCCCCGCCATCACCTCCCACAACCAGGGCAACTTCTCCGTGGTCACGGAGCAGTGGCGCTACATTCACTACGTCGATGGAGCCGAAGAACTCTACGACCTGAAAAACGATCCCCACGAGTGGTACAACCTCGCCGACGAGAAGAAAGGCGTCTGCGCCATGATGAAGAAGTACCTGCCGAAGATCGACAACGGCCCGGCCCCCGGCAGCGGTGCCCGCATCCTCACCCTCTACGACAAGACCCCCGTCTGGGAAGGACAGCCCATCGGTCCGAACGATCCTGTCCCGCACGACAATTGATCGCACCGCCCTCTCATATGGAGAGCGTGGCTCCTGCAGAGCCGACTACGTTTCCTTCGGCATGACCTCCACCTCCGAGAGCGGTGTGGGTGTCGAAGCCTCAGGGGCGGGCAACGCCTGCTTTCTCGGGGTCAACCGACCGCTGTAAAGCTGCATGGCTCGATTGGAGATGATGTCCACCAACGCGGGTTGAAGCGTCCGCGTCGCCACGTTGGAGATCGCCAGCGTGGCCCACATCAGCGGCGACTTCAGGCGAGCCATTTGCCAATAAGGCAGCAGCCGCTTGTACCACTTGCCAGCATGCCGCATTGTCTCGCTGTTCGCGACCTTGTGGGTCATCTCCCAGGTCTTCAGCGCCGTGTTGGCGCTCACATCGACCAATCGTCCGATGGACTTGGTTTGAAGAAAGTCCGCCACGTCCATCGCCGCCAGATGAATCGCCCTGGAAAATTGGCTCAAGCCCGGCGCAAGCAACGGGTTCTCGTGCTCGGGGTGGTAAGCCTGCGCGATCTCGGTCACCAATCTCGGCACCTCATCCACCAAGGGTGGCAACCACTCCGGATTCACACTTTTCTGCCAGCGAAGCCGTGCCTTGCACCGGGACACGGCCTGCTTCGCCAGATCGTCCGACGTGCCTCCGCCGGGAAACACATAGGCTCCCACGGCCTTCTGAGCTTCGCGGATGTCCGCCGCAAGACGCACCCCCAGCCAAGCCATCCAAGTGGCCACGCCGCAGACAAACCCCGCGAGAAATATCAGAACGTACTCCATCCAGAAAAGAAGAGAAGAGACCCCACAGCGTCCCGCCACATCGCCAGTCCGCAATCAAAAGATGCCCTCCTGAACGAGGTTCACTTTCCGCTGCCGGTGAGCGCCCCAAAGAGAACATGCCCGCGTCCGGACAAGCTGGACGCGGGCATGTTAAAATGGTGGGCAGGGCTGGATTCGAACCAGCATAGGCGTAAGCCAGCAGATTTACAGTCTTAGAAAAACGTCTTCTCCATAGAGCGCCAATGATCCTTGCTGTTCCTATGTGTTCCCCTATTTACAAGGCATTCAGATAAATTGATCGAAAACAGAGCAGAACAAAATGGCACATGACAGGACCGCTTTTTTGCGTACATATTACGTACACTCCACGATCCAATGAGCACAAAAAAACACGAACGATTCGCGACAAGAAGCAAGACGACCGCAAATTATTGGGCCACGGGAAATCGGCTGTTTAAGTTCGCCAGGAAAAGTGCGAACGGGGCCACGACCATCGATGCAGAGTACTCTATGCAGATCTCATTTCGTGGTCGGCGGTCACAATTCCAGCTTCATACTCCAATCAAAGCGGAGGCGGCAAGTAAGGCCGCAAGAATCTATTGCGATATCGTTGGGAAAGGATGGGACGAGGCTCTGGAAATCCACAAGCCAAACGCAAAACCCAAGAAATTAGCCGCAGACACATCACTCCCTCCTGCTACCGTAGGAAGCTTAATTTCCGCAAACGCTCGCTTTTCCAGCGCCCGTCCAGAGAGCCTTGAGGCCTACTCTAAAGCTCTCAGGCGGATCGTAGCGGGGATCTTCAACATAGCGAAAGGAAAGAAATACGATGCATTTAGAGGTGGCCGAGCGGCTTGGATTGACCGCATCGACTCGAAGGCACTCTCCGAGCTGACTCCAGCCGCAGTCTTAGCGTGGCGAAATCAAAGAATTCGCGCGGCGAAGACACCTGAGGAACGAGGGCGAGCTACAGTCACAACGAACTCTCTCATCAGAAACGCAAAGGCCCTCCTTTCCAACAAGGTTCGCCCATTTATTGAACAGGAGATGAAACTCCCCTCACCGTTGTTTTTCGAGGGCATTTCTGCGGAGCCCGAGCCAAATCTACGATACCGCTCCAAGATTGATGCGGGAGAAATTTTAGAGGCGGCACGTCAGGATCTTGCAGAACAACCGGAAACTCTTAAGCTACTGGTATTGACACTGGTCTGCGGATTGAGAAGGAGTGAGGCTGACACGTTGCTGTGGGATCAATTTGACTTCAAAAGGAGAATTCTTGTGATTGAAGATACAGAGCACAAGCGACTCAAAAGTACTGACAGTGCTGGCGAAATCGATCTTGAGCCGGAGGTATGCGAGATGTTTGAGGGCTTCGCGAAGTTTAGACAATCTCCGTTTGTTTTGGAAGCCTCCAAACGCGTAAGAACCTCGTCAATGCAGGATCGAAAGACGAGAGGTTACCGGTGCGACCTAACGCAGCGCTCACTGATCGCTTGGCTTCGAAAACAGGGCGTAGAGAGCCGACGGCCGATTCACACATTGAGAAAAGAGATTGGAGCCATCATTGCCAGTCGCGAAGGCATTTGGAAAGCCTCCCGCTATCTACGTCACTCCGACATTCGAATAACAAGCAAGCTATATTCAGACAAGAAAGTGCCCGTCACATCTGGCTTGGCCAGCTTTTTGGTGCCTCCTGCTAATACCACAGGCAATAATAGAGACTAACCAGACGCCAACTTTGGACAACACAAGGAAGGGAACAAAGACACCTTGATTGGGCCTTTCCCGTTCATTTCCACATATCGAGCGGCTATGTCGAAAGGAACTCAATACCCACCAAAAGAAGAAAGTCTGATCAATCGCAAAGGTCTCGCAGCACGCTTTTGTTGCTCCGTCGAGACGATAAAGCGAATGGAAAAACGAGGCGTGCTTACACGAGTAATGATAGGTGAACGCATGGTCCGCTATAGACTTTCTGATGTACTCAGCCTGGAAAACCAAGAGTAGAGCCTCCCCCGATTTCACAGCAACTATTTCTACTCCAAGCTGTGGGCACTGTGAAGCGGTCCCGGGAAACTGAGGAAGAGAAGACACCTCTGTGCTGAATTCAGGGCACGTGTGGCCAAAGAGGGCCTTGAAAGAAGAAAAGAGCATTCTACAGATTGCTCAGGACAACGAAATCGCACCCTCCCAGGTTAGCACCTGGAAGAAGGAACTGGAGGAGCGAATGGCCAAGCCCTTCGAACAAAACAGTGGCGCTGATGAGCAGGCCAGGAAGGAAGTGCGGCGGACGGCACAACTGGAGCGTAAGGTCGGCAGAAATCGCTCTTTTTTTACCAGCCAAGGCCCGCCTCGAAACAACACCCCCTATCCAGAGGTGCCCCGCAGAGAAGGACCGTGAGAAAATGAGGGACTGGATGGCAGTCGTGGGAGGGAATGATCGTAGCCGAAGAATGGAGACACACGTTTGACCCCGTCGCGTTTCGGTTCCCATCGTGTTTTCCGCCAGCTTACAGAATCCCAGTCCCCATTTTAGGTTTTGTCGCCGGCCCCAAGGTGAGGTCCCTCAGGCTGCACATGCTGACTCCCGCAATGTAATGAACACGTAGCCTGTGCCTGGTAGCTGGATCCCCAAATACACGCGCGAACTGCGGCTCAATAAGTCAGAACGGTCACTTGTCCGCAATATCTCCAACCTCAATTCCGCCGAGCACCGAATCCGCCCCGGTTCGAGTTTCGAGGTGTGCGCCCACAGAGGAACGAGAATCCTTGTGTCAGGAAAGTCATTTTGTTGAGTGATTGACAAATCACCCCAGATTCCGTGTAATAGAAATGCTATGAAATTCAAATTAATTCCAATCTTACTGCTGTCGTTGGCCACCGCTTCCGTGGCCGAACCTGTCTTCAATGTCGATCTGGTCAGTAAGGACCGTGCCAATGTTTTCATCGACAATGCGTGGCAAACCGGAGTTGACGCCGTGCAAGCCAAGGTTTCGGTCACTGAAGACGCCGCAACGGCGGACGTGGACATCAAGGCTTATTTCTACAATTCTAATTACAAGCTGGTCCACGAGGCGAAGAAACCGTCGATGGTCAACAACATGCAAGGTGGAAGCGTGGTGAATCCCACGCATATGGATTCGGGCAAGAAATACGAGTTCTACTTTGGGGTGCCCGCAATCATCCAAAAGGGGGATGACAAATGGAGGCGCGTCATCGTGGTGGTCGGCAAGGGAGATCACTATTCGGCCAAGGTCTATCCCAGTGACGATCTCTCCAAGTTCGAGTTTCCTGAAAAGGAATTCGTGAAGGAGTAGCTCCTCGCGAGGGAACTTGCTTCTCATAGCCAAGAAACATTGGCCGGTGGGGGGCAAATGCCTTGCCTGCCGAAGATGGGAGTCAGCCCCCTCGCTAACTTTGGTTGGACCTCGTCTCTCTCCCCCTTTCGCCCGACAGACCTATAATTCTGAAGCACATGGAGATAGACCGTGCCATTCACCAAGGCGCTCGCTATTTGGCAAACCAGATACGCCCCGATGGGATGTTTCGTTACCGAGTCAACATGAACCCGGCAGTCGAGGTCAAACCGAGATACAACATTCTCCGTCATGCGGGTGCTCTATATTCTTTGACCATGTATCACCGCTGGAATGGTCAAAGTGGAGCGGAGAGTGCCATGGCGTTGGCGGCGGGTTATTTGAGGGATATTGCCACCCGTCCCGTTCCCGGTCTGCCTCACATTTGTGCGGTTTGGTCAGATGCTGAGGTCAGCAAGTCGGGAGCAGTGACTCAGGCGAAATTGGGTGGCACGGGTCTCGGCCTCGCGGCACTTGCTTGTCATGAAGCCGTTCGCCCCGGCTTTATGGAGATCGAAGTCTTGCGCTCGATGGGTCGATTTCTGGTGTTCATGCAGCAGGAGTCTGGAGAATTCTACTCCAAGTACTTCCCTGACCACAGGGGGCGAGATTCAACATTGAAGTCCCTCTACTACCCTGGCGAGGCCGCTCTCGGCTTGGCTATGCTTCACGAGCTGGACCCAGATCCAACTTGGTTGGAAAGCTCCATCCTTGCCATGCGACATCTAGCACGGGAACGCAAAGGCCATGGCGACAATGTTCCACCAGATCATTGGGCGCTGCTTGCCACGGAGAGGGTTCTTCGCGGTCCCCACCTTCGCCATCGGGCTGAAATTGAATCAGAATTGCTTGAGCACGCCGCTCAAATTTGTCGCAGGATGCTGGCTGATCAGATTGTGGACAAACCTTCACCATACTGTGGTGGATTTCAACCTGCGGGTAATACCACACCCACGGCAACTCGGCTCGAGGGCATGCAGGCTGCGCTCTGCTTCCTACCAGTTTCCTCCGATGCGTACGATGCCATCAGAAAGGCCGTATCCCTCGGCGTTGAGTTCTTGATCCGAGCTCAGGTTCAGGAAGGGCCTTTCGCTGGAGCATGGCCCCGATCCATTCAGGGCGAGAATGGAGATCTGTCTGCGGGTGAGGTTTCAAATCCACGGGCGTGTGAAATACGGATCGACTACATTCAACACGCCATCAGTGCACTGGTTCAATATCGAGAGCACAGCATAGTCAACAATTGAACGACAAGCTTGGCAAGGCCGACCAACAAACCCTCGTGGATACCTCGGTCAAGGGCAGCACACTTGACGCTCTGACTTCTCTCCATCGACAAGAGCCGTAGTCTATTCCTACGCCTCTACTCAGCTACGATGATCCGACGGGTCAATGAATGTCTTGTATCCCCAAACGATCTCCGCCACGCCCACCGGCGTCCGCGTCATGTTCCCCGCCGCATCATAGGCCAGATCCTTCGACTCCGCATCGACCTGCGTGATCTGGTTGTCCGTGTTGTGAACGCGGGTTTGATCCAGCGTGCCGAGACCATCCTCGAGCTTCTGGTAGCGGTTCCAGTTCCCGATGGGATCATAAACAAACTGCTCCCCCCTCAGCAGGCACACCCCCAATCGCCGTGCGATTGATGTTGATCACGCCCCGGTTGGCGGAGGTCACCTGCCCCAAGGCGTCGTAGGTCCACCTCACTGAAGACGCCCCTTCCACTCCCTCGGGCGAGGTAGGACGTGCGGTTGAACAGCGGGTGTGGGATGTCTTCACGCAGGGTCGTTTTTGGTCCAAAGCCTCCGGCGAAGCAACCCTCGAATCCGACACTTCCAATGCCGGGTCACACTCGACTCCAGCGCACCATCCCCGCGATGGATCGCTCTGCACCTTTTTTGATTATTTGCGCACCGACCCCATTTCCACGCGGGTGAAGCGGCCACGGCCTCAATCCAGTTCATGGTGGAACCACCCGTAGGGCCTGCGGACAAGGCGGGTGTGCCACGTCGCCGGGAATAGTCGCCGCGTTCATGAC
>CAXBNA010000145.1:0-16181 GCA_963976915.1 uncultured Verrucomicrobiales bacterium
AGTTGCTGGTGAAGTTCACGGATGGCCTGCAGGCCATGGTGGATGTGGCGGTGCCTTAAACGGGTTTGTGATTCTAAAGCTGTAGCCGGGGTCTTCTGACCCCGGTTCGTTGGGGGCCAATGGACGAGCACGTTTTGGGGCAGCCGGGGCAAGCGACCTCTCTTTAGGATTCGGAACCTTGGCGAAGGCTGCAGACACCAACCACTGCGTGGTGTCGTCGATCCTTCATCCAATTGAACAGGGCTGTGGCCGAATTGTCCCATCCAAGGTGGGCAGAAGAGGGTTGAGTCTTTTGGCAACCTCCGCGAGTGTTTTCCCTGTGTCTCTGAGAACACGTCTGCCTTCATTCCATGTTGCCGCTTCTTAACCGTATGACTTTTTTTTCTCGTTATCGCCGTGGGATGTTCTGGATTCTTTCGGTGACTGTCTTGGCTCTTGGTTCAGCCTCCGACAGTTTCGCAGCGACGACTGCGGATGAAGAACAGATGCTGACGGCACCATCGGCCAATCGAAGCATCAACGATTTCTTTGGAGACTCTGTGGCGATCTCGCATGATGGAGCAACGGCGCTGGTGGGTGTGGGGCTGGACAATACGGCTTCCGGTGAGGATGTGGGAAGCGTGTATGTCTTCGTGAGAAGCGGCACCTCATGGACGCAGCAGCAACAGCTCTTTGCAGGAGATCCAGCGGCCAACGACATCTTTGGATCCTCAGTGGCCCTCTCAGCGGACGGGAATACCGCACTGGTGGGGTCACCTCAGGAAGACCCTGCCGCAGGAGTTGATGCCGGTTCTGCCTATGTGTTCACGCGTTCTGGAACCACCTGGACACAGCAGGCGAAGCTGAACGGAGCCGAGACAGGTGGGGCCAGTGGTTTCGGCTCGGCGGTGGATCTGTCCGATGATGGGAATCTGGCGGTGGTTGGTGCGAGTGGGATCTTCGGGGCAGGATTGAGTGGTTCAGCTTATGTGTTTCGCCGCTCTGGAGGTAGTTGGACCCAGGAAGATCAACTGTTGGCATCGGACGGAGCCGCGAACGATCAGTTTGGTGCGGCAGTGTCCATTTCGGGCGATGGAACCACCGTGCTGGTCGGCGCCTATCTGGATGACGAGTCGGCCGTGAACAACAAGGGCAGCGTGTACGCCTTTACCGCGTCAGGCGGGGTCTGGAGCCAGGAACAAAAAATCGAGGACGGGACGTCACCGGGTGGGGCATGGTTTGGGGAATCACTTGATGTCTCGACCGACGGCAATGTGGCGTTGATTGGAAAGCAATATGGCATAACTGGCGGCAGCGTCGGTTCTGGAACGGCGTTGGTGTACACTCGATCAGGAGCGGTCTGGAGCCAGGAGGCACGGTTGGAACCGCCGTTACCGGCGGCCTCTGACTGGTTCGGCTGCGACGTCGAACTGGCGGGAGATGGAAACGTGGCGGTGATCGGGGTGCAGCAATTGGACACTGCGGGCAATGATTCCGGTGGAGTGATGGTGTTTTCCCGGTCGGGAACGACGTGGTCTCACGAGGTCACGTACACAGCATCGGATGCGGTTGGGGTGGAAAATCTCGGAGTGTCCGTCGCCTACGCTGAGGGAACCAAACGGATTCTGGCGGGTGCCAGCAATGACGTGGTCGATGGACTTAGCAGTCAGGGCAGCGCCTACGTGCATGTCTTGACGGCGTCGGAACCGGAGATCGGCCTTTTCGCGGGGGCGGCGACGACCGCTCCGGAAGTTTTGGATGGTCAGGCGGGAGTGACGGAGTTTGGATTCAGCGGTGTGGGATCGCCTGTGACACGGGATTTCACGATTGAGAATACCGGCAGTGCCGACCTGACGGTGACGGGCATTACACCCCCTGCGGGCTTTGAAGTCTTGAACGCACCTTCGGGGGCGATTGCGGCTGCGGGGACGCACACCTTTCAAGTCAGGCTGGCGTCGGTGATGGCGGGACCGTTCAACGGAATCGTGACGGTGGTGAGCAATGATGCGGACGAGGGTTCGTTTGAGTTTCCTGTGGCGGGAACCGTGCTTCCTGCGGATTACCATGGTTGGGCGACGGGCCATGGGTTGAGCGGGCCGAACTTGGACCCGCTGGCGATCCCGGGCATCGATGGTGTGGAAAATCTGTTGAAGTTCGCGTTCAATCTTGATCCGACAAGTGTGGATCTCCGGGTCTTGGAGCCGGGCAGCGGGCTGGAAGGGTTGCCCGTGTTCTCCTGCAGCGGTTCCGGGGCGTCCTCCTTGTTCCGAATCGAGTTCATCCGCCGGATTGGGACCAGCTACATTTATTCGCCGGTGCAAGGCACAACGCTGAGCTCATGGGATCCCTTCACGGGCACTCCGGTCGTGACGCCGATCGATGCAACGTGGGAGCGAGTGGTCATCGAAGAGCCTTTCGACGGGGACGTCGTGAATGCGATGTTTGGGCGCGTGGGTGTCGCTGCGCCCTGAGGATTTGGAATTGAGGGGCTCGATTGAATTGCCATTTTGGATTCAGGCTCTAGGGTCGAGGTTCGATTTTATCAGTTGGACGACACACAATGGAGCAAACGGTAGCAGGTCAGCGATGGGTGAGTGACAGTGAGCCTGAATTGGGGCTCGGGGTGATGCTGAAGGTGGAGTTCGGGAGGGTGGAGATCTTTTTTCCCGCAGCGGGTGAGCATCGTCAGTACGCGCAGAAATCGGCTCCGCTGCGCCGGGTGCGATTCGATGTGGGAGACCGGGTGAAGACCCATGAGGGCGATGAGCGGACGGTGGAATCTGTGGAATTGGACAAGGGACTGTTGGTCTACCAGACAGACAAGGGACCGCTTCCAGAGGCGGAACTGTCGGACACGATCAGCTTCAGCAAGCCACAAGACCGGCTGCTGGGATCGCAGGTGGATGACACGCGGACGTTCGATTTGCGCTTGGAGGCGCTGGAGCAGCGGAGTCGGTTGAGGAAATCGCCCGTGCGCGGGTTTGTGGGTGGACGGGTGGACTTGATTCCGCACCAGATGACGATTGCGGCGGAGGTGTCGGGCCGTTTGCTGCCCCGGGTGCTTCTCGCGGATGAGGTGGGACTTGGAAAGACCATCGAGGCCTGCCTGATTCTGCATCGCCTGCATTTGACGGGCCGGGCCTCGCGGGTGCTGATTTTGGTGCCGGAGGCGTTGATCCACCAATGGTTTGTGGAGTTGCTGCGCCGCTTCAATTTGATGTTCAGCCTCTTTGATGAAGAGCGCTGCATGGCGATCGAGGAGAATGAGGGGATGGTGAATCCGTTCAATGACAGTCAGTTGGTGCTGGCTCCGATCTCGCTCTTTGTGGAGGACGAGCTGCGGATGCAGCAGGTGATGGCGGCGGATTGGGATCTGCTGATCGTGGATGAGGCGCATCACCTGGCGTGGTCGGAGGAGGATCCAAGTGCGGAGTATGAGCTGGTGGAGGCGCTGGCGGAGAAGACCGACGGGTTGTTGCTTCTGACGGCGACGCCGCAGCAGCTCGGCCCTGAGGGACACTTTGCGCGCTTGCGTCTGTTGGACCCCAACCGCTACACCGATCTCGAGGCATTCCTTGCCGAGGCGGATCATTACGAGGAGGTGGCGGGAGCGGTGGATCGCGTGATGAAGGGGAAGGCGCTGACCGCGAAGGACAAAAAGGTCTTTGCGAGCAAGTCCGAGCGGGTGAAGAAGCACAGCGAGGAATTGGCGGCCGGCAATGAGGACGCGCGGCGACAGCTGGTGTCGGACCTTCTCGATGAATTTGGTACGGGCCGGGTGATGTTCCGCAACACGCGGGCAGTGTTGACGGGGTTTCCCAAACGGGAGGCCAGCTTGGTGAAGGTGAAGCCGGTGCGTGATGGCGATGACGTCGATGCGAAGGTGAAGTGGCTCGCAGGTCTTCTGAAGGATCTTGGCGAGGCGAAGGTGCTGACGATTTGTCGCACGGCGGAGCTGGCGATGGATGTGGGAGAGCGGCTGCAGCGGGAGATCAATCTCAACTGGGCGCTCTTCCACGAGGACATGACGCTGATGCAGCGGGACCGAAACGCGGCGCACTTCTCAAACGAGGATGGGGCGCGAGTGCTGATCTGCTCGGAGATCGGGAGCGAGGGCCGGAATTTTCAGTTTGCCCAGCATCTGGTGCTGTTCGATCTGCCGGAGGACCCTGAGCTGCTGGAGCAGCGGATTGGGCGTCTGGATCGGATCGGTCAAACGGCGACGATTCACATCCATGTGCCGTATTTGGCGGGCACGGGCTCGGAGGTCTTGGCGCGTTGGTATCATGAGGGACTCGGCGCGATTGAGGCGAACCTGCATGGGGCGACCGAGATTTGGAAACGCTGTCGAGAGGGCCTTGCGGCGCTGGAGGCAAAGTTTGATGACAAGAAGCTGAAGGCTTTCATCGAGGAGTCGAAGAAGGCTCGCGCGGAAGTGACGGAAAAGCTGGCCCGGGGTCATGATCGACTGCTGGAGTGGAACTCGCGGCGTCCGAGCCGGGCGGCGGCCGTCTTGAAGGACATGGCGGCGAGGGACGCGGACTATGAGTTCGAGCAGTTCTTCATTCAGGTGCTCGATTTCTTTGGCCTGCATGTGGAGGAGCATGGGAACCGCTGCTATTTCCTCCAGCAGGGGCACATGCTGACGGAGGCTTTCCCCTCGCTCCCGGAAGAGGGAATGCTGGTGACGTTTGATCGTCAGCGGGCGTTGTCGCGCGAGGACATTGGATTTTTGACGATTGATCATCCGCTGGTGCGCGGGGCCATGGATTTGCTGCTCGGATCGGAGCATGGGAATTCGTCGTTCGGCGTGTGGAAGGGTTCTGGCGGGGATGCGCTGATGCTGGAGTGCTGTTTTGTGGTCGAGACGGTGGCACCGGCCGCGCTTCATGTGGATCGGTTCCTGCCAGTGACGCCCGTGCGGGTGGTGATGGATCACTCGATGAAGGACAAGACGGCGAAGTCGGACTTCTCGGAGGTGGAGCTTCTCAAGGGAAACATCGGAAAGCTACTGGAGCAGACGGTGGTGAAGCACAAGTTGGTGCCAGGGATGCTCAAGAAGGCGGAAGGCTTGGCGGCAAAGTCGATGAAAGCAATCGTAGCGGAGGCCGGGAAGACGATGGCCGTGCAGCTGGATGAGGAAATCGAGCGGCTGGAAGACTTGCGCCGGATCAACGATCATGTGCGTCCCGAGGAGATCGAGGCGCTCAAGTTGCAAAAGGAGGCGCTGCAGGAGGCACTTGATGAAGCGCAACTGCGGCTCGATGCGGTCCGGTTGATTTGGTGCCGACCATAGCGCTTCAAGATTTTTTTGGCCCATGCCGGTGTTGGATTCCAGCTATCGATCACCGTTCTGGCTGCGGAGTGGGCACCTCCAGACGGTGGCGCAGGCGCTGATGGGCGGGCATGGACCCGGAGCGCCGAGACGGGAAAGGATGGAGTTGGAAGACGGGGATTTTTTGGATCTGGATTGGTGGCGGGGGAAGTCCGGGGAATCGAAGGGATTGGCAGTGATTTGCCACGGGCTCGAAGGCTCATCGAGCGCTGGCTATGTGCTGCGGACGGCGTCGGCGCTGAGGAAGTCGGGCTGGGACGTCTTGGCGTGGAATTACCGGGGCTGCAGCGGCGAGTCGAATCGACTGGCGAGGTCGTATCACAGCGGTGGGACGGAAGATTTGGCGCGGGTGATCGATCGTGCCCGCAGGGAAGTGGGCGATGATGCCAAGGTGGTGCTGGTGGGTTTCAGCCTCGGAGGAAATGTGGCGTTGAAGTATGTGGGGGAGCGAGGCGATGAGTGCACGGTGGCGGCAGCGGTGGCGATCTCAGCCCCGGTGGATCTGGCGTCGAGTGCGGTGTCGCTGGATGAGTGGAAGGGGAATCGGGTGTATCTGGCGCGTTTTCTCCGAACCCTAACGGAGAAGGTGCGGGCAAAGGGGGAGCGATTTCCGGGGAGGATCGATTCGCGCGCCTATGAGAGGGTGACGTCGATCCGGATGGTGGACGAGTACTACACGGCTCCGGTTCACGGCTTTGAGGGTGCGGCGGACTACTATGCGCGATGCAGCGCACGGGGCTTTTTGGCAGGGATTCGGGCGCCAAGCCTACTCCTCAACGCAGCCAATGATCCCCTCTTGGATGAGCCTTCGTATCCGGTGGAGGCGGCTCAAGAGAGCGCATTCTTTCACTTGGAACGTCCGGATCGGGGTGGGCATGTGGCCTTTTTGGGGGGGGATTGGCTGGGGAGGCGGGTCGCTGGGTTTCTTGCAGTTGCGGAGCGAGGGTGAAGAGGCACTGTTCTTGCTACTGTCCTTTTAGGGTATGACCTGAGCCGGGGACTAAAATGATGAATGCCGTTTTCTACAACATGATGCTGGGCTTGGTTGTTGCCGCGGTCGCGGTGAGTTGCTCGTCGAGTCAGACCTATGTTCAGCGGGTTCCTGCGCCCGGAGGAGGTTATTATGTTCAGCGCACGGTCAAGCCTGTCGAACGATCCAAGCCGAGTGCCGACAAGAAGAAGAGGGAGCCCTTCAGGCTCTTTGGTTGGGGGAAAAAGGAGCCTGCGATGGCGGCGCCTAGGCTGGACGACAGTGGCTGGTGGAAGGGCGATGAGGTCGTGGGCAAGCCGTCTCTGACGATCAATCTGACCGAGCAAAAGGTCTTTTATTACAAGGGTGGCGAATTGGTCGGTATGGCCCCCATCTCATCGGGCCGGGAAGGCTACGATACCGTCGTGGGCAGTTTCAAAGTGATCGAAAAAGATGAGGATCACCGCTCCTCCCTCTACGGCGACTATGTGAGTTCGAGCGGGGAAGTGCTGAAGCGGGAGATCGACGTTCGCAAAGATCCGCGTCCGCCTGGGGCGAAGTTCGATGGGGCGGAGATGAACTACTTCATGCGCATCACGGGTGCCATCGGGATGCACGAAGGGTATCTTCCTGGGTATCCGGCGTCCCATGGCTGCATCCGAATGCCACGAAAGATGGCAATGATCTTCTTTGAGAAGACACCGATGGGCACACCGGTGAAGGTTGTGAAGTAGGTCTTCAGCGATCCGCAAAGGACTCGCCGTGAGGCTCTCCCTCCGGATCAAGCATTGGCTCGGAGCCAGTCAATGCTGCGCTCGAACTCGGCTTTTTGGTAGGCGGCGGTGGCGGCCTTTTTGTCTTGGCCGTCGGGGGCTTTGAAGGTGTCGATGGGCTTTCCGCGCTTGGAGAGGGCGACGAATCCCGCGAAGGCTTCGGCCTTGGCATTGGGATAGGGTGCCCAAAATTCGTGCTGGAGGTAGGGGAAGGGCTTGGCAAAACCAGAGATGGTTTCGACTTGGAGGGGGACCCCGGGCGCGAGCTCGTCGAAGCGCTTCGCGTAGGCGGCGAAGTCGAGCAGGCCCTCTCCGACGGCGGTCCACTGGACCACTGCTCCGTTTTCATCTTCCCAAACCATGCTGTCCCGAACGCTCGTGCAGATCGTGTGCGGGCCGAGAACTTCGAGGTGGCGCATGGGGTCTTCAAGCGCCCAGACGGCATTGCCGGGGTCGATGTTCACGCCGACGTAGCTGGTTCCGGCGGCTTCGACGAGGCCCTTGAGCTCATGGGACTGCATGTCGCCTGCGTGGTTTTCGACGGCGACCTTGATCTCTTCGGTTTCGGCGAAGCTTTGACAGGCTTTCAGGACCTTTACGACCTCCTCAATATGGCGGTCGATCCCGCCATCCGACGCGCGGTCAGCGGCTCCGCCAAGATAGCAACGGGCAACGGGTGATCCGAGGGCCTTGGCGGTTCGGATGGTGAGCTTGAGGTGCTCTTCCGGGGTGCCGTAGGTATCTTTCCAGCGGATGGATGTGGGACAGATGCAACCAGTGCCGACATAAAAGGCCAGCCCGGCGGCATCCGCTTTGGCCTTGAGATCGGCGAGGTAGTCAGGCTCGAAATTCTCGAAAATGTGGAGCTCGGAGATGAAGAGGGTGTCGAGCTTCAGTGAGGCTGCGTAGTCGACAAATTCACCTGCTTTCCAGTCGGTGCCACGCACGGCAAAGTGGTCCAAGCCCAGCTTGATGCCTGAGGCAGAAGCGGCGGAAGCAGTGCGGGGAGTGTTGGCAAGGAGTCCGGCTGCAGCAGCGGCGGTGGAGCGTGAGAGGAAGTCGCGTCGGTTCATGGGAGAGCTTATCAGAAAGGGGAACGCCCCATCGGCACGGAATCGATCAACCTGTGTGGAGGACTAGCGAACGATGATCTTCACGGCCGTTTGTCCCTGGCGGAAATCCGGGGAGGACACAAGGAGCTGTGCCAGATGGTGCCCGGGCATCCATGGAGCGTGATTGATGGGTCTGACTTGGAGAAGGTAGGCGCCAGAACCGGCGTTGCGGAAGCTGGTGATGTTGTTGCTGAAAGGGCCGACCTGACCCGGCACTTCGAAATGCTCCATGATGGTGAAGTCATCCTCGGAAAGGTCCGTGACGGGCCAGCCGCCGCAGGTCACCACGGCGAGGATGTTGGCGGGATGGCTGTTCCCGCGAGAAGCCATGCCCGGAGATCCTTGGGCGCTCACAGTCAGGGGAACTTCGGGAGCCATGGTGGGACGATCTGGATAGGGATCGTCCCGGGGTGGAGGTGGGCTGGAAGGCGCTGTGGGCGGGATGCTGGTTTTGGCGGGAGCCTCAATGGGGCGTTTGGGAAGCGTGGGCTTCTTCGCTGGAAGTTGGCTTCTTGGCAGCTTTAGGAGCCGGAGCCGCCTTCTTGACTTTGGGTTTTGCCGCAGGCTTGGCGGGCACCTTCTTCGCTGGCACCGTCTTCCCAGTGGGTTTGGTGGCCTTTTTTATGGCCTTTGTGGGAGCCGCTTTGGATTTCGGTGCGGACTTTGCTGTCTTTTTCTGAGCGACTTTTTTTGCCATGAATGGACCTCCCTGTTAATAAATGGAAGCTTAGGGGGTTCGGAGTCCCGGTGTCCAGCATGAGTTATTCGCTTGGCACAAAGATCGTCACGCGGCTTTCATTCCGCCCCGAACGGCTCCGGCCTCGATGGCCCCGTAGTTTTCGAGGAACCAAGGGGCCAGGGGTCGGCTGTTGGGCATGGAAAGCCAGATCCGCAGGATGTGACGGCGCAGATCCAAATCGTCATGGTCGATGAATTCCGTCCGCCGGTGGTAAGTGACCCAATTGTTGAGCAAAAGCAGATCTCCCGGCTGCTGCGTGAACCGGACCGCCATGTCAGGCTCAGCGGCGACAGATTCCACAAGGTCCAGCGCTTCCCTCTGCAGGGGCGTCAAGTCTGGAAGATCCGGTGAGGCGGCGGCGCGCTCGATCAGCACCCGCAGAAAGGCCGAGGCAAAGTGGCCTTGCTCGAAGGCAAAGATGGGTTGTTGGCACCACGGGCGGTCATTTCCCCCGTCGACGGTGTGCCGCAGGTAGTAAAAGGGCTCCATCAAAACGGCCAGGAGGTCGGGGCGGCGCTGACGAATTTCTTCATACACGGCCATCGAACTGACGACTTCGTTCTCACCGCCTTCCTTGGTCTGATGGAGGCAAAAGAACCCGATCACATCGCAACGATCCGTGTGAAAGCTCAGCTTCTTCCGCGTGT
This sequence comes from uncultured Verrucomicrobiales bacterium, assembly GCA_963976915.1. Classification (GTDB taxonomy): domain Bacteria; phylum Verrucomicrobiota; class Verrucomicrobiia; order Verrucomicrobiales; family Verrucomicrobiaceae; genus CAXBNA01. The sequence continues at coordinate 9,556 of CAXBNA010000145.1, forward strand.
TGGGCCCACGTGCCCGGGGATCGCCTTCTTGGAATCCCTCATCGCGCACGCTGAAAATCCGCTCGCCCTTGGCGCTCTGGGAGACGGGCGTGCCGAGAAGCCGTGAGAGTTCCCAAAAGACGCGCCGGCAGCGGGATTCCGACCAACCCGCGATGTCGAGCCCCCGAATCAGGGCCGCCCCGGTGCCGTGTTCCAAGTCGTGCTGGAGTTTCTGAAGCCGCTTGGAGAGAAGGGGAAACGTCACCCCAGATGCAGAAAGATTCTCCGTCGCTTCCGCACCCTCCGGGATGGAGGCCTCAATCTCCAGCCGCTCTTCGTCGGTCAAATGGATCTCCCAATCGGACCGCTGACCGAGGTCGGCGGCCTTCCAGACGGCGGGGTGATCGAGGTGGGGGAACTCGCGCATTCCAGGAGTCATGCCCTGTTCCAAGGGTTTTTTCCACTTCCTTTGCCACGGGCTCCGCTTCGTTTGGCCTCCCCCCGATTTCTGGAGATGACCTTCGAGGGGATCAATCCGTGGTTGCAATGAATGCGGCAGGGCGGATGATCCGTTCTTTATTGCGTCAACGGAGAACGCCCTCATGCCGGAGCCGAGTCAATTCAGGCACTATCAAATCGTTCAAGACGCGGCCGGTGCCAACGTGGAGGTCTTCCGCGATGACGATCAGGTCGTGGTGCTGGCGTTTGATCTTCACCGGCAGGAGTTGGTCCACTGTCATGTGTTGCTGGAGATGCCCGCAGATCGGGCGGGGTTTGAGCAACGTTGCCGGACCCTGGGCGAAGAAGGACACCCGTTGATGGCCCGGATGGCGGAGTTTGGTGAGGATGATGGCAATGCCTTCTACATCACGTCGAATGTGGACGGCGAGCTGCTGCGGGAGTACTTGGAGCGGCAAAAGGATCTGCCCGTTTGGCTGGCGGTGATGCTGGCGCGGCGATCGTTGGCGGCTTTGACCGCTGTGTGCCAGCGCGGCGATTTTTTGACGGAGCACCCGATCGATTCTCTTCGGGTGCTGCAAAGCGGTCCGGTGGAACTCCTCGTCATGGTGAGCGACTACCAAGTGGCGAAGGCGGCGACGAGGCGCGGCCGGGGATTGCGGCCCAAGTTCAGTCGCCAAGCCTCGTTCCTGAAGGCATTTTTGGACGATCAGGCCGGGGGCAATCCGGCTGGGGCGGAGCATCTGCTGCCGACGGCGGACTTCACGGAGCTGCTGGCAGGATGCCTGTCGTCGGCTGAAAAGGCCGTCGTGGGGGAGATGCAGGATCTGATGGCCGAGTTGGAGAAAACCGTCTCGGAGGAGATCGCCGTCGAGATTGGTTCTTCGCAAAAGCCCAAATCCGTGGCGGCACCGTTGCTGGGCAGCTATCAGGAAGTCGCACGGGCCGTGGTGAATTTGGTCAGGATCCAAAGCCAGCGGTTGGACGTGACGAATCCGTATGGGATGCGGGGAACTCTGACCAAAACGGGACGGGGCGTTTTCGTGGAGCAGGTCCCCCCCCGGAGCATGGCGGGCAAGCGGGTGTTGGAGATTGATCAACTGGTGGCCAAGCTGGGAAGCAAACGCGGCTACTCGAGTCTGGTGAAGCTGGCACTGGTGCACGAGCTGGATGGGATGATGTGCCTGGCCGAAGAAACGGTGGATGGGGTGCATCTGGGCGAGCTGCTGAAGAAGCGGGCGAGCCTGAATGGCGGCGAGGCCTATCTGGTGCTGGCTGGACTGGATGCGGCGCTGTCCCAGTTGGAGGCGGCGGCGGTACCCATCCTGAAGTTGCGAATGGAGGACATCTTTGTCCTCAACGGGCGTCCTTTGGGCGGCGAGAAACCGTCCGTCTTGTTTGAATCGAAGCTCACCGAGTGGCCGTCCTTTTCGGTGATGTTGCGTGCGCAGCCGTGTCTGGCATCGATGACGGGGCGGGGGACTGATCCGGCAATCCTGCTCGGCAGTGCCGTTCAGGGAGCCCCCGAGAGTGAGGACACTCCGTGGCAGGGCCATTGGCTGGCAGCAGTCGGGCGATTTCTTCTCGGCCTGGAAGCCGTGGCGGGGGCGAAGGCGCAGCCCATCATCTCCGGCCGGGAGCGGGAGGCGATGGAGCGGTTTTTGGGCGATGAGATCGGCAAGGGCAAGGCTTTTCGAGCGGCCTCGCGGGGTGATTTTTTGGCTCGGTATGCGCGCATCATTCAGCACCACGATCTGGTGAAGCCGGAAGTGCTGAAGCCTGATGACGACGAGTTCATTTCGCCTGTGGCTCAAGCGAGGCCGGTATCGTCGCCGCCTGTTGTCGTTTCGGCGCCAAAGCCGACTCGGGTGATTGAATCGGACGTTTCACCCATCGGCGCGGCTTCGATCACGCCAGTGTCGGAGAAATCGACGATTGGATTCGCTGAGTTGTTGTTCCAGGGGGCCGACACCCCAATTGGTGGTGGCGGAGGAGGCGGGCCGATCTGGGAGGCTTCGCAATCCAACGCTCAATCCCCCACGCTTCCAGCCGAGTTGCTCCCACTCCGGGAAGAGGTGCCGATGTGGTTGAGGGCGGCGGTTTTCTTGGGTGGATCGATGGTTTTGGGAGCGATTCTGGCCCATGTGACGGGTGAGGCGATTTGGGAAAAAAAGCGTGCCGAATTGCAGGGTGCCCGAACCCCCGTCGAAGAAGGAACGGTCAGCATGAGAGACGTTGCCGCTCCGAAGGCCGAAGCAGCGTCGTCGATGCTGCCCGTTCAGGCTGGAGACGATGCGGAGCCCGAACGCCCAAAGGTGGACCTTTCCGTGGAATCGATGCTGCCGAAGGAGGATGTCCCCAAGGCCGTCCCTGTCAGTGAAGCGCGGCCGGGGAGCTCACTGCGGGACAGTCTGGAATCATTGGGCGGGGCCGGAGGCGACCGCTGAGGAGGGGGTGAAATTCGCAGATCTTAAATTTCATGATCTGCCGAAATATCTGGACTGTGTAGGGTTTCCACAATTGTGGGTTTGCAATTGTGCCGCATACCGTTAGTTTCGGCCTACGGAATCTCCGTTCTGGATGGTTCCTCATCATCGAACACAACACAAAACTCAATCCAATAACATCCATGAAATTCGCAGCTCTCGCTTTTGCAGCCGCCCTCTTCACCGTGGGCTTCACTTCTTGCCAATCGCCTACTCCTCCCCCACCACCTCCAGTGGACATGGGCTACCACTCCGGTAAGTAAGCCATTGGGAGCTTAAAGCTCTCCGACTGATTTGATCAGTGACAACGCCGCTTGGGCCTCGTGCTCAAGCGGCGTTTTTTCGTTAGGGTGATGAGGTGAAGCAAGCGTGAGGATCTCAATGCCGGACCTCTGCCAGCGCCCAGCAACACCAGCTACTCGAAGCGGTAGCCGGCCCCATGAACGGTGCGGATGATGCGTGGATGGGAGGGTTCCAACTCGATCCGTTTCCTCAACTGGGAGATGTGCTGGTCGAGCGCACGGCTTTCCGGGAAGTAGTCCACGCCCCAGACTTCGTCGGCCAGCGTGTTGCGGTCCACGACCTTGCCCCGCCGTTTGTGGAGGAGGTTGAGGACCTTGAGATCGCGGGGGCTGAGTTGAATCTCGTCTTCGTTCCGGTAGGCACGCAGTTCGCTGGGCACGACCTTGAGGTCATCCATGGTGAAGTCCTCCTCCTCGGGATCCTCTTTGGTCGCGGATCGACCGGCCGTGCGGCGCAGGATGGCGCGAATGCGGGCGGTGATTTCCTTGACGCCAAAAGGCTTGGTCATGTAGTCGTCCGCGCCGAGTTCGAGACCGAGCACGGTGTCGATTTCCTCACTCTTGGCGGTGAGGAAAAGGATCGGGACGGCTTCGTTGGAGCGTCGGATCTGTTTGCAGACGTCGTAGCCGTTTATGCCCGGCATCATGACGTCGAGGCAGACAAAGTCGGGATGCTCCACGCGGAAGAAGTCCATGGCTTGGTGGCCATCGCTGGCCGTGATGACGTCGAAGCCCTCCATGGACAGGACTTCGCGCAGCGCTTCACGGGTGTGATCGTCGTCTTCGGCAATGAGGATTTTCATGGCTGTTTTGGGAGGGGGAGTTGGAAAAGGAAACAGGCTCCGTCCTTGTAGGTCCGGCTGACGGTGAGGGAGCCGCCATGCAGTTGGGCGAGCTCTCGGGCGATGGTGAGCCCGATGCCGGTGCCGCTGACACCTTCCGTCAAATCGGAACGGAGACGCTCGAACGGCTCGAAGACGGACCGGCGTTTGGTGCCGGGGATTCCCGGCCCTCGATCTTTGACGGAAATCTCGGCAAAGTGATCCGTCACCCGGCTCTCGATGCGAATCCATTTTCCGAAGGCTGCGTACTTGTCGACATTGGAGATCAGATTGCCGAGAACCTGTTCCACCGCATCGGCATCGGCTTTGATGAGGGGCGGAGCCGCCAAGTCGACTTCGATCTCGAACCCCTTGGTCTCCAGCAGGGGCTTCCAATGCTCGATCACGCGGGTGAGGATGTCGTCGAGAACGACGTTACTGGTTTGGACCGTGAGTTTGTTGCGCTGTTGGCGGGCGTAGTTGAGGACGTTTTGGATGAGGCGGTTGAGGCGCGAGGTCTCTGCCTGCACGACTCCAAGGTGTCGAATGGCAATGCGGTCGCCACTTTCTTCGATCCGCGCATGGGCCATCTCGGCGTAGAGCTGGATGTTCGTCAGCGGGGTTCGCAGCTCATGGGAGATCTGATTGACGAAGGTCACGCGTTGCTGTGCGACACGAATTTCCCGGGACGTTTCGTGGAAGTAAAGGTACGCCAAAGCAAGCACGAGGAGGGTTCCTGAACCGACGCCCAGAACAATCGGAAAGAGGTACGGCTTGGGAAACTCCTGATTGGCAGGGGTGTAGCTCAGCGACCACGCGCCCAAGGGCTCTGAGAGCCTGCGCGAGGCTTCCGGCTTTTCTTCAGATCCGGGCAGCCGCGCTCCCCATTGGTGGAGGATGATGCCCAGGCCGGTGGAGAGTTCCATTCGACCGGGCGGTTGCTCGAGGCCAGGTGGTGGCAATCGGTTGAAGATGGCGGTCATCAGTTTGGGGCCGTCCAAAAAGGCGATGACGAGGGATCCATCCTGAAGCCGTCTCCAGTAAAGGAAGTATTGGTGGATGTGTTGAAGGCCGCTGGAAAAAAGATCGGTCTGCGCTGCCTCGGCGGAGTCGCCCAGATGGTAGCCCACCGTCTTTTGGTAAACTTTGTCCCCAGCTTCAGGGTCTTCGAGGTCATCAGGAGCTGCCTTGTGTCCGTCCTCAGGCACTGGGGCGAAAGGCTTGTTCTCGGCCACGGCGGCCTCGGGCGGCTGAACGATCGCAGGGGGAACGTCGCTGAGGGATTCGAGGAGCGGCCGGATTTCCTTGAGTAGATTTCCCCAATCAGCTTCTGCCACGGGCTGGTTGTCTCGTTTTGTCGCACGCAGAACCTCGCCGTCGGAGGTCGTCTCCCAGGTCGTGGTGACCCAGGGATGACGGCGAAGAACGGTGGCGACGCTGGGTTGATCAGTCGCTGGTGCCCAGGAATCCAGCCGGTCCGTGAGCTGTCGCAGATCATTCACGATCTGATGATTGGCGACGGAAAGGCGCTCGGCCAAGATCGCCTGCATGGCCGCATCCGTGCGGCGTTCCGCGTCGCGAATGAGGTAGGTGCCCAGCCAGGCCAGAAGGGCCAGCGGCATGGTGACCAGCAGGATAAGAAGGAGGGTGGAGCGCTGAGGAGGCATTGGCAGGAATGTCCGGGAACCCGGAAAGATAACCTACCTCAGTCATTAACTCACCATAAATATTCTAATAATCACAAAAAATCCGGGATGGACCACCCAGTCCATCCCGGAGATTTTTGAAGGTTAACCAACAGCCATATCGGAAACCAACACTAAGTTGAAACTTGCGACGGTGACGTTGCTGGGTTGCCCCTGCGCTGTCGTTGTCTGTGGGTATCTAACCACAGTTCAAAAGGGATGCGTCAGCCCTCTGTAATTGAGTTGTAAGGACAATGTAATTCGTCGCTTTTTCCCGTCAGTTGACCGGCTGGGAAGTGAGATCCGCATGATTGGCGCTCCTGGTTCATGGGGAGATCTCATTTCAAACTGGCGATGCGGGTCGCCTGCCTTTAAGAATGGCGCATCGGGTCCCGTGACCTGCCGCCCCGCCACTGACTCGTGAAGGACACGCTCGAAGACCTCGAAAAGTTCATCATTGATGTGATCATCCATGATCGCCGGGGGATACGCGCCAATGTGTTGCGGATCGTTTTCAGGACCCTTTCGTGGGTGTATGCGGGGATTGTCTCGCTGCGTTTGTTTTTCTATCGGGAGCGCTACATTCACGATCATCATCTGGGTGTGCCGGTGATCAGCGTCGGAAACCTCACGGTGGGAGGCACGGGCAAGACCCCGGTGGTGGAACTGCTGGCCAAGGCTCTTTTGAAGAAGGGACGTCGCGTGGCGATTCTGAGCCGGGGTTACAAGAGCAAGAAGCAGGAAAAACCCTCCTTCCGAAAACGCTGGTCGGCGAGGCTTGGCCTTTCCGAGAAGCCGAAGGAACCACCCGCGAGGATTGTCTCCGATGGGGAGCAAGTCTTGCTCGATTCCCACGAGGCGGGCGATGAACCGTGGATGCTGGCGACGAACTGC
>CAXBNA010000146.1:0-16108 GCA_963976915.1 uncultured Verrucomicrobiales bacterium
CCAACCTTGCGCGGCTTCGGGCCTGGAGGTGAGAATCTGCTGGTGCGAGTGTTTTTGAGCATGGGGATCGGTGTCGCCATGAAGGAGGACCAGAGGAAACTCATTCCGATGGTGAGTCGTTTAGTGGAGCATGGTGATGGAGATACAGACCGCTGCAACTTGGGCGATGGTGGGAGTGATCTGGTTTGTGCAGGCGGTGCATTATCCTGCCTATCGCCATGTCGGAGCAGAGGCGTTTGTGTGCTATCAAACGGAGAGCACTCGTCGAACCGCCTGGGTGGTCTTTCCGCTGATGATGACGGAGTTGGCCGGGGCTTGCTGGTGGGCGTGGAGAGCGTTTGAGCACGTTGAAGGGCGGATCTGGGCATGGCCTGGCTTGGCGCTTATCGGCATGATTTGGATTAGTACGGCGTTTGTTCAAGTGCCGCTGCACGCCCGGCTGGAAGGCTGGTGGGATGGCGTGGCGATCGAAAGGCTGATCCGGTCCAACTGGTTGCGGACGATTCCTTGGACCATGCGCGGCGTTGGACTGTTCCTCTGGTGGATTGTGTAGAAATAAAGTCGATAAACCCCATCGGGAATTGGTATTTCATTTGCTTGGCACGGAATCTGTCCCACTGTCGTCCGCTCCTCATTGATGGATCCCAATACCCTCTTCCCACTTCTCATCGTCGTCGGACTCTTTGTCGTTCTCGTCAAAGAGTGGCTGGAGCCTGACGTCGCGGCTTGGGCGGCGGTTGGAGTGATCTTGGTGACGGGGCTGATGCCCGTCGCGGATGTGCTTTCCGCCCTGGCGAATCCCGCACCGGTGACGGTGGGTTGCATGTTCATCCTTGGCTCAGCACTGGAGAAGACGGGGGTGGTGTCATGTCTGGCCCACAATCTGGGGCGATTGGCGGGGAAGACCGAAGGCACGGTGCAGGTTGTCTTGTGCGGCTTCGCCTGTTTGGCCTCGGCGGTGATCAACAACACGGCGGTGGTTGTGGTGATGATGCCCGTGGCACTGGCCATGGCCCGGGCTGCGCGATTTTCCTCCTCGAAGATTTTGATGCCGCTGAGCTACGCGGCGATTTTGGGAGGCACGTGTTCCCTGATTGGGACGTCGTCCAATTTGTCCGTTCAGGGGGTGCTCCGGGCGAAGGGGGAGACGGAGTTGGGATTCTTCGAGTTCACTCCGCTGGGACTGATCTATGCGGCGGTGGGGGTGGTCTATCTCATGACGGTGGGACGGCGCTTGTTGCCAGATCATGGAATTGAAGAGCTGGGATCGGAGGACGCGCCTTCGCCATGGCTGGTGCAGTATGTGGTGACGGAGGATTCCACGCTGGTGGGGCATACCTTGGTCACGACGCTTCTCGCCAAACTGCCCGATCTGGATGTTTTGGAGGTCAGGCGGAGAGGGGTGCCTTTGCATGATCGGTTGGACTCGCTGGGGATTCGGGTGGGCGACCGGATTTTGCTGGCCGTTGGCGAAGGCAGAGAGTCGGACGTGGCGACCATCGAGGAAGCAGCGGCATTGATGGGATTGCGAATGCTCGAGGCTCGGGAAAGCGGTGTGTTGGAACTGGTGGTGCCCTCGGGTTCAGAGATGACGGACATTCGGCTCGGGGAGGTGGGCTTTAGGCAGCGATATGCGGTGCGGGTGAGTCGCTTGATTCGAGATGGCAAGGTCAAACGCGTGGATCTCGGCAACGAGATTCTCGAACCCGGGGATCAACTGCAAGTCACCGGGCCTGTGGCGGGATTGGATCGATTGGTGTTGGACTCGGGGTTTGCGCCCGTGAAAAAGAAGAGCGAGGCCCCGGTGATGAGTCGGTCGGGATGGATTGTGGCGGGTTTGTTCGCCGTGTTTGTGGTGGGCTCGGCGCTGCACGACGTCTGGCCATCGGTGTTTCATCTTGGCATCGAGGGAATGGCGATGCTGGCGGTGGTGATCCTTCTGCTGAGTCGCGCCGTGCCTCACAAGGAAATCTATGCGGACGTCAATTGGTCCATCGTGTTTCTGATCTCCGGCATGCTGGTCGTGGGCATCATGCTGGAAAACACGGGCACCGCCCGGCAGATGGCGATGCGCATTGCCGGAGTGGTGGGTGAGGTGCCGGGATGGATGATCGTCAGCCTCATCTATCTGGGGGCGATGGTTCTCACGGAACTCATCAGCAACAATGCGGTCGCGACGATGTTCACGCCGGTCGCCATCAACTTGGCCCACGAACTTGGGGTGGAGTCCCTGCCTCTGATCATGGCCGTGCTCTTTGCCACCAGCGCCAGCTTTGCCACGCCCGTCGGCTACCAAACGAACACATTGATCTACGGCGTGGGCGGGTATCGATTTTCCGACTTCGTCCGCGTGGGACTTCCGCTAAACGTCATTCTCTGGATTGTAGCGTCGATCCTGATCCCCTTGTTCTGGCCCTTGTGATGGCGGTTGCTGCATCAGGTGTCGATGCGGAAGACGTGCAGATTGATGCCGCTGGGGTCCAGTGAGACGTAATTGACCGCGCCCTGCCACGAGAACGTTTGGCCGTGCATCAGATCGGTGACCTTGAATCCTTGATCCGCCCCGAGGCCCAGGGCTCCGAGGTCCAGGTGAACGTTGGATGCGGCGACCTCCGATGGACTGAGGTTCACGATGCAGAGGATGCGGTTGCTGAGGTCCGGCGTGGCCTTGCTGAAGCAGAGGATGCCGGGATGGTCGCAGCCATGGAAAACGAGGTTGTCATAGAGGTGCATGGCCGCGTTTTCTCGGCGCACGCGATTTAGGGCCGTGATGAACCCCTTGATGTTTCCGGGCGCGTTCCAATCACGCTCCTTCAGCTCGTACTTCTCGGAGTGGTTGTACTCTTCCTTGCCTGGGTAGGGGTCGTTTTCGCAGAACTCGTAGCCGGAGTACATGCCCCAGCAGGAGGACAGCAGGGACGCCAGCGCAGCGCGGATGCGGAACATCGCCGGGGAGGCATTCTGCAGATGGCCGGGGAGGATGTCCGGCGTGTTGGGCCAGAAATTGCCCCGAAAGTACCATCGCATGTCCGTGCGTGTCAGCTCGGTGGCGTACTCGATGAGTTCCTCGCGGCTCTCGCGCCAAGTGAAATAGGTGTAGCTCTGGGTGAAGCCCGCCTTGGCTAGCGACTGCATCATGCGAGGCTTGGTGAAGGCCTCGGAGAGGAACATCACATCCGGGTGAGTGCGATGAATGGTGGCGATGAGCTCTTCCCAAAACGCGACCGGTTTGGTGTGGGGATTGTCGACCCGGAACGTGCGAACGCCACGGTCCACCCAGTATTTGACCACGTCGATCAGTTCCCGCCAAAGGTTCTTCCAGTCCGCGCAGTGGAAGTTCAACGGGTAGATGTCCTGATACTTCTTCGGCGGATTCTCCGCATAGCGGATCGATCCGTCGGGCCGCTGATAAAACCAATCGGGATGATCCTTGACGTACGGGTGATCGGGCGAGCAATTGAGGGCAAAGTCGAGCGCAATCTCCAGTCCACGGAGTTTGGCTTGTTCGATCAGCCACAGGAAATCCCCTTCGGTTCCAAGGGCGGGCTCAATGTCACGATGCCCGCCAGTCGGTCCGCCAATCGCCCAGGGCGAGCCGACATCGTCAGGTCCGGCCGTGAGGGTGTTGTTCTTCCCTTTGCGCGCGGTGACGCCGACGGGATGGATCGGTGGGAAGTAAATCACATCGAAGCCCATGGCCTTGGCGTCGTCCAGTCGGGCCACGCAATCCCGGAACCCGGAGTGTTTGTCGGCGCGCCCTTCGGCTCCGCGGGGAAAAAACTCGTACCACGCCGAGAATCGGGCCAGTTCCCGCTCTGCAATCACTCCGAAGGGTTGGGATTGGGAAGCAAACTCCGTGTCGGGAAACCGATCCATCAATGCTTGGAGTGCGTCCGACAGGAGGACGTCGAGAAGCTCATTGGGCGGCAGTTTGGCGAGGAGATCGGCGCATTCTTCGATTTGGTCGCTGGCGTCGGGAGCTCCGTCCGCACGGGCCCGTTTGGCGGCGTCGCTCAGGAGGCGGGCGCCTTCGAGCGCCTCGATGGGCGCATCTGGATCGCCGGACTGGACTCGAACCGCAAAGGTCTTTTTCCAAGACCGAAAGCTGTCCGGCCAGGCTTCGACGACGTATTCCCAGCGACCGAGGGACGAGAAACGACATTGTCCGTGCCAGCGATCTCCGTCGATGGCGGCCATGGGAGCCTCAAACCACCGGCGGGTTCCGACTTTCCGCCAACGGAGGCGTGCGGTGAGGATGTCGTGGCCATCCTTGAAGATGTCGGCATAGACGTCCAGCGGCTCTTCCAACACCCGTTTGACCGGGTAGCGACCGCCCTCAATGGACGGGTAAAAATTCTCAATGACGACGGTGGGGGCGTATTTGGGAGTGGCTGCCATGCGCCCGCATCTTGGGCGAAAACCCGCCTCTTGCAATGGCAGAGGTCTACCAGTTGGCCAAGTCGTCGTGGAGCCGTTCCATGGCAGCGGAGTTGGCGGAACGTTCCGGCATGTCGGCACTTCCAAACGGGACGAGTTCCACAATGTTGTGGCGCAGCGCCGTGATGCCATTGCCAGCCTTGTCGTCCATGATGGACTTCCACGCTTGCTGGGCGAACCGGGCGGCAAGGATGCAGTCCTGCGGGGTGGCATGTCCGCCGCGCTGAAGGTGACCGAGGACCGAGGGGCGGGCTTCGAGGTCGGGGAAGGGGGCTCCCGGGCGCTGGAAGTAATTCTGGAAGGCGTCGCGGAGGACGTAGGCCCGGTTGCGCTCTTGCGGCGGATCGAATTTGACCCCCTCAGCCACGAGGATGATGGCGTGTCCGCGACCGCGCGTCATCGCCCCTTCGATCCGAGCGGCCAGTTTGACCATGTCCTCGGCGGTGACCGGATTGTTCTCCGGTGTGATGACCATCTCGGCTCCCGAAGCCAGAGCAGCCATGCGCGCAAGGTCGCCGCTCTCCCTGCCCATGGTCTCCAGGACCATCACCCGGCGGTGACTGCGGGCGGTGTCGATGAAATGGTCGACGGCCCAGACGAGGGTGTGCACGGCGGTGTCGACGCCGAGGGACATTTCCGTAAACTGAAGATCGTTGTCGATCGTCGCGGGGATTCCGATGATCCGGAGGTCGCTCTCTTCGGCGAGCAACCGGGCTCCCGCGAGTGATCCATCGCCTCCCACGACGACCAGGGCCCGGATTCCGAGTTTCTTGAGCATCTCGATGGCGCTTTTGCGCACCTCGGGTTCGTGGAACTCCAGGCAGCGGGCGGACCCGAGGATGGTGCCCCCTTTTCCCATGATGCCGCTCACGCTGGCGTGGTCCATCAAGACCAGGTGCTGGCCCTCGATCAAGCCCCGGCGTCCGCGATTGCGAATGATGTCTTGCTGGAAACGCACCAAGAGATCGGGTTCTCCATCCACACGGCGACAGGCGCGTACCAGACCGCGATAGCCGTCCAGCACACCCAGCACAGGCACTTCGTGGCGATTGAGTCCCAGACGAACGAAGGCACGGAGAAAAGCGTTCATGCTCGGCGCATCGCCGCCGCTGCAGAGAACGGCCACAGGAGATTCGGGGAAGTCGGTCATGGGAGTGTGTCGGGAAGGGACGGCAGACTTAGCGCCTCCAGACAGGCCTGCAAGCATCGTTATGGTCAGGGACGTCAACTGTCGATTGCGCGGAATCGGTTGGTGTGATTAGTCAGGCCTCATGAAGGAGCAAGAGATGCGGATTCGATTGGCGGCGGTGCTGGGGTTTCTCGGCGTGGGGCTCGGGGCGGCCGGAGCCCATGGTGCCGTGCATGATATGGTGGTCGAGCTGGGAAACCTCAAGAACTGGGAGACCGCCGTGGACTACCATCTGGTCCACGCCGTGGTGCTGCTGATTGTGGGCAGTTTTGGTGGGGCGCGCCCATCCAAATTGGTGGGCTGGTCCTGGCGCTTTTTCTTCTTCGGGCTCTTGCTCTTCAGCGGTAGCCTCTACGTCCTGTCCCTGACCGGGATGAAATGGCTCGGAGCCGTGACCCCACTCGGAGGTCTGTGCCTCATGGTGGCCTGGCTGCTGTTGGCGGTCGGAGCTGGAAAATGCCGGGAGAGTCCCTAAGCCAACCGGCAGGGCGGGGCGGGATCGTCCGCTCTCTACCGCTTTTTGTCCTCAGCCTGTTCCTTTCGCCATTGGATCCGATGGTCATTGGCCCATTCGTTGAGGGCTCGCTCGAATCCGATGTCGCGCCCCTCCCTTTGGCTGGTGATCCACTTGTGGCGATTGATCTCTTCTCGCTCAGCCAGAAATTGGGCGTACGGCGAGCCAGGATCGGGGAGAATGGGAGGAGACTGCATGGAAAGCGAAGATAGACGTTGCTTTCCGGGCTGCAAACAGGTGGAATCTAAAGATTCCAAGAATTTTTCGCGGAAGCGAAGAATTGAAATGACAATCGATGGCCCCTTTCTATACTAGCCGGTTCCAACCCATGAGTACGTCATGCCGGAGTAGCTCAGTGGTAGAGCAACGCATTCGTAATGCGTGGGTCGTCGGTTCAAATCCGATCTCCGGCTCCAGTACATCCACCAATGACGAGAACCTCTGACAGGCCTCGGCGTTCGAAAGCGAAGCAGAAAGAACTCATTCTGAGCACAACGACCAAGTTGCTCGGATGCGTTGCAGTGATCGTGACCATCGCTGTTGTTTTTCGGGTGGTGATGCTGAAATTGTGGGAATCCCCCAAGATTGATCCTGAATATGTACAGTCAGTCTATGCGGACCACTACTCTCGGAAATGGTCGGGCGACGCCCGGTCCGAGACGGCGTTGTTGGATCCGGGCAACGCACCAGTGACCTATCAAGCGGTCCCGAAAACGAGTCCGAAGCCCGAGGCGGTATTGAAGGAGGGAATCGGGATGGTGACGCCCCCTGTGACGGGTATCGAAGAAGTCGATGCCAAGCGGGATCGCATCGAGGCCACCTTGAAGGGCTTTTTTGAAGCGGACAGTGTGGACAAGAAGCTGGCTTACTGTCGCGATCCGGAGCGGGTTCGGGCACTGATGGAGGACTATTACAGCGGACGTCCCATCCGAACCGACTCTTGGCGGGGGCTGGGTTGGGTCATGCCTGTGAGCGAGCCCGGCTACCGTTTTGGTTATGCCCAGGCACTTTTTGATCAAACGAGCCCGGTCGAGCTGGTGATCGAGGAGATGGATGATGGGTCCATCCGGGTCGACTGGGAGAGCACCGTTCGCTACGCCGAGCAGGACTGGGCCGAGTTTTTGCGGATGAGGCCGGAGAAGCCCACGCTCTTTCGCGTGATTGCCTCCAAGGCGCGGGCGGCGACCTCCGGCCAATCGAGTTCCGTTCTCGGGAAAGTCACCCTCGAACTCAAGCACCCCGCGGAAGACGGTACGGTGCTCGCGACCTTTGACGGCTCAGACCCCAAGTTTAAGCCATTGATCGATCAACTGAAGATGAGCAAGTGGAAGGATGTTCCACTGACGCTGCGCCTCTGCTATCCCGGCCGGTCCGGGGAAGACACGACCGTGAGTATCGCGGACGTCGAGGGCAAGGGCTGGCTCATCTTGCAAAATAGAAGGAGCTAGTGTTGAGCAAAACGAAGACTGCGGCCAAAAAGCCGAAATCAAAGGCGGGCAAAGTCGCCCAGAAACCTGCGGCAAAGGCTGGCACGAAGTCGAACTCAGCAGCGGCAAAGCCGAAAGCCAAGGCGACGTCGGTGACAAAAAAGGCAACAACGGCCAAGAAGACCGCTGCCAAAAAAGCTCCTGCGCCCAAGAAGGCCGCGACGGCGAAGAAAGCGGCCCCCGCGAAAAAAGCCGCCCCCCCCAAGGTCAAGAAACCATCGGCGACGAAGAAGGCCACTGCCGCGAAATCGGCTCCCCCAGCGAAGGCTGAGACCACGCCAAAAGCAGCCCCGAAGACGAAAAAGAAGTCAGGCGGACCCGCCATCACGGACCTCAAGCCCGGTGCTCCGACCGATTCTGGGGCCATCTACTACGACTCCCACATGCACACCCCCTTGTGCAAGCATGCCTGGGGTGAGCCCGAAGAGTACGCGGAGCAGGGTGTTCAGTCTGGTCTCAAGGGAATCATTTTCACCTGCCACTGTCCCATGCCTGACGGCTTTTGGCCCATCGTCCGGATGGCCAATTCTGAGTTCGATACCTACCTCAAAGTCGTCGAACGCACTCGCGAGGCCTACGCAGGAAAGCTCGACGTCCTTCTGGGCATCGAGAGCGAGTTTTATCCAGGCTGCGAAGAGTGGATCACGGAACTCCATAAGCGCGCCGAATTTGATTACATCCTCGGCGGCCTCCATTGGCAGGCCAAGGAGTACCTCGGAAAGTATGAAACCGGGACCATCGAGCTGTTCCGCCGTACCTACTTCGATCATCTCGCGGGTGCCGCTGAATCCGGTCTCTACGATTGCCTGGCCCACCCCGACTTGGTGAAAAACTACCATCCGGATTCCTGGTGCTTCGCCATCGTCAAACCGTCCATCGCCAGTGCCCTCGACCGCATCGCGAAAACCGGCGTCGCCATGGAGTTGAACACCTCTGGCCTCAACAAGAGCTACCCCGAGATGAACCCCGGGTTCGAGATGCTTCAGATGATGGCAGAGCGGAATATCCCCATCGTCATCGGCTCGGACGCCCACCGTCCGCACCGCGTCGGCGAGCAGTTTGTCACCGCGCTGATCCAGCTTCAGGAGGCCGGCTATGAGAAGGTCTGCTACTTCAAGCAGCGCCAGCGCATCGACCTGCCCATCTCGAAGGTGCTCGCCAGCATCAAGAAGGCCAGCGACGCCCACGCTTGATCGGGGGCGGTGAGAGCCCGTCCGCTGGCCACGCCCCAGTCCGTCTAGTGCGGCTGGGAGGCGAGGTGCTTCACGCAGATTTGGGACCACGTCTCGAGGGAGTCGTGGTTCGCCACCAGTTCCTCGACGGTCATCCACTGCAGGTCCTGAATCGCGTCCTCGTTCGAGGTCACGTAGGGATCGCTCAAATCGAAAAAGTGGACCACACCCAGGTGGACCTGCCCCACCGCATTGGACTCGTCATTGATCAGGCCGATCACCTTCTGCGTGTGCGTGCCCTTCAGCACCAATTCCTCCGTGATCTCGCGCTCGATGCTGTTGAAGTACATCGTCTCACCCAGACCGTCGTGGCTTTGGTCCACCGGATTGATGTGCCCGCCGATGCCGACCGACCGCTTCGCCACCAGACGCTTCTCCCCCGACTTACCGCCCCGCTGGTAGCAGAGGAACTTGCCCTCGTGGTGAAAGAGAGAGTAAGGGATCAGCTGCTTGTGCGTGGGGTCCTCCTCCGCCGCAGGCCGCTCCATGAAAAAATTGGCCCCCGGTGCCAGCATCGCCTCAAGGTACGTCGACGCATCCCCCTGAAAGCCCTCAAAGGCACCAAGTTCATCAAAAAGGCGGCGGGGAATGACCAAAACATGTTCCATTCCCGCACCCTTGACGGGGTTCACCAATGAGCAAGCCCGGAGCGCCATTCCGGTGGAGAAAAGTGGGGCCAATCGGAGTGGAATCCATGGAACTGGGGCAACGAGATCACGATGTGTGTGGCGCTGTGCCGGTTTTGAGGGGAAATAGGCTCATCGACGGATGGGGGGCGCTAGTGGTCGCTACCTGAGCGAAAGCGATTGCAATGAGGACTGTTATAGCGAATCGCAAAATAGATTTCCGAAAGTCGGTAAAAAAGTGCTGTACAAAAATGAGCAGGATAGGCCATGAGAGTTCTCATTGAGGCCGCTGGAAGTCAGACCTGAAGTCGAAAACGCCACCTTGGAGCAACTCCAGGCGGCGATGGAGTCCGCGCCCAACAAGCGCAGCTACATTCGACTGGCAGCCATGCGCTGCTTGTTGCGTGGGATGAATCGTGCCGATGTCGCCGACATCTTCTGCCGCAGTGATCGCATGGTTCGGCTGTGGATTCTCAAATACAACCAAGGCGGCATCGACGCTCTGCTCACCCGGCCCGCAGGCGGCAGGAAGCGCAAGATTAGCCTGCAAAGACTTGATGAGGTGTTGGTTCCCGTGCTCAAAGATCCTGCACAGGCGGCCATCGAGCATTGGACTGGCGTGAAGGTCCACGGCTGGCTCAAGAAACAACTGCAGACAGACCTCAGCTACAGCACCGTGCTGCGCTACCTCCACGATCTGGACTTCCATCTGCGAGTGCCCCGCCCATGGCCCCTGCCGCTGTTGGATGAACCCCAGCGCGAGGTGCAACGCGAAGCCTTCCGCGAACAAATCCAGCAACTGGCTCAAGATCCCAGTGTGGAACTATGGTTCGGTGACGAATGTGGTGTGGACGGAGATCCACGTCCACGCAGACGCTGGGTGCAGCCGGGTTCCAAACCGAAAGTCCCGCACCTGGGCAAGCACATCCGGCGCAACGTCATCGGAGCGGTGTGTCCGCAGACCGGAGAGTTCTTCAGCCTCTTGTTTGATGGAGTCGATAGCGCCGTGTTCCAATGTTGGCTCGACGAGTTGGCCCAAAGCATTCCCGCAAACGATGGCGTGCGCCGTCTGCTCGTTCTAGACAACGCCTCATGGCATAAAGTCAAAACCCTGCAGTGGCACCACTTCGAGCCCTTGTTCCTCGAATTCATCCTGTTTTTGCCAACATACCCTGATAAGCATCTTCAGCGAAATGGGATTCACGCAGGACCGACCAGGCAAAGCCAATATGTTTGGTTCGCTCCGGCATCATTCTGCCCAAAATGTTGTTTCGATCCATCTTCTTAAAGTTAAATGTTTTCAATCCAGTGTCTGGACATCATTTTTTACCAATCGCTGCAAGCGAACCCCACTCACCACGACGGCTGCCAGGAATTATACGATCACGAAATTGACCAAGGCTGTTGGGGGGGGGACCCGTAAGTCATGGTAACTTTCCTGAATTCCAGACTTTTCTCACTTCCGAAAGGGGTGCCAAAAAACCTTCATCCAGCGATTCATGATTCAGGCCGTTCGGCAAAAGAGTTGGGTTTTGAACAGCTACCACAAAAGGTGTGGATTGGTGATCCAGAATTTGGACCCAAGAAAAAGTGAAAAATCAGGAAATCTGAAACAATCCCACAATCTTGAAACCACCGTTTTGTGAGATGATTCCGGTGTGGTTGACGAGTCTTCTCGACGCTGTCGAAGCCTGAAAGGTCAAACCATTCGAACCCGACCTGCACCCCATCCAACACCGGGGCCGCAAGCGGCTTGAATTTTGTCCTTGAAAAAGCTGCACCCCATCCAACCCGAGGGTTGCAAGCAGCGGTACTTTAGCCCTTGATTATCCAATTTCCTACCAATTTAAGATGCGTTTCAGGAATTCGCAAATACCCTGGCATGAGCAGACTCTTTCGATTTGGAATTGCACCCCCTCCATCCCGGGACAATCAGCGCTCTGGGAGGTTAGGAGCCGAAAAGCAATTCCCTACCAGTGACGGCTTAAGAGCGATTTTTGGGCGTATGGCGTTACACCCGCTTATTTTTTCCAATGCTGAATCGTTCGCACGAGGGCATTCGCTGCAGGGCGTCCGACTGATGAATTGGTCGATAAAAGACGAATCGTCACAAAGATCCCCCAGATCGCGCTGAGAATGAGTTCAGCGCATTGATCGAGGTTCTCGCCCGGCCTTAAGCCACCGTGCTTCTTTGAAAACGCGAGAGCATTGTGAATTCGCTCGTGCATCCCATCGCGATATTCCTGCACGCGCTCTTGAATGGCGGGTCCTGCAACCTCAGCGACAAGCGCCGTGTTCACGGCAAGGCAGCCACATTGCGGCATCGGCAGCGGAGATTTCTTACTCACGATGGCTTTCACAAAGCATTCGATGCCTTCCAGGCCCTTACCTTCCATGTAGTGATTCTGCACCTCCGCCGCCTGCTCTGCCCAATGATCAAATGCAGCGAGAAAGAGCTCCTCCTTGTTCCCGAAGGCATTGTAGAGACTGACTTGCTTGACCCCGGTCGAGGACTCAAGCAGGCGCATTGAGGTCTGCTGCCAGCCGTTCTCCAGGAAGATCGAGAGAACTTGGTCAAGCAGTGCTTCAGTATCAAACTCACGAGGGCGTGCCATCTGGGAAAGCTATCTGGGGTGTATGTCCGGGGATGCCTCGAAGGCGACACCCTTCTTTTCTGGAGGGCGTGATTTCCAGACTTCTCCGTCTGG
This sequence comes from uncultured Verrucomicrobiales bacterium, assembly GCA_963976915.1. Taxonomy (GTDB): domain Bacteria; phylum Verrucomicrobiota; class Verrucomicrobiia; order Verrucomicrobiales; family Verrucomicrobiaceae; genus CAXBNA01. The sequence goes on from CAXBNA010000146.1 coordinate 12,194, forward strand.
GAAACGGCGCCTTTCAATGAAGTCCGGTAAAAACTCAATTCCCCAGCCCGGCGTCGTCGGCGTAACATAGTGGCCGTCGCGGACCTCGACTGGATGTTTCACCGTTTCCTGTAGGAAGTTGATATACTCGACAAGTTGTGTGTTTGAGTGGCCGGCTACCGCAATCTGGTCCCAGAGGCCGTAGTGTCGAATCATGTTACACAGAGCAATGCCTCCGCCGTGAGGGCACACGGGTACACCGTATTTTGCCGCCATCAAGATAATGGCCACGACGTCATTCACGCCTGCCACTCTAACTGCATCAATCTGGCAATACTTGATGGCGCCGCTCTTGATGAGTTGCTTGAAGATGACAGGCGAAGCGGCCTGCTCGCCACAGGCAAAATCGAAACTCGCATCGGCGAATGTCTCTGACAATTCGACGTATCCGAGGATGTCGTCGCGGGCGATTGGTTCCTCGATCCACTTCAAACCGAATGGTCGATAGCGTTCGATATGATGCTTGGCATCTTCGAGTCCCCAGTATTGGTTGGCGTCTACCATCAGGTTGCAATCAGGTCCGATTGCATTCCGCATGAAGTCGATCCGCCGAATGTCTTGTTGTAAATCCTGGCCGACCTTGAGTTTGAACGAATCGAATCCTTCCTCCTGCAGCTCATGAATGGTTGCCGCTATTGCATCATCACTGAGTCCCGACCATCCAGCAGTGCAGTAAGCTTTGGGACCGCGTTGTAACATCTCTTGTTCCCGCAGTTGTACCCTTGCTCGATTCCCCTGCAGCATTGCGATGGCTTCTTCGCGTGTCAGGGTGTCGCTGATGTTTCTCCAATCGATGCAATCGGCGATAAACTCAGGTTCAAGGTCGACCAGTAACTTCCATAGGGGCTTGTCGAGAGACTTGGCCCAGAGATCCCACATGGCGTTGATGACTGCTCCAACCGCCATGCGAAAGACACCATCGTGCAGCCATCGCAACTGGTGGTGATCAATCATGCGTCGATAGAGCTTGATCGGGTCCCTGGCAAAGTCTTCAAGCTGACTTCCCACAATCAATTGGCACAGGTCTTTGATCCCATGACAGATCCAATCTGTTCCCGCACCGGCGGTGAAGACAACCGAAACACCGCGCAGATCGGCATCAGTCTCTAGGTGCAGCAATGCCGTGGAGTAATCTGGTTCCTTGTGGAAAGGATCAGAGCCCAGCAGTTGATCCGAAGTCGGAACGCGAAGATCGATTACCTCCGCAGAAACTATCTCTATTTGACTATCGGACATCTAATTGGAGTTTGAAGATTCTCTAAATTGAGCCTGGCAGCTTCCGACACCTTCGATCTGAATCTCCAGCATACAATCCTTATCGATCGCCACCAGTTCCACCGGCGAGCCAGGAATGACCAGGCTCCCGGCGGGCAGTATGTCATCTCGGTCAGCCAATTTCTCAACCAGCCAACGCAACGAGTGAAGCGGACCGCCCATGATTTCAGATGCGGGTGCAGAGCAAACCTCCACTCCATCTTTTAAAACCGAAAAGCGTTCATCTTGCCAGTTCAACTGCTGTCCGGATACACCATCCGTCCCAATCAATAGACCTGCATGGATGCCTCCAGAACAAATCAATTCCTGGGTCGCGGGCGGTTGGTGCCAGAAAGTAAAATCATGCAACTCGATGCCCGGTCGAACTGACTCGATGGCCTCTAACAAGTGCTCATCGGAGACATCAATACCGGAAAGGTCAGATCGGGTGCGGATAACCATCTCGGGTTCGATGGCACAGTTTGCAAATGCCTTCCAATCCAACTCCTCACCACATTGCCTCGTATGGGGGACGAAAAGCCGCCCGAAAATCGGTTCATCCAAACCGAATTGCTGGCGAATGGCAGCGCTGGTGCAGCCGACCTTGTAACCGACAACCTGTTCACCCCGTGCGGTCCTCCCGGCAGCGACCTTATCCTGTACTTCGTAGGCCTCTTCAATGGACAAGGTAGTGACCATCTCCACCTCTTCACCGGACCAACTCTTCTCATAGAAGGCCGACAGAAAGCCTTCGGAGAGTGTTTCGATGGAATCCATGAGTAAGGGATTGGTAGGGTGGTAGGTGGCGGTCCAACAGTGTCTTGGCCCAATTTCGCGAAAATCCGTTGCCGAAGCAAACTTAGCATTGATTTTGTAGCGGTCGCTATAATAGTTGACCTCAATCCATTGGCAAGTGTATAAAATGACCACCTCAGAATCTCTAGAAACGGATCGCTCTCCGGAATCCACCTTTACATTTACCCGACGCATTCCGATTTCGATCGCCAACTGGAAGATGGCGATGACCCTTGAGGAATGCCGTACTTTCGCTCGGCAATTCGAGATGGAGATGGGCAGCTTGATCGGCCAGCTACAGGTAATTCTCTGTGCGCCTGCAACTGCGATGTCGACTATAGCAGGAGCCGTTAAGGGCCTGCCGCTCATCGATCCGGGCGCTCAGAATTCATCGGCATACCCAGATCCTGAACACAGCGGCGAAATTTCTGCTCGTCTGCTTGCCGATGCCGGGTGTGTTTTCTGCATGGTCGGCCACTGGGAAATGAAGGTTCGGATGAGCAAGCCGGATGATGAGTTGAACCGCGAGCTTCACGCCGTTTATGACAGCGGCATGCGCCCCATCATTTTAGTAGGTGAGTCCGAAACCGAAAAGGGAACCCCCAGCGATGACCTCGTGGAACGCATGGAAACGATAATGAACGGCATCACTGCTTATCAGATCAATCGGGCGGTCATGGTCTACGAACCAGAGTGGGCGATAGGGGCTGACGAGCCAGCTCCCCCTGAATACATTGCTGAACGCGCCACCTTCATGCGCCGATGGCTCACCGATCGGTATGGTTCCGAGGCCGTTGATCCCATCCCCATCATCTACGGAGGAGCTGTATTTCCAGAGAATGCCGAATGGCTGCTCACGACTCCCGACATAGACGGACTCGGGGCCGGGCGCAAAAGCCGCGATGCAAAAGAATTCGCCAGTATCGCGAAGCTCGTGGGCAAGGCCTTCGATCTCATTTAGAGTGCGTCCGAAAAATGGCCAGACAACCGGAAAGCGAACAAGGCAGTGGCGGACGACCAGCCACACTCCCGGCAGCCTGTGCAACACCTCACACAATTTCCCAGATATTGAAGGGAGCTCAAACTAATTCAACCCCCTCTATCCCGGGGCGGTGTGCGGCCGGGGAGCGGCGGGGTTGAAAAAGGAATTTCCTAGCAATAATAATTTCCTAGCAATAATAATAACCCGATTTGACGGATACAGTATATCGATTTTGAAGCCGCTTACGATATGTAGTGGGAACGGACAAACTAAAGGAGAAAAAGCACCGTGAAACGATTTAAAAAGAAATTATTTATTTTATTAGTATCTGCCTTATCTTTTTCGATTTCGCAGGCAGAATCGAAGAAGCCAAACATTATTTTCATTTTCGCGGATGACTGGGGTTGGGGTGATCTTAGCTGTCATGGGCATGAATTATTCAAAACGCCTTTCGTGGATCAATTGAGCAAGGAGGGGACGAACTTCTCCCAGTTCTATGTGAATGCTGCTGTGTGCTCACCCAGTCGCACCTCGGTGATGACCGGGCAGTTTCCTGCACGCCACAGCGTGCACACCCACTTTTCAGATATAAAAAAACATAAAGGCGGTCGCATGCCTGATTGGCTGGACCCAGACGTCGTCATGTTGCCACGGCTCTTTCAACAAGCAGGCTATAAAACAGCACATTTTGGTAAATGGCATTTAACAAATACCGCCATCAAAGATGCACCACTGCCCACAGAATACGGATATGACGAATCTGCTGTGCACAACGGACCCGGGCCGCAAGTTGAAGTGGTCCCGGGAAACGGAGCCAGGCGCTTATTGAAAAGTTGAGCTGGTTT
>CAXBNA010000147.1:0-15987 GCA_963976915.1 uncultured Verrucomicrobiales bacterium
CGACCGTCCCGGAGTCTCCCCCACGCCTCCGCAATGTTTGCGCGACCGCCCCGGACTCTCCCCCGCGCTTCCGCAATGTTTGCGGCACCGCCCCGGAGTCTCCCCCGCCTCGCCGCATGACCTGTGGAAGGTCCCTGCAACGCGGTGGTGAAGTTCACCTTTTCTGGTGAGCGGAACCCACGGCCGGGGGTGACCGCCGGGCACGCCGCAGGTTGCCCACGACGAACCGCTTTCCCCACCCCAACGCCGAAGGCCAAACCACCCCGGAGTGTGGACTTCAGTCCACAGCACGTCGCTCTCCCACTCCACCCGCTCAAAACTCCAAGACACCTACCCAACGCCACATCCCATCCGCCATTCAACGCCATGCCATCTCGCACGCTCCACCCGGCTGCGGACTGAAGTCCGCGCTCCGGCGTTCATCGACTCGCCATCTCCACAATCGAATCCAAAGCGGCGGCAGGCCGCACGCAGTCCAAGACGCTTCGCGACTGACCACGTCCCTCCGACACCGCTCCTAATGGACCTGAGAACCACCAACAAGACCGGTAAGGACGGGGGATAGCATTCGCTATCTCCACTCACCAATTGTCGACGTGATACACAACCTCCCCCAATTCGAGCGAGATCGCCGTGAAGGCCAGAAAATTGTGATTCCAGTTCTTCTCGATGTCTTGCAAATCAGACTTGAAGAGAAAAATTCGAAAACCTTTGGGAAGCTCCCCCAACACTTCGTACAAATCCTCGTGGGAGATCTTTGGTATCCCGTATTCAGGATAGCACCTCGGAGGCGAAATATTCCCAAAGCCAGCCACTTCCGTTCTGTCGCTTGCTCTCAGTTCCTCCAATAGTTTCTCAACCTCATTTTGAGGAAGCTTCAGCCTCAGGCAGATAACGTCCCCGCCTTGGAGAAAGCCGGGAATGTGAAGAAAGGACGCCTTCTCCGCACTCGGATCGAGGCTTGCAGGCAGGAATGAATAGTATTCTGATCCGTCCCTCCTTGATCGGACAATCTCCTCGTATTGATCCAATGCGACCTTCGGGCGGAGTTCCTCCTTAAACTGGCGAATACCTTCAATGAAGAGCCAAGCACCAAGCGCCAGTAAGACCGCTAGGACGATTCCGACCCACTTCAAAAAACGCTTCATCGCAAGTTCGATCAAGGCGATGAGAAACAGTTTCGAAGGAAAGGTCAACTTCCATCCCGCACACAATCAGACCCGCCACCCACGAAATCACCGCCTTCCATGCGGACGCTTCCCCGGGGCGCGGAATTCATTCCGCAGCAACGTCCAACAGCTCCCAAAACCCAGCCCCATCCCAAGCACCCAGCCCGCCCTTTCCACAACACCTCACGCTTCCTGCACTCCTACCCCTTCAACGTCATCTCGCCCGTACCACCCGGCTGCGGACTGAAGTCCGCGCTCCTTTGCCATCCGCTACAGCTCGTTCAAAATCACCACGGAGGAAGAATCGCAGCGTTCAATCCCGCCTCCACAAGTCCCTCCAGCCACCGGCACCCCTCTTCGTAGGAGGTCCGCTCCGTGGATCGAAGAAATGGCATTTGATCGCAGCCGGTCTGACGACAGATTTCCACATAGCGTCGAACCTCCGCATCCATCTCAGACTCATTGAGTTCCCCCTGCTTCCTTCGATAACCCGTCCCATCAATGGTCCAAACCACAGGATCGATCTTGAGATGGGTGTGCCCCGCGACCCTCATCGATTTGCCATTCGGAAGGACCAGCTCGCCCGGACGATCCCAAGTGACGACGGCAAGTGCAGCGAGATAACCCTGAAAAGTGCAGTCATTCGGCCCTTCAGAAGGCATGACGATCACCGTGCCTTGCGGGCGTTCAACAGCCTCCGTCGGAGCTGTCCTCTGACAACCCACGCTGCAGAACACGCACAAGAGCAAGGCAATCTGTTTCATAGCAGTACATCCCAACGAAACTGCTTCTGCGGCGGTAGGCGAACATTATCTGCCGATAGCCCCAATGCCTCCAATGCAAACAAAGTCGCACGCCCAAACACCCGAAACACAAACTTTCGGACACGCCCTTCGGCGGTCGACGTCAATCTCGGCATGCGGACGTTTGCGATTGCTTCCTCCATCCCCCACCCGAAACACACCCGGGCGACAACCACCTTATCCTCGTCCCCGGTGATTCATCATGCCATCGCCCGCACCAACCGGCTGCGGATTGAAGTCCGCGCTCCCATTTCTTTATCGGCCTGCCGGGTCGCGCGTACAGATCCACGGTCCTCAATTTGCCCCAGACCGCCAAGCCTCATCGCCACGTGAGCCCGCTTCCCATCCTCTCGCCCCTCAGCTTCCCTTGAAATACCCGCGCTGCTTGGCGGAGATCGGCATGCCGACTTGTTCCATGACCTGCAGCATGTCGGACCACACCTGCGACTTCGCCTTCATGCCGCCGTCGGCATCGCTCTCGGACCGGAGGATGTAGGAGGGATGGTAGGTGACCATGGTGGGGATGCCTTGAAACTCGTGGAAGCGCCCTCGGATGGATCCGACGCTGCCTTCGATCCCCAAACCATCGGCCGCGGTTTTTCCCAGCGCGATGATGACCTTGGGCTGAACGATGTCGATCTCGGTCTGGACGAAGGGCAGGCAGGCGGCCATCTCCTCCTTGGTGGGGGGACGGTTCCGAGTTCCCTGATTCGGTCCGGCATCGGTCGCGGGACGGAATTTGCAGATGTTGCTGATGTAAACGTCCGCGCGGTTCAATCCCATGGCTTTCAGGATCTTCGTCAGCCGCTGGCCAGCCGGGCCCACGAAGGGCTCGCCCTGGCGCTCCTCTTCGTAGCCGGGGGCTTCGCCAATGAGCATGATCTCGGCCTCTGGATTGCCGACCGCAAAGACCATGGTGTCCCGCAGGGTTCCCAAAGCGCGGGGCGCGGTGGCTTCCTCGGCCATTCCGGCCAATTGCGCCAACCGCTCTTCCTTGGTTCTCCCCGAGACTTGGAGGATCGGGCTCGGAGTCTCCACGGGAGGAGGCTCGGCCATGCGGGACATCTCCGCACGTTCCTCCGCCCGCGCCTCGGAAACTCGCCCCCCCTCCCGTACGCGGACTTGGCGGAGCTTGGCCAGGTCGTCCTCCGTCACGCGCACATGCGAGGTGCCGCGACGACGCTTTTGTTCGAGCACTTCACGCAGGAGTTGGGCGGCGGCGGATGCGGACATGTCCTGATCCAAGCTCCAGAACGTCACGCTGTCCACCGAGACCTCGCGAATGAGAAAATCCCAAAAATTCGCCTTGCACGATGCCAAGCTCGATTCACTATACCGACCTGCTTTTTGCGGGTGTAGCTCAGTGGTAGAGCACTTCCTTGCCAAGGAAGATGTCGCGCGTTCGAATCGCGTCACCCGCTCCACTCTCCCTCTTGGGAAGTGGTCGATCCTCTGATGGTCACCGGCATTCCCCTTCTACGAAATGCACGTCTGGTCCAAACTCTCCGCCGCCAAATGGACCGATGCCTGGGAGGAGCGATTCAATGGTCTCCCCGACACTCCCTCCGTGATCACCGCGATCCCCGGGAAGCCCACGATCCGCATCGAGGTGTACTGCCAGACCAAGCGCCGGGCCGTGGAGATTCAAAAAGTCTTCGGCGGCAGCATCCGCGCGCTCAAGAATCAGAATTGGGCCACGATGGCACCCGCACCGCTCCCGCCGCTGAAGGTGCGCGACCGGCTCATCATCTCCTCTGCCTCCTCCAAACAGGATCTTCAAAAGGTTCAGGCCGAGTTCCCCGGTCGGCAGATCATTTCCGCCCCAGCGGACCTCGCCTTCGGAACCGGACACCATGCCACCACAGCCACCGTGCTCCGGCTGCTCACTGATCTCGCGGAGCAATGGGAAGCGGAAGGCCGCGCCTGGAACATCGCCGATCTCGGCTGCGGAACGGGCGTGCTGGGCATCGCCGCTGAGAGGCTCGGTGCCTCGGAAGTCTGGGGCTGCGACTTCGATCCGCTCGCCGTGAAGGTGGCCCAAGCGAACATCCGCCGCAATCGCGCCAAGCGCTGCACCTTCGAGGAAGCCGACGTGCTGAAGTGGAAACCCCGGCGGAAGTGGGACTGCATCGCTGCCAATCTTTTCTGTGACGTCTTGGAAGCCGCCTTCCCCGCCCTGCCCCGTGCGCTCAAGAAGAATGGCGTGCTGCTTGTGTCCGGCATCCTCAAGGCCCAATCCGAGGCCTGCCTCGACGCGGGCCGGAAGGCAGGCTTCGAGTTCGACGAGATCATCACCAAGGGAAAATGGGTCACCGCACGCGGACGGCTCAAACGCTGAGTCTCCTCTCCTGACGCGTCATTCCCCCAACTTCAGCGAGGGCGCTGAAGGCGAATGGCCCGGCTTCGCTGACCCGTCCGGGCTGCCTCTTCCATCCCCGCCGTGCTTTGCCTTGCCGGATTGTTTGACAAACATAGGAACCGCTCCTTTTTAGCAGGCCCGTTTTACGGGCCAACTTTACCCACCCAACTATGGATCTCATCGCCACCAACGTCGCCGAACTTTCACCCTCGTGGACCCTCTCCATCACCAGCCAAGCCGCTGCCATGAAGAAGGCCGGAGAGGATGTCCTCAGTTTCGGAGCAGGAGAGCCTGATTTCAATACGCCCCAGCACATCGTCGACGCGGCCATTCAAGCCCTGAATGAAGGCAAGACCCGCTACACCGACAGCTCCGGGATTCTGGAACTTCGCGAAGCCATCGCCGCCAAGCTGATGGTCGACAATGGCTGTCAGTACGAGCCTGGACAAATCAGCGTGAACTGCGGTGCCAAGCACAGCATCACCAATGCCCTGATGGCCACGATCAATCCCGGTGACGAGGTGATCATCCCCGCTCCCTACTGGACGAGCTACCCTGAAATGGTGAAGCTGGTCGGCGGTGTGCCGGTGATCGTCGAGACCAAGGAAGAAAACGGCTGGAAGATGACCACCGATGAGTTTGAGGACGCGATGTCCCCCCTCACGAAGATGGTCATCATCAACAGCCCCGGCAACCCGACAGGGGCCGTTTACACCAAGGAAGAGCTCACCGCCCTCGCCGAGGTCGCTGTCTCCGAAGGCATCATCATCCTCTCCGACGAGATCTACGAACGCTTGGTGTATGGTGAGAACGAGCACTTCAGCATCGCCTCCCTCGGTGGTGAGATCGCCGACTACACCATCACGATCAATGGTTTCTCCAAAGCCTACGCCATGACCGGCTGGCGTCTCGGCTACACGGCGGCTCCGAAGCCAATCGCCAAAGCCATCAGCATCATCCAGAGCCACACGACGTCGAACCCAACGACCTTTGCCCAATACGGTGGTCTCGCCGCGCTTCAGGGCGATCAGCAAATCGTCTCCGACATGCGTGACGAGTTTGACGTGCGTCGCCAATACATGCTCTCCCGCCTCCAGGCGATCAAGAACATCCGCGTGATCGAGCCCCAAGGCGCCTTCTACTTCCTCGTCAGCATCGAGCCGACCGGCATCAAGTCCGTCAACTTCTGCGAGAAGCTGCTCAGCAAGCAAAAGGTCGCCGCCGTTCCCGGCGTGGCCTTCGGTGCCGACTTCACCCTCCGTTTCAGCTACGCCGTCGGTCTCGACGTGATCAATGCCGGCATGGATCGTTTCGAAGAGTTCTGCGCTCAGCACTAACTCTCGACGAACCCGCCAAAGGTTCTTCCGTCGGGCGACTCGAAAGGGTCGCCCGATTTGCGTTGGGACCCCGGTCCCCCCTTGTACCCGATAGAGCGGGCGAGCTCCTATTTGAGCGACGTTCGGCCCGATTTTTCCTTTGCAAGGGTAAGGTGCCTCCCCTATACAATCGGTCCTGTTCATTTGGCCCCTTGGCGATCTCTGCCCGGGGCCCCTCCCTCTGACCACCAACCTTTCTCGAACCTCCATGGGCCGCATCTACAACAACGTCGTCGAAACCGTCGGAAACACTCCGCTGATCAAACTGAATCGCGTGACCGAAGGGGTGGGAGCCACCGTCGCGTTGAAGTGCGAGTTCTTCAATCCCCTCGGCAGCGTCAAGGACCGGATCGGGATGGCCATGATCGAAGACGCCGAGCAGCGCGGCGTCCTCAAGCCTGACACGACGATCATCGAGCCCACCAGTGGCAACACCGGCATCGCACTCGCGTTTGTCGCCGCAGCCAAGGGCTACAAACTCATTCTCACCATGCCTGAGACGATGAGTCTGGAGCGCCGCACGCTTCTCGCCCTCCTCGGTGCGCAACTCGTGCTCACTCCCGGCCCCCAAGGCATGAAGGGTGCCATCGCCAAGGCTGAGGAACTCCTCGCCGCGACGCCGAATTCCTGGATGCCGCAGCAGTTCGAAAACGCTGCCAACCCAGCCATTCACGCCAAGACCACGGCGGAAGAAATTTGGAACGACACCGATGGCAAAGCGGACATCCTCGTCGCGGCCGTCGGCACCGGCGGAACCATCACGGGCGTCACCCGCGTCCTGAAAGAGCGCAAGCCCGGATTCGTCGGCATCGCGGTGGAGCCAGAAGCCTCCCCGGTGATCAGCCAAACCATGGCCGGTGAACCCGTCCAACCCGGCCCTCACAAAATCCAGGGCACCGGCGCTGGGTTCATTCCAAAGAACCTCGACATCAACATCGTCGGTGAATGCATCAAAGTCTCCAATGACGACGCCTTCGCCATGGCCCGCCGCATTGCTCGCGAAGAGGGCCTGCTCGTCGGCATCAGCACGGGTGCCAATGTTCACGCTGCCCTTCAAGTCGCCGCGCGTCCCGAGAATGCAGGCAAGTTGATCGTCACCATCGGCTGCTCGACCGGAGAACGTTATCTGTCCACGGCACTGGCCGACGAAGCACGGGCCGCCGTCGGAGCCTAACGCCCAGAGCCACTCATCACTCCTCGACCGGCACACCGGCGGTCGAGGCTTCCCCTACCTTTCCTTCCATACCCCCACCATGTCCGAATCCACCGCCGAGGCTCACGCAGCTTCCGAACCTGTCTCCGCCACCGAGCAGTTCCTTGAAAAGAACTTCAAGAAACTCATGCTCCTTGCTCTCATCGTCATCGTCGGCCTGCTGGCCTATGGATTTGTCCGCTACAAGGCTCAACAAGCTGCCATCGCAGCCGCAGAGCAGTTCACCGGGGCCAAGACCATCGAGGACTGCGATCTCGTCATCTCCCAGCATCCCGGCACGCCCGCGACTGGAAATGCCCGCCTACTGAAAGCCGACCTGCTCTGGGAAGAAAACAAGAAGGACAGCTCTACCTCCGTGCTTCGGGAATTCTTGAAGGAAAACGAAGGCCACCCGCTTTATGCGACCGCCATGCTGGGGCTCGCCTCGAAACTGGAGTCGATGGGGGAAAAGGATGAGGCGCAGGAGCTGTTTCAACGCGTGTCTTCCGAGTTTCCAGACTCGGCCGTCGCGCCCCTCGCCCGGATTCGCCTCGGTGATCTCCTTTGGAGCCAAGGCAAGGAAGACGAGGCCGCAGAGATCTACGAGACTCTCGCCACCGAGTTCCCCGACACCAACGAGCCCTTTTACGATCAGAGTCAAAGCCGCTTGGAATGGCTGACCGCCAAGCTTCCCACCAAGGAAGTCGAACCACCCGCTGAGGTGAAGGCCGCTGAGGAAGCCAAGAAAGCTGCTGCGGCAGCGGCTCAACTCCCCGCTGGGCTCAAGCCACCTCAAATCAACGTGGACGGAACACTCGGTGCCACCGTCAGTCCGGATGGCGGGGCCCTCACGCCTCCGATCTCTCCGATGCCCACACCACCTTCCGGCGCGCCCCAGGCTCCTGCGCCCGTGAAGCAAAACGGAATCACCGTTCCACCCGCAGTGGCGAAGGAGGCCGCTGACGCGAAAAAGAAAGTTTCAGACGAAGCCACAAAGGCAAAAGCCAAGGCGAAGTCTGGCAACGGCGACGCCAAGAAGCCCAAAGCCCCGGCACCAAAGTCCACGGACGCACCCAAGCCCAAAGCCAAAGCAGCACCCAAGCCCAAGGCGGACGAATCTGCTGCAGCTCCGGCACCCTCTCCGGCTGCGGCTCCGGCTCCGGCCAAACCCTGAGTTGTCTCCAACCTCCTTTTGACCGGCCGAGTTCGTCACCACGCGGGCTCGGACATCGCCTTCGCGGCGTACAGTTCCTGCACGCGTTTCGTCACGGGACCAGGCACAGGCGATAGAGATCGACCGTTGATTTCCGAGATGGGATGAACATGCCGTGTGCTCGATGTCAGGAAAGCCTCCTCACATTCCGAGAGCACCGATGAAGGCAGATCGGTTTCCTCAATCATCCATCCGGCGTCCGCACACGCCTCCAGCACCATCTCGCGTGTCGTCCCGGCGAGGCAGCCTGCCGTCAAGGGGGGCGTCTTGACTCGCCCCGCCACAACCACAAACACGTTCGAGCCTGTGCCCTCACAGATCTCGTTTCGAGAATTGAGCAGCAATGCTTCGCCACAGCCCTTCGCCTTGGCAAAGGCCAGTGAACGGACATTGGCTCCGTAGGACGTCGATTTGACGCCCGCCAAAGCGCTGGACTCGTGGACGGGCCACGGACTCGTCACCACCTTCTCGCTCTCCGGCCACGGATTTAGAGCCGCCGCCACAACGGCGCAATTGAGCTCAGACGATCCTCGGCCGGATCCCAAAGGTCCGTCCCCACTCGTGATGGTCACCCGCAGTCTTGCCTCCGAGAGATCGTTCTCACGAAGCACCGCATTCAGCGCCTCCCAATAAGCCTCCTCCGACAGGCAACCCATCCCCATCGCTTCACAAGAGCGCATCAATCGCTTCCAATGCCGCCGGGCGGCCAAGGGAACTCCGTTTCTGGCGACCAGGGTCTCAAACACGCCATCGCCCACCAAGAACCCATGATCCAGGGGCGAAATCCGCACCTCCGCGATGGGCTGCACCCTCCCGTTCCACCAAGCATTCATGATCGATGATTCTCCATTTGTTCTCCCTCGGAAAGCCTCAATGCGACACCCCGTCAAAAACGCCGGGCTCGGGAGCGTGCTTGGCAACCCAAGCCATCGCTTCCTCCTTGGACGAAACCACACCCTCCAACTGCAGATTGTGGATGGTCGTTAAGAGGTCCCCCATCGCTTTTCCCGCAGGCCAGCCAAGCGCCATCAGATCCCGGCCGGACAGGACTCGCTCGGGAATGATCGGCTCATGCGCAAACGCCACCTGCTTCTCACGGACATACTCATAATTGTCGAGCATCCCGTTGGACCCGAGGCAATCCACCCGGTGCAGGGCCATCTCATCCTCAAACGACGGACGTGCCATGAACCGCTTCAGGGTCGACGTGCGCATGTTCTTCACGTTGATGAAGGCCATGTGATTTTCCACCGCCACGACCGCGGGCTCGATGACGTCATTGGGAAACTTGAGGCGACGCAAGATGGCCTCCGCCATCTCGGCCCCGAGTTTGTCATGCCCGTTGAATCGAATCCGCCCGGTCTCATCCACCGTCTGTGTCGCAGGTTTGGCGATGTCGTGCAGGAGTACCGAGAGCACCAGGGGCAAACTTACTTTCTCAGGCAGATGCGAGAGCATCAGTCGCGTATGCACAAACACATCGCCCTCGGGGTGAAACTGCGGTGGCTGTTCGCAGCCTTGGAGAACCAAAAACTCCGGCAGAATCGCCCGCATCAGCCCGCTCTCCACGAGCAGGTCCAAACCTCGGACGCGATTGGCATGGAGCACCACCTTGATGAACTCATCCCGCACTCGTTCCGCGCTCACTTTGGTGATGTCGCCTGCAGCCGCCTTCAATGCGGCCCAAGTGTCAGCTTCGATCTCAAATCCGAGCACCGTCGCAAACCGAACGGCCCGCAGCAGACGCAGATGATCCTCGGCAAATCGTTCCACAGGATTCCCAATCGCACGAATCAACTTCGCCACCAAGTCGGCCTCTCCCCCCACATGATCGATCACCCGATCCTCCAAGGGATCATACAAGAGGCCATTCACCGTGAAGTCCCGCCGCCGCACATCCTCTTCCGCAGTCGCAAACGTGACGGACTCGGGCCGTCGGCCATCCGAGTACGAACCATCCGTCCGAAACGTCGCCACATCGAACGAGAAGCCATCGACCAACACGAGGATCACCCCAAAGTGCGCCCCCACGGATCGCGACTTCGGGAAGAGCGCCTGAACCTCCTTGGGGCGGGCACTCGTGGCGATGTCGTAGTCCTTGGGCTCTTGCCCAAGCCGCATGTCGCGAACACAACCACCGGCAAACACAGCCTCATGCCCCGCCTCCACCAACCGACGCACAACGCGCTCCGCTGCGTCCCGCATCGCCCCTGCAGAATCCTTGTTCTCCATCTCCTCCGACATGCCGTCACCTTGCCCACGCACCGCGCAACAGCAAGTGCCAGAAGCCACAGCCGGACTACGCCGCCATCTGGGCGGGCGTCTGAATCTGATCGAGCATCTGGGTGATCAGATCGTCCACCTTCACCTGCTGCGCCTCGCCCTCGAAGTTCAAGATCATGCGATGCCGCAGTGCCACATGCGCCACGGCGCGAATGTCATCGGTGGACACCGCTGTCGCCTCGTTGATCGCAGCCCACACCCGGGCTCCTCGGATCATGGCCTGAAGCCCCCGGGGACTCGCCCCATAGGCCACGTAGCGCTTGATGTCCGGCAACGCGTCGGGTTGTTCCGGATGGGACGACAAGACCAAGCGCGAGGCGTAGTGAGCCACCGGATCCGCCACCGGAATTTCTGCCAGCTCCTGCTGAAGCCGGATCAACTCTTCCCCATTCGTTAGGCCCGTCATCTCCGGTTCTTCAAATCCGGTGGTTCGCTTTGAGATCTCCACCAGCGACTCGAGGTCAGGAAATGGTACCTTCACTTTGAACATGAAACGATCCAACTGCGCTTCCGGCAGCGGATACGTTCCCTCCATCTCCATGGGGTTTTGGGTGGCCAGCACAAAGAACGGAGACGGGAGGGAGTGTCGTTCCCCACCGGTCGTCACGGCACGTTCCTGCATCACTTCGAGCAAGGCCGCCTGAGTCTTGGGCGTCGCCCGGTTGATCTCATCCACGAGCAGCAGGTTTTTGAATACCGGCCCCTTTTCAAAAAACATCATCCGGCGGCCCTGGTCGTTCTCGTTCACGATGTGCGTGCCCAGAATGTCCGCAGGCATCAGGTCCGGTGTGCACTGAACGCGTCCAGGTTCCAAACCAACGACTTTCGACAAAATGCGGACCAAGTACGTCTTCCCAAGTCCAGGCACCCCCTCGAGTAGCACGTGACCTCCCGAAAAGATGGCGACCAGTACGTTGGTGAGCAGGTCATCGTAGCCAACGATGGCTTTCTGCATCTCCTCTTTGAGGCTGAAAAACAGAGGACGGAAGGCTTTGGAGTTCTTTTTGGCCATAGATTCTTGGGTGGTGAAAAGTGCGAAATCAAATATCTACTTGGATGAAGGCTCGAAACGTTTGCGAAGTTCCGTGAAATAGCGACGAACCTGCTCCCTGCGTGAGGGTGGGAGAGCCGACTCATCGAGCGCCTCTTCTTGAGCCGATAAGAACTCCACAGCCACTTCAGTCGCCGACCGACCAGCGGCCTCATCACGGACTCCACCTTCGACGGCTCTCACGGTGGACTGGCCCTCGCTGTTGCTCTGAGCGGTCACGACACTCTGGCTTCCACTCTTGATCCGCTCCGTCGCTTCCGCATTGAGTTCCGCCTTTCCAAAACCCGGATCGCGTCCGGCTGGCGTAGCCATCATGATCGCCATGTCTCCATCTTGAGGATCGCCCTGTCCGAGCATGAACGCGTCAGGCATTTTCCCGGGATCGCTTCCCGGCACAGGAGCCATCATCATCGGCTTTCCTTCACCGCCTTCACCCGATCCTTCCGGTGCTTGCGACATCATTGGCAGGTTCTGACTCTGCCCGGTGCCTGGCACGGGGGCCTGCTGCATCTGCTGACCGTTTCCACTCTGAGGATTCATTTGCCCCATTCCTGGGGGCATCAATTGCTGCTGTGCCATGCCGGACTGCGCCTGACCCACCTGAGGGGCTTCGCCTTGTTGGCCTTGGTCCCCGCTGCCCGACTGCTGTCCGGTCCCCGCCATCTCCTGCATTTCACCCGCCTCGTTCTGTCCGGCAATGTTGCTGCCAGACTTCCTCAGTTGATCCGCCAGCTTCTGCAGTTCCTCCTGCGTCTTTTGCCGACGCTCAAGGTCTCGCATGCGCTCCGCCAATTTCTGAAATTCCGCTCCTGCCGCCATTGCCTGCTGCTTCTCAAGGGCCTCGGATGCTCCCAGCACATGTTCGCCCACCATCCGTTTCTTGTCCTCGTCCTCCGCCTTTTCCGCCACCTCCTGAAGCGTTTCGTTCATTCGCTCACGAGCCTCTTCGGTCAGATCAGACGATTGCAGGCCCTGCGCCAAAGCATCAGCCTCATCGGCCGCCTTCCCTGCCTTCTTGTCCGCAACCGCATCGCCGAGATCCGCCGTGTCCGCATGCTTCCGCAGTTCCTCGACCAACGCTTCAGATGCCCAGGCATCCCGGTCATCTCCGAGTCGCTTGGCCAATTCCTCGGCCTCCCGTGCACGGCGCTCAAGACTGCGCAGAACTTCCTTGGCATCCTTGCCCGCGCTCTCAGCCAAGTCTTTCGCGGTGTCCTGGATCTTCTTCTCCAGTTCCTCCATCGCCTTTTTTTCGTCTTCGGTGAGCGAACTGAGATCCTTCTTCTCCAACTGGGTCTCGGCCAATCTCCTCGCCTCGTCTTCCGCAGTTTTCACCATCTGCTCGTCCATCTTCCAAAACACCACCTCGGGCGATACCCAGGCGTTGACGAGCACGAACACCCCCAACGCCGCCAACGGCGCTGCATGCCAGCGTTGAACCGTCAGAGGCAAGTTCTGCGCCAGCGAGGCCACGGCATCCGGCAACCGCTCCCTTTCGAGATGCAGATGCTCGCTCTCGGTTTCGGTTCGTGCCGTTTTTTGCTCGAACCACCAGGCGTTGGCAAAGGCCTCCCGGCGACCAGCGGCCTTGTCCCAGAGCGCCATCGATTGATAGAAATCGGGACGCTCCAGCCAACAACGAAGGACCGACGCAAGAACCCAACCCAAGATTCCCAAACAGGCCAGCCACACTCCGCCTGAGGCGCTCACACTCACGCGAATCACCAAGGCTAGGACCACAACCAATACCGCCCACGGGGCCAGCAGTCGCATCTGCTCCAGCCAGCGCCTCAACAAGACCCGCTTCCAGACACGCCGCGCCACCTGATCAAAGGCGGGTGTCGGTGCAGTCTCGGAAGTCATGTCTGATTCGGTGAAAGGAAACGCTCGTTCTGGTTGAGTGCTTGCGCAAGGTCCGCGCCAAGTTCCAGATCAGCGAACAACATCCAGTCTGGAGTCCTCAAGATCCAGCCGGTACATCAACTGGTTGTAGTCGTAGCGGGGGAGCGGGCTGTCGTTGCCCGAAAACATGGTGGAGTAAGTTCCCTCAAAATAAATGAGCCTCCCCCCTTCTTGATCCCAAAACGCGTGGTGAGTCGGATTGTAAAAACTGTAGTTCGGATGCTCCGCCACGCGAATCGCCTTTCCCCACGGCCCTTCGATGTTTTTGGCCTCGGCATACCAGACATGTCCGAGCATCGACCCATCTCCCTCCTTCTGAACCGCGATCGAAACCCAACGACTTCGGAATGCATTCCACCGGACCGATCCCGAGTGCAACATCACAGCCTTGTTCGAGCCCGCATCCTTCACCTGCAGCAAGGCCTCCGACAGCTTGACCTCTCCCGCCTTGATCGCTCTCTCCTCATCCTCCTGCGTCACCGGAGGCTTGGTCGTTTGCCATTCGTAGTCGCCCTTTTCCTCAGACCAGGCGAGAGCCTCGTAACTCGCAGGATTGAGAATCGAGTTCAAATCGGCCTTCACCCGCGTCGTGCAAAAGGGTGCCGCAAAATACCAATAGTCGTCCCCATCCCCCCTGACCGCCTGCCCTCGCGGATGCTGCCAGTCAAACTCGTCTCCCAAAAGGACCGCCGGAACAAACTGGGATTTTTCCGGTCGATACACCGCAATCCCGTGTTCGAGCCGCTGGGCCAGGCTCTTCCACCGACCGTAGTGCGCCACCAACATCTCCTCATCGTCGGCACCCGGCACCGAGATCAGACCGTCCAGCCAAACCACGCCCTCACCCTTCGCCGCAAACATGGAGGCCACATCGCCATCGTCATTTAAAAGGTAGTCCAAATGCACCCCCACACTCGGGTCGAGCCCCCCTGAGTCAGGAAGATCACCCCACGCCGATGTGGTGCGGAAATTTCCAAGTGGGTGTCGCGTCCGAAGCGTGTCGCCCCAGCACCAAAACAGGCGGCCTTGAAACGGCTGCACCTGAACGGAATCTTGCCCCATCACATTGCCGTTCAACAAAGGCCGGGGAAGCGGCGGCTCCAGCCCCATCATGACCGAGTCCCGATAGATCCCCTGCCCGGTCACCCGATACATGCGCTCGGCAATGGAGACCCGCAGGAGTCGCAACTCCTTCACGTCCCCCGCCCTCGGCGTCACCACCAAACCCTCATAGCCAAATCCATCCTTGGCGTGACGATACCCTGATCCATCGACCTCAAAATGGACGGGGCGCTCCATCAACCCCGGCTCATCAAAGACTGCCCAACCCGCACTGTCCGTCGTCACGCGAATTCCATTGGTCGTCGTCAAACTCACCATGGGCACTCCCCGCCCCGAACCATCATCCACCACATGAAAGGCGAACACTTCATCGCCGGAACCAAACGCCAAGTTCGTCCACACGAACATCGCGCCAAAGCAAACTCGCAGAGAAAAACCCATTCAAAAACGCTACCCGTTCCGGCCCCGGAGAGCAAGACCTTGCGCAGCCCATCCTCCCAGGAACGATCTCACTTCGTCACCTTGTCACGACTCCCTTCGGTCACCGAACCGATCTGCCAAGCCGTCACCCACTCCCCCTGCCCAGCCACAAATCCAATCTCACCGAGCCGACGCTCAAGGTCCGGAAGATGTGCTGCGCCATAAAACACCGCCACCGTCTCCTTCCCCTCCGCCAATTCCTTCTGGATCGCCTCGATCACCACTCGATTCCGCTCACCGATGATCACCGTCCCACCATCCCCCTCAACGCCTGCCATCAAGGCCTCAACGTCATTGAACTCCCGTCCCACCACGCGCTTCAATTCGTCCGCCCCACCCTCCTTGGTCATCCATTCCAAAATTTTGGCCAGCCCCGGTTGCTGCTTTCCTCCCCCCTCCGCCTCTGCCAATTCGGCCTGTGCCCGGACCGCCTTCAGCCACAGTCCCAGGAAGCTCTCTTTCTTCTCTTTCTGCGTCTCCAAAAAGCCCTCCACGTCCATGTCCGCATGGACAAAATTGGGCGCGTCGTAATCCACCTCCATCAATTGGGAACTCAGCCCAAGCTTCGTCTGCATCCACTGCTGCATCACCCCCAACCACGCAAGATTCCCACCTCCCTCCGGGACGCCGCCGTTCGCCGCACTCGCCCGTTTCATCTTCAACGCTTCCGGTCCACCCACCAATTCGTAGAGCACCACATCATAGCCTTTGAACCGCTCATTGAGCGCCTGAAAATAGACCCGGTCCGCGATGTGAACCGCTCCCACCAAGTCCACGCGATCCCCGGCCTCGTTCTTGAAAGACACAATGGCCGTTTGGAGCTGTGCATCACCCTCCGCACCATCCTCCTCCACAAATCGCAGGTAGTCTCGCGGCTCGGAAACCGTTCCGCCCTCTTGGGCACCTGCAGCCATTGCCCCAAAGGTGACCGACAACCCAAGTCCAAAACTGGCGGCGTGCATTCTCATTACGGCAGAACCCATACCGCTTGGAAACCCGGGAATCAATGGGCTCACCGAGACCATCATTGTGAACAACTCCCCAGGGCTTACGCATGAACAGAGAGTGAAAGTGTGGAAACTAGAAAATGGGGAGGG
>CAXBNA010000148.1:0-15953 GCA_963976915.1 uncultured Verrucomicrobiales bacterium
TGATGGATGCGACAGGCTACGAGGTGGGATTCTGCATTGTGTCTGCCCAGACTGGAGCGCTGCTTTTCCAAAGCTGGACACCCATGGTTGAGAAAAGGGACGGCCTCTTGGGGGGGCTCCGGCCGCGCACTGAAGAGGAGGAGGGTGAGCGGGCTGCCCATGCGGTCAAAAAAGGAGTCCGCAAGGCGTGGGACTGGAGTGAGAATGCCGGAAAGCAGACAGGGAATTTCTTTCGAGAGCTTTTCCGGTAAAACGGGTGCCTGAGCAGACGGGTCGATCCCAACACGTCTTCCTTGCCATTTTGGGGATTGGACTCTCGGGGGAGCTGTTGAGACAAATTTGGGCTGCAGCAGCCCTCGACGATCATCAAAACGCTTCGTGGGCCTTCTTTGACAAGCCGCCGTTGGTGTGAAGGCTTGCCCCACATCGGCTTCCTCAGGTCTCAAGCTGATGAATCAATGATTCGCAGTCTGGGTCTTGTGTCCTGCGGTAGTTTCATGTGATCCTGTCGCATGTCGAAGATCCATTTTTTGCTGAGTCGAATCAACGCCAAACTATGGGTGTTGCCCGCCGTGATGAGTGCCTGTGTGGTTGGGTGGGTTTGGATCTCCTACATGGCGGGAACCTACTTGGAGCCATCGTTTTTTTCCTTCATTGAAGTCTCACGGGAGACCCTCCTGAATCTCTTCACGATTCTCGCTTCGACGATGCTGACGGTGGCGACGTTTTCGGTTTCGGCCATTGCGAATGCCTATGGGTCGGTTGCCACCACGGCTTCGCCAAGGGCCAACCGCATTGTTATGAAGGATGGCAACGTCCGGTCGACCTTGGGGGCATTTTTGGCGACATTCATTTATGCGGTCGTGGCGATCACGGCGTTAAGCGCCTTTGAATTCGGTCCCACGGGGCGTTTCCTGCTGTTTCTGGCGTTTGTGGTGCAGGTAGGTTGGGTGTTGGTGTCGTTTCTGAGTTGGGTGGATCGCGTATCGAGACTAGGTCGCATTGGAGATACCATTTCTCGAGTGGCGGAAGCCGGCCGAGTCGCTTTTTCGAATGTCGACTTGTGCGGAACTTTGTCGGCAAACCGGCGGGACCCGGATGAGAGGGTGGATGGAGACGCGCACATCTTGCGTTCCGAACGTTTTGGATATGTGCAGCACATTGATTTGGATGTGGTCCAAGGGATTGCTGAGGACCACGAGTTGGAGATTCGATTCGGCATTCGACCTGGATCTCTATTAACGGTCGGGTATCCGATGGCCCACGTGGTCTCGGCCCATCGGGCGAAAGGTGGTACGGATGGGGACAGCTACGATGGTGAAATGGATGCTCGCTTGAAAGCGGCGGTAACGGTGGGAGGGGAACGGAGCATTGAGACGGACCCGCGATTTGCCCTCATTCTTCTGTCTGAGATTGCCGATCGGGCACTGTCTCCAGGCGTCAATGACCCCGGAACTGCCATCACAGTACTGCCTCATCAGATGGAACTGATTCACGAATGGACATTGCGAAGGAAGGAACGAGGTCAGTCATCAACGGAGCATAAATGCCGTTATTCACAGGTATGGGTGCCGCCAATTGAAGCCGACGATTTGGTGCTGGATGCCTTCGGCCCGATCGCCAGAGATGGGGCCGGGATGGTCGAAGTGGTGATTCGCCTTCTCAAGGCTCTCCAGTCGTTGACCTTCATGGGGCATTCAGATTTGGCCCAAGCTGCGGCGAAATACAGTCGGGTCGTCTTGGAATTGGCGGAGGCAAAGCTGGTGGCGGAGTCAGAAAAAGAGGCGGCTCGGAAAGTGGCGGGCGACGTCTCGGAGGACTGAAGGGTGCGGGACGAGTTGTTCACAAGGGGCGAGGTTGTTCACAACCGCCAATAACGTTATCCACACAATATATTGTGTTGGGTTGATTAAATAACACCCACATTTTGTGTTTTTTGTCTTTTCGGATTGCATCTCTTGGGGCAGGAGTGGTTTCCTTTGCAGCTCAATCCCGCTCTCGCTGAGCTGAAATTCAGTCTCGATTTTTTTTCGCCATGTATCTCAAAAGTCTCACGCTTCACGGTTTCAAGTCCTTCGCGGACAAGACGCATTTTGAATTCCACAAAGGGGTGACCGGTATTGTCGGGCCCAATGGGTGTGGGAAGTCGAATGTGGTCGACGCCATTCGATGGGTGCTCGGGGAAACGTCCGCGAAGGCGTTGCGCGGCGATGAGATGGCTGATGTCATCTTCAACGGTACCGACAAGCGCAAGCCCGTGGGGCTGGCTGAGGTCGTTTTGACCATGGCGGATTGCGAGGAGGCCCTCGGGGTGGATTTCAATGAAATGGCCATCACTCGTCGGGTCTTCAAGGACGGGAAAAGCGAGTATCGGCTGAATGGCACGGTGTGTCGGCTCAAGGACATCAACGAGCTTTTTGCGGGAACCGGAATTGGGCGGGCGGCCTATTCGATCATGGCGCAGGGTCAGATCGACATGCTTCTGAGTTCGAAGCCAGAGGACCGGCGGACGGTCTTTGAGGAAGCGGCCGGGATCACAAAGTTTAAGAGCCAGAAGAAGGAGGCGCTGCGCAAGCTTGAGTACACCGAGGCCAACCTGCTGCGCGTTCAGGACATTGTGGCGGAGGTGAAGCGGCAGATGGGTTCACTTCAACGTCAGGCTGCAAAGGCTCGCCGCTATCAAACGCTTCTCACAGATGTTCGCACGCTTGACACACATCTCGCGCACAAGCACTACGTCGATTTGACGGCGGAGAAGAGTGAGTCGGAGACACAGGTGCGCGTGTTGACCCAGCAGTTGGAAACGATGCGGAATCAGCTGGCCGAGGCGGAGGCTGAGGCCTCGAAGACTCGCGAGGTGTATCATGCGGTCGAGTCGACGATCAGCGGGCTTCGTCAGCAGTCACAAGAACTGCGATCACAGATCCAGAGTGCGGAAGGCCGCATCGGCTTCAATAATGAGCGTGCTGAAGAACTTCGGAGTCGGATTCGCCAGAATGAAGAGCAGGTCAGTTCCGGCGATGGTCTGATGGATCAGCAGCGACGGGAGCTTCAGAGTGCCGATGAGCAGTTGGTGAGCCTTCGTGAGAACATCGAGGCTCGCCAGGTCGCACTGAACGCCCACGCAGAGGCCCACCGGGATCTCCTTCCTGAGCGGCAGAGGCTCGAAAATGAGCGTCGGACAGCACGCGAAGCCACGCGTCAATTGGAGGGGCAAATCGCATCCGCCGATGCCCGCACGCAAAGCCTTTCCCAGCAGATCGAAGGTGACCGGCGCCGTCACGAGGCCTTGGCCAAAGACAAGGCCGATGCAGCACAGGTGAAGGAGGCCAGTCAGACGGAGTATGACGGGCTGCAACGCCAGCTTCAGGAGCTGGAGCAGAATCGCAACGATCTCGACGAGAAGCTCAAGAACTGCGTCCGGGATATCGACGAACAGCGTCGCTCGCGCAACGAATTGACGGAGGCTTTGAATGAGCTCCAGCGTTCGGTGACACAGCGGCGCTCGCGTTTGGAAGTTCTTGAGCAGTTGCTCCAGAAGGGCGAGGGACTGGCCAAAGGCACTCAGGAAGTCCTGAAGGGGATGGGCAATCCAGAGGTATTTTCGACCGGCGTGCGCGGTCTGCTGACGTCTGCCATTGAGGTCGAGCCGGAGTTCATCGCAGCCATCGAGGCGGCTTTGCAGGACCATTTGCAGGCAGTTCTTCTGACGGACTCGGAATTGGCCACGCAGGTGCTGGATCGCCTGGCGGACAAGCAGATGGGGCGTGCGGCCTTGATGCCGAGCGACCTTTTGGGGCTGCGCCCCGCTGCCGATCGGCAGTTGCTTCCAGACGGTGCCGTGGCCTGGGCCACGGACAAGGTGCGCGCCAAGGATGGAGTTCAGGATCTCGTGGACCACTTGCTTGGCAGTGTGCTCATCGTGCCGGACCTTCAAACGGCACTCCGAATCAAGAAGCAGCTTCCTGATCTCGCGCTGGTCACCCTGCGTGGTGAGATGGTGTCCGTGGACGGAGTGATGTTTGGCGGAGCGTCCAAGGAGGAGGGTGCCTCCGTATTGCGTCGCGAATCAGAAGTGCGCTCCCTGCGGACGGAGTTGGAGTCCTATGAGGCCCAGCTCGCCGAAAAAGAAGAACAGGTAAGTGCGGCAAAAGCCCGCCTTGAGGAGAGCCAGAAAGAGGAGTCTGAGCTTCGGGAATCCAGTCAGCGGGCTCGGGAGGCGCTCTCCCAAATGCAGGGAAGACTTTCGGTGGTTCAGCGCGCCCTCCAGCAGGCGACCGCCAAGCTTGAGAGTGTCGAATGGGACCACAACCAGATCACCGAGAGGATGGCGGGATCTGAAACTCAGATCGAGGAACAGCGAAAAATCGCAGCCGAGGCCAATGAACAACTCGAAGCGAATCGCGTTCGCGAGTCGGAGTTGGAAGTGCAGCTTGAGGCATGCGTGAGGAAGGAGATGGAGTCGAGCGAACAGCTTAACGAACTCCGGTCTGCACTGGCTCTTGAGCAGAATTCTTTGACCTCGGTGGAGCGTCAAAAGGCTCCTATGGCGGCACGATTGAGTGAGCTTCAGGTTGCCATTCAACGCCAACATAGTGAGATCGAAGCTTGGAAGGAACGCATTCGCGTGGGTGAAGAAGAGGCCGCCAAGCTGGCGAGTCAGATGGAGGAGCAGCGCGCAGCAGTCGCTCGTTTCGATGAAGAAATGGAGGCCAAGACTCAAACGAGGACCGAGGCCTTCGAGCGGGTCACAGCCCTTGAATCTCAGTTGACCCAGTTGCGCAGCCAGTCGGGCAGCATGAGTGAGTCGCGCAATCGAGCTGAGGTGCAGTTGACTCGCGTGGACTTGCGGATCGAGAACCTCACAACACAGATTGCGGATCGCTACACGATCACGCTGGATACCTTCGAGCCCGATGCTCATGCATTGCTGGCGTCGATCGAGCAGCAGCGGAAGGCCCGCAGTCGCGTGATGAAGCGCCGGGCTTCCGCAGATGGAGACGAGACTTCCACGTCCGATGAATCGATGTCCGAGCAGGAGCGGGCGGCGGAGGAGTCCGCCATCGAAAGGGAACAGTCCGATGAAGTTCTTGGGGACCTCATGCTGGCCGACCAGTTGGATGAACCGGATTGGGACTTTGTTTCAGAAGTCGTTGCAGAACTCCGCCAGAAATTGGAGTCCATTGGGCCGGTCAATCTCGATGCCATTCAGGAGTTTGAGGAACTTGAAGAGCGGCATCTGTTCCTTGAAACCCAGCACAACGATCTGGTGAAATCCAAGGATGAGCTGCTGGAGGTGATCGCAAAGATCAACGAGACGACCAAGACGATGTTCTCGGAGACGTTCACACTGGTTCGGAACTTCTTCCAAAACAACTTCAAGGAGTTGTTTGGCGCACAAGGTAAGGCCGATCTTCTGCTGGTCGACGAGAGTGATCCCCTCGAAAGTGGCATTGAAATCATCGCCAAGCCGCCCGGGAAAAAATTGCAGACGATCTCGCTGCTCTCCGGTGGTGAGCGTTCGATGACCGCAGTGGCACTTTTGTTTTCCATCTACCAGGTGAAGCCCTCACCCTTCTGTGTGCTGGACGAGTTGGATGCTCCGTTGGACGAGTCAAACATCAGCCGGTTCCTGAAGATGCTCGACAACTTTATCGACAACAGCCAATTCATCATCGTCACGCACAACAAGCGCACGATGAGCCGGGCCGACGTGATTTATGGGGTGACAATGCAGGAATTTGGCGTCAGCAAACCTGTGGGCGTGCGCATGAGTGGCGAGAATTCGAGATCCAAGGGAGGCTCAAAGGAACTCGAGTTGGAGACGGACGTTGACGCGGAAGTTCAATCCGTGGCCGAAGCGGTCGCTGGCCCCGCGATGACGTGACCCGAACTTTGGCTGTTGGTGGGCTCACGCTCCAGTGGGCCCGCCAATCGCAATGCCGTTGAGCCATCAGGGCTGGCTCAGGGTGACCCCGTAGAAGGCGAGAGGCGGACGGGTGGAACCATCTGGGGTGTCATTCGGCTTCGACCGGGGAGGGTTCGGCGAATTCACGCTCGGAGACAGTGAGGAAGCGTCTCGTTCTTGGGTGCTCTCAACGGAGCGCGAAAAAGAAGCTCATCCTTTCTTCGGCTTGGGGGCGGGAATCGTTTGTTGGGGATGTCCTTCGAGTTTGACCACTCCAACGGCTGTTTCTGTGGGGAAGTCCTCTGGGACGTCAGCCGTACGATTGACGTCGCCAGTCGCCGCCCATTCGGTGCCCCGCTGAAGCGTTTCGTAGAATCCTCGGCAGAGCATGGAGTAGTCGGCATGGCCAAGCGTGGTGTGGAAGACCCGGCCCTTGCCATAGTCGAGCACCATGAGGTTGGGTTCATTCTGGCCAGTGAGATCGGATTTGGCCGTGGCGAGAATGGTGACATTTTTTGCCGGTCCTCGAAGGCTACTGTAAAGCTCGTCCTTGGTGTGAAGCCAGCGCTGGGGCAATCCCCGGGTGATGGGATGCGCAGAATTTTGAATTTCCACGACAAAGGAGTGCTGTGCACCGTGCGCACCACCTTTGCCGGGAGATGTGTCACGGAACAGCTTGCCGTCCTTGACGTAGAGCCACGGTCCGGACTTTTCGTTGCGTCCCCCCCAACCACCGACGCCGATCATTTCATTGTAGGCCTCCCAGTCACCGAAAGAGTTGTTGGCCGCATGAACGGAGACAAATCCGCCGCCGTTGGAAACGTAGGATTCGAAGGATGAGCGCACACGGTCAGGCCACAGTTCACCATTGTAGTTACTCACGACGACGTCGTAATCGGCGAAGGCGGGGTTCCATGAGCTCCAAGCCGCCGAATCCGCACCTTTGGCCGGTGAAGTGGTGACGGTCACGGCAAAGGCCCCACTGCTTTCCAAAGCGTCCCGGAGTACAGGGGTGGTGATTTCCCATTTGTGATTGTTCTGACCCGTGACGAGGAGGACCTTGAGTGGAGCATCGGCGGCAAAGGCTGGTGAGCCGAAGAGAACGGAGGAGAAAACGGCGGTGAGTGAAAGTGATCGGTGGCGCATGGGGCGTTTTGTAGCGGTTCCGTGTGGACTCGGCAAGTCTGAGAATGAGGGGAGACTGGATTCAGCCATGGAGAGTTGGGACCGAAAAGGCGCTGTGAATTCTTGGGCGCACTGAATTTACGATAATGCACGTGATGTTTCGGAGTTATGGTGGGCGGTTTTGCTTACAGTTTGGTCTTCCTTGGAACGGTTTGTGCGCCTATGTTGAGGCGATCACTGTGTTATGAAGGCGCGACTCTTTTCGATATTGGCATTTCTCACGGTTTGTGGACCGAGTGTCTATGAGGCGACAGGCCAGCCTTCAGAGACGGTGGTGATGGCGGAGCGCCCGAAGTTGGCGATTTATTCTGAAGATGTGACGGTGGATGGCGTGTCCCGACCTGAGATTGGCCGGGCGGTGGCAGATAGTTTGGCCACAAACCTACTGAAGCGTGGACAAGTTCGGGTCTTTAACTTGGAGTCAGCAGCAGCGGCCAGTCAGTCAGGAATGCTGGCGTCACGTTCGCCGTCCTCTGCGTCACCGATGAACCGATTGTTGGATCGGGACTTGGATTATTTGGTGACTTTCTCTGTATTGAGCAACACGAGCAGTCACTTGGTAACGGTCAAGAAGATGCGCGCACAGTCCCATGAGATTGTGGAGGCTCATCAGTTCACCGCATTTGGTGGGATTGAGCAAATCTTCAGAATGATGCCATCCATTACGGAGAAACTGGACCCGCTGCCATACATACGCCGGACGTCTTTTCCGATTACCCAGTCTCCTTCGGAGTTGCGGCCGGAGTTGGTTCAGGTGCAGCGCCCTGCAATTCCCGTCCGTCACGAACCGAGGCACCTCCACCCGGTGGTCGTCGAGGCCAGTCGCGATGAACCGGTGATCTCTGCCAGCGATCTGAAAAACGTTCCAAAGGCGTTGGTGTATCGCCGGATTGGCTCCATACAGCTCATCAATCCGATTTGGAAGTTCTGCATCATTCGCCCGGACGGGAAAATTCGGGTGGGAAATGACCATCCGCTCCATGTTTTGTATGAGGATGGCCGCGGCGATGTGTATGGCGATCTTCGGGTCTCGGCCTTGGATGGCGGGCGCATTGTCGCAGATTTCAGTCAGACGCCTCCGCATCATCCCCTCTTTAACGGGGACGAGGTTTATGGCTGGGCTCCCGCCGGGGAGTGATCGTGTCTGTCCCGATTATTTTGCGCGGAGAGGAGGCGTGACTTCTTCGCCAGGGAAGCATTTTTTCGCTTCTTTGGCGATGGTTTGGGCTCCTAAATGGCGCAGGGCACGCTCGAC
The DNA here is from genome assembly GCA_963976915.1 of uncultured Verrucomicrobiales bacterium. Lineage (GTDB taxonomy): Bacteria > Verrucomicrobiota > Verrucomicrobiia > Verrucomicrobiales > Verrucomicrobiaceae > CAXBNA01. The sequence goes on from CAXBNA010000148.1 coordinate 8,349, forward strand.
CGTGATGAGGTAGCAGGGGAAGTGACAGGCGACTGCTGGGCCGATGATGTGTAGATCATGGGGAACGTACCCCTGACTCCCATGAGGTAAAGCAACTGTGGTGATGCCAAGGCCATCCGCTGCGGCTGTTTTGAGCAGGGCTGAGTCGGCGAACTCGGCAACGACGCGGGGACGGATGGATTGGGTATCGAACCAATGGTCGATCTGATTCCGCCAAGCGGTTCCATTGAGTGGGAGAATCATGGGGGCTCCCATCAGCGAGGCGGGAAAATCGGAGCTGTATTTCGCCTCATATTCAGCCGTGCCACAGAAGACGGTGGGAGCCTCGCCAAGTCGGTGGCTGAAGGCCTTGACGGGGAGAGAGGCGGGGGCAGGCTCGTCAGCCAAGATGAGGTCCAGTCGCCCTGTGGCCATCTGTCCGAGGAGTTCGGTGGTCGTTCCCTCGATGCAGGTGAGATGGAGGTTTTGGATGGAGCGAAAGGCGGGCCGGAGGAGGTTCCAAGCCAAGAACTTTGCGAAGGAGTCTGTGATACCAACATTGAGACGGGTTTCGTGGACAGACTTCGAATCACTCAAGGCATGAACCAGTTTGTTTCCGAGCTTGAAAATTTCGCTGGCAAAGTCCATGACCATTCTTCCGCGTTCGGTCAAAACCATTCCCCTTCCGGATCGGGTGAAGAGCTCCTCCCCCACGGTCTCTTCCAGTGAGCGGACTTGGGCGCTGATGGTTGGTTGCGAAACATTCAGGCGCTCAGCGGCAAGTCGAAGGCTACCCTGGCGGGCGACTTCACAGAAGTATCGGAGGTGGTGGTAGTTGAGTTGCTCTGGGTTCATGAGTTAATATTTTCCGAATAATCAATTCGATTCATAGTAATAGCCGAACCTTTCTTTTCAAGGACCGTCTTCTCGCCCCAAGTCGATCAAATGGTTTGACCGAATTTGGCGGCACCAAAACCAACCCATGACGATCACGCCTATCCGAATCTCCGATGCGCCATGCGATGTGCGAGGGCATTTTCTCTTTCACGCGGTGGCCGAGTCTCTGGGGAGGAGGAAGGGAGAGACCGAATCTCTAGAAGCTCGAGAGCCGGATTTGGCGTGGTCGCTCATGGAATGGTGGTTGTCCAAAGAAAATGGCGGGTCACCAAGACCTGAGATGTTGGTGAGAGGGAACGGGTCACAATCAGACTTGGTGACGGCGTGATTTCCCTGCACGGGAAGGGTTTTGGGGAAGGATGGGGGGTTGGAGATCGTTGTAATGGGCCTGTGATGAAAGACTGTAAGCTTGTTCTGGCCCTCCTCTCTCTAACCTTCGTCTCTGCAGTGAATGCGGCGGAGAAGAATGTGATCTTCTACATTGCGGATGATCTGGGGGCCTATCTCGGATGTTATGGTTATCCGCAGGCAAAGACGCCTCACATGGACGCGTTGGCGGCTGACGGGACCCTTTTTACGAATGCTTATGCCACGACGGCGAGTTGCAGCGCCAGCCGATCCGTCATCATGACGGGGATGCACAACCATGCCAACGGCCACTACGGGCACCAGCACAGCTACCATCATTTCTCCTGCTATCCCAATGTGGCTCCGTTTGCCCTTCCTCGGGCAATGGAGGGGGCGGGGTACCGGACCGGGCACATTGGGAAGCACCATGTGGCACCAGATTTCATCTTTCACTTTGGGTCCATGCTGAAGGGCAATAGTCGCAACCCTGTGGAGATGGTGGACAACAGCCTCGATTTCATCAAAGCGGATTCAGCGAAGCCGTTTCTGCTGTACATCGGCTGCTCTGATCCTCATCGGGGCGGCGGGAAAGATCTGACGAACGAGCACGAGCCCGATTTATTCGGAAACAAGCCGGAGAAGGGGGCTTTTCCGGGGATTGAGGAGGCCTTCTACGATCCCGATGCGGTTTTTGTGCCACCCTTTCTTCCTGATACTCCCGCGTGTCGGGCTGAGTTAGTGAACTACTACCAGAGTGTGTCTCGCGTGGATACCGGGTTGGGCTACCTGATCGCCAAGCTCAAGGAAACGGGATTGTACGACAAAACGATGATCATCGTGACTTCGGATCACGGCATGGCCTTTCCTGGTGGAAAAACGACCGTCTATGAACCTGGACTGCGCGTCCCATTCATTGTTCGAAATCCGTACATCGAGAAGCGTGGGGTCAAGTGTGAAGCCTTGATCAGCCACACCGACATCACCCCGACGATTATCGACTTTGCTGGGGGGTTGGATGAGAAGAAGAACGCGCCCAAGGTCATGCTCAACACCAAAGAATTGTTTGCAGCGAATGGCGTTGGTGGTTTGGACAACAAGGGCCCGAAGGTCACGGCCTATCAGGGGAAATCTTGGTTGGATTTGCTCGACAAGCAGGACTCGCCAGACCGAAGGACCATTTACGCTTCCCATACGTTTCACGAGATTCAGATGTATTATCCGATGCGGGTGATTCGGGACGATAAGTTCAAGCTCATCTGGAACATCGCGCACCCGCTTCCGTATCCCTTTGCTTCGGACCTATGGTCGGCTGCAACGTGGCAAGCCCAGTGGAAACTGGGGCCTGAAGCAAACTATGGCACCAAGACGGTGGGTGAGTATGTGCAGCGCCCTGAATTTGAGCTTTACGACATGCAGTATGACCCTGACGAGCGGAACAACCTGGCCGTCGATCCCGATCATGCGGCGATTTTGGAGGACTATCAGGCTCGGCTGAAGGCCTTTCAGGAAGAGTACAACGATCCTTGGATCATGAAGTGGGAGTATGAATGATCGAGTGTGCGAAATTTGTGAATTCCATCCCGTGAAGTGATGCGGGTTGATTTCTCGGGAATCTCGGCCACCCTTGGCGCTCGTTAATACAACCACTGTGCGTTTTCCTACCATCAATATCACCGCAGGTGCCACGGCTTTCTTTGCGATCCACGCCCTGGCAGTCGCCGCCTTTTTCTACAAACCCAGTCTCCCCATGCTGGGGGCTTGCTTGGGTTTGTTCCTGATCCGTAAATTCGGGATCACGGGTGGATACCATCGCTATTTCTCTCACCGGTCCTTCAAGACCTCACGCTGGTTTCAGTTTGTGCTGGCGTTTTTGGGCGGCATGTCTGCCCAAAAAGGAGCCCTCTGGTGGGCGGCTCATCATCGCCATCATCATCAGCATTCCGACCAGCCTGAGGATCTGCACTCCGTGAAGCAGCAGGGCTTTTATTGGGCGCATGTGGGTTGGATCTTGGCGGAAGATTATCAGGAGTTTGACCGGAATCGGATCAAGGATTTCATGAAGTTCCCTGAATTGGTGTGGCTGGACAAGTGGCATTTTGTGCCACCGGTGACGCTTGGTGTTCTCTGCTTTGTGCTCGGGGGATGGGCTGGTTTTCTGTGGTCGTTCTGTGTGAGCACGGTGATTCTGTATCACACGACCTTTGCGATCAATTCGTTCTGTCACCTGCTGGGCAAGCGTCGCTACGAGACGGGAGAGTCCAGTAAGAATTCTCTGCTTTTGGCCATTCTGACGTTGGGAGAGGGATGGCACAACAATCACCACTACTATCCACATTGTGCACGCCAAGGCTTTTTCTGGTGGGAGTTTGATCCAACTTACTATGTGCTAAAGGCATTGAAGATGGTCGGCATTGTCCATGAGATCAAGGAGCCGCCTCAGCGTGTATTGGACGGCACGGAGGCGACAGCGGCATTGGGCTGAGTTCCCTTTTTTCGCCCGAGACGTTGATTCGTCTCGGGCCTTTTTTGTGCCTGAGCGGAACGTGGTGGCGGATGAAAGAGCTGAAGCGCCTGCGATGTATCTTCCCATCCACTATGAGCTGCCGATTTCTCCCCACGTTGCTGTTTCTCACTTCATCACTCGGCGCGGCACTCGGCGCTGAGCCGGTGACAGAGAAAATTGACCTGCTTGAGGTCATGAAGGCGGGGGAGGTTGAATTCCACATCAATGATCAGCAGGACGTTCACGATGCGCCGGAGGAGGTCTGGCAGATTACGGACGGGGAGTTGAAGATCAGTGGGCGTGGCTATGGTTACATGGTGACGAAGGAAAGCTTCAGGGACTACCATCTCGTCGTCGAATTCAAGTGGGGGCCAAAGACCTGGGGCAAGCGCGAGGATCGTGCGCGGGACAATGGGATCCTCGTTCACGCCTACGGGCCTCATGGTGCCTACGGCAACACTTGGATGGCATCGATTGAGGCGCAGATCATCGAGGGCGGTATCGGCGATGTGTTGGTGCTGAGTCCGACACTGAGCGATGGCACGGAACTGATCACGAGCTTGACGGCCGAGATCGAACCGGATCGCGATGGCGAGAAGCGTTGGAAGAAAGGGGCTCCCAGGCAGGTGGTGACAAAGGGTCGAATCAACTGGGAACTGCGGGACGAGGACTGGGCGGACAAGATCAATTTCCGAGGGAAAAACGACCCCGACTCGCCTACAGGGGAGTGGAATCGCATGGAGGTGATCGCGAAGGGCGACACGCTGCAATACTTCGTCAATGGCCGCCTGGTGAACGAGGGTTTCGATGCCAAGCCAAGCGAGGGTCGCATCTGCATTCAGAGCGAAGGAGCCTCGATGGTGGTCCGCCGATACGAGCTGTGGCCGCTGGGCAAGTTCACCGAGGCTTGGAATCCGATCAGCGCGTCGGGCGGTTCGAATGTGGATGTGCGCGACGGGCAGGCCCAACCGCTTTCCCCCGAGGAGTCTCTGGCGCGCATCCAACTCGACGGAAACTACGAGGCCCAATTGGTAGCCTGCGAACCGCTGGTGCGTGATCCGGTCGAAGTGACTTGGGATGCCGAGGGGAGAATGTACGTCGCTGACATGATGGACTACCCGCTTGGGCCGCCACCCGGGGAGCCGTTCCTTTCCCGAATCCAGCAACTCATCGACGATGACGCGGATGGCCGGATGGATCGTGCGGTGACGTTTGCCGAACATGTGGACCACGTTCAGGGCTTGCTTCCTTATGATGGTGGATTGATCGCCACCACACGTACGGAGATTTTGTTCATGAAGGACACGGATGGGGATGGCAAAGCCGACGTGATCAAGCCCTTGATCAAAGGCTTGAATCCAAAGCACAGTCAACTTCAGGTGAGCGCGCCGCGCTGGGGGCCGGATGGTTGCGTGTATTTCAACAATGGCCTGTCCGCCGCCGAGGTGTATCCGATCGAAGCGGAAGGGGAGTCGGTGAAGCTGCCGAGGACGAATTTCAAATGGGATCCCCGAACGGGGGGGATTTCTCCGGTGAGTGGCTATGGCCAGTACGGCGGAGCCTTTGATGACTATGGTCACCACTTCTCCTGCTCGAATCGAAATCCGTTGATGTTTTCCGTCATGCCCAATGAGGCTGTCCGCCGGAATCCGCTGGCAGGGATCGACAGGGGCTACGAGGACATCGCTCCCGCTGGAGCCGAGACGCGCGTTTTCCCTCTACAGATCACCCATACCACCGCCGATGCTCATGCGGGGACCAACACCGCTTGCAGCGGTCTTGGCGTGTATCGTGGCTCGCTGATGCCCGAATTGAGAAACAACGTCTTCGTTCCTGATCCGACCGGTCAGCTGGTGACGCGCTACAAGGTGGAACCGAATGGAGCCTCACTCAGGGCGACTCGTGTCGGCGAACGCACCGAATTCTTTCGCAGCAGTGACGAATGGTGCCGCCCAGTGAACTTCACCACAGGCCCTGACGAGGCGATTTATATCTGCGACATCTACCGTCGCTGGATCGATCACGCCCGATTCTTCCCGGAGGAGTTCGTGAAGAGCCACGACATGCGCCAGGGTGAGATGGAGGGCCGCATTTGGCGGATTGTGCCGAAAGGCACAAAGGCACCCATCGCGAAGGTCGCAGGGAAATACCACGATGTTCCAAAGGTTGGCTGGGGTGATCAGCCCCCTGAGCACGCCGACCGCGCCACGTTCTTGAAAGTGCCGTCCGTCACCGAGGCTGGGGAACTGGCCTCCATTCTCGCGCAGCATCCCGACGATCCATGGATGGCGAAGATGGTGGCCTCCGCGGCTGGAAAGCAAATGGGTACGGTGCTCAGCAAGGTCGGCGAGAGCTTTTTGGAGCAGTTCTCGGACACTCGGGCGGCGACTGTAAGGACCTTTGCCGCGGGTGCCATTGGTGGCCGCGATGACGAGGATGTGCGGGCGGTAGTGTCACTGCTTCAGCGATCACCGGGCGAGCTCCTCTGGTGGAAGCCCGCACTGCTCCAGGGTCTCGCCAAACTGCCGAAAGGCCACGACGAAGCGGCGACGGAGATTGCAGCTTTGCAGTCGAAGATTGATGACCTCATCGCGGATTCAAACGCCCAGCTTGATCAGCGAGTGGCTGTGATGCCCCTGCTCAGCCAAAGGAAATGGGAGGCTGTGGAGCCAGTCGTGAAACGTCTCCTCACCACGAATCAACCGGCTCAACTCAATGGAGCTGCCATGGCGCTCTTGAAGAAATTTCCAGCGACGACAACCGCTCCGCTTCTTTATGAATTCCTTGGCGGAACGGACCCAGCGCTCAAACGGGAGGCGGTGGAACTCCTGACGGCGAACAGCAAGACGGTGCTCGAGTTGTTTCAGCGGATGGATGCAGGGGAGTTCTCGCCAGCCTTGGTCGGTGCCGAGACTCGATGGCGCTACCAACGCAACGCCGGAGAGCTGGGCGAGCTCGCAAAGAAACTCTTCGGCCAGCCGAGCGAGGATCGGGCGCAGGTGATCGCCGACTACATGGACAGCACGGCACACCATGGCGACGCAGCGAAAGGCAAAGAAGTCTTCTCGATGGTCTGTGTGGCCTGTCATCGAATTGGGGATCAGGGTGTCGATGTGGGGCCTTCGCTGGCCGATGTGAAGGTGAAGCCGCCCGAGGCACTGCTGTCCGACATCCTCGATCCCAATCGCATGTTCGAAGCCCGCTGGAGCGCCTATCAGATCGACACCAAGGATGGTCGCATTCTTTCGGGCCTGCTGGATAGCGAGACCGCCAATGCCGTCACGCTCAAGCTCATGGGTGGTGCCACGGAAACAGTCGAACGCAGCGAGATCAAGGGCTTCAAAAGCCTGGATCGCACGCTGATGCCCGTCGGCCTCGAAGCCGCGATCACCAAGGAGCAGATGTCGGATTTGCTGGCGTTTTTGCTGGGGAAGTGAATCTGGAGGGTGCGGGAGGTGTGCGCAGTCGGAAGCGCTAATTTCGGTGGACCACGGGCAAGGGTTTCCTATTGAAACACGGTCATCATCCTGCCGATCTCTTCGTCCACATTTTCGCCACTGCCCAGGGTGGATTTCACGGTCTGGCGCAGCACTTCGCCGTAGCGTTGGCGGAGCCGGTGGATGGCCACGCGCAAGGCTTGGTCGCTCATGCCGAGCTGCTGGGCGAGAACTCCCTGATGCCCGGGGGTGGCACCGGGGCTGATGCACGACTTGATGGCATCGAACAACGGGGTCTGATTCTTTGCAGCGTAGCGTTGGGACAATTCATGGACGACGTTTTCCATGATGGTGATGGCCCATTGGCGTTCGAATGCACGCTCGGGCGTCAAATCGTCCAAGGGCTCGGGGATCAGGCAGCGTGATTCGGCGTCGAGCGCG
>CAXBNA010000149.1:0-15858 GCA_963976915.1 uncultured Verrucomicrobiales bacterium
ACCGGAAGGGGCTTACACGGCCATCGACGGTGCGATTCCGATCAAGCCGGGCGACCCGAAGGCGAGTGCGGTGATGCAGCGCATTCTCACCACGGATGAGGACGACGTGATGCCGCCGCCGGATTCCCACAAGAAAGTGACGCCGGAGCAGGCGAAGATTCTAGCTCAATGGATCAAGGAAGGGGCGGAGTACAAAAAGCATTGGAGCTTTGAGGCACCGCTGAAGGTGGAGGCCCCGGTTGTCAGCGAGTCGATGAGGAGTGTTCGCAATCCCATTGATGCCTTCATTCAGGAGCGACTGCTGGACGCGGGATTGACAGCGGCTCCCGAGGCGTCAAAGGAGGTATTGATTCGCCGAGTGACGCTGGACCTCACCGGCCTGCCTCCGACTTTGGAGGAGATCGATGCGTTTCTGGCGGACAAGAGTCCCAAGGCCTATGGAACGGTGGTGGATCGATTGCTGAAGTCGGTGCGCTATGGCGAGCACATGGGTCGCTACTGGCTGGATGCGGCGCGCTACGCGGACACGCACGGGCTGCATCTCGACAACGAGCGCAGCATGTGGCCGTATCGGGACTGGGTGGTGAAGGCTTTCAACGACAACCTGCCGTATGACGATTTCACGATCTGGCAGTTGGCGGGTGATTTGCTGCCGGAAGCGACTCGGGAACAACAGATCGCTTCGGGCTTCAATCGCTGCAACGTTACCACCAGTGAAGGTGGATCGATCAAAGAGGAGTTCGTTTTTCGCTACGCAGTGGATCGTGCGGACACGACGGTGGCGGTGTGGATGGGCCTCACCGCTGGCTGCGCGCAGTGTCATGATCACAAATTCGATCCGATCTCGCAGAAGGAATTTTATCAGCTCTACTCCTTCTTCAACAGCGCCGCTGATCCGGCCATGGATGGCAACATCCTGCTGACACCGCCGATCCTGCGACTCAGCACGCCGGAGCAGTCGAAGGAGATGGCGGGCTATGAAAAGCAAATCGCCGCGACGCAGGGGAAGATCCGGGAGGCGATTCGAAAACTCGACTACACCGACCCGGCGAGCCTGACGCCACCGCCGCCAGTCGTCGAGAGTGAAGACGTTTGGTTTGAGGATGGATTTCCGGCCGGAGTCAAAGTGGGGGTGGCGGGTGAGCCGACAAAGCTGATCACGAAAAAGGAGGGGCCTGTTTTCAGTGGTGGTGCGGCGCTCAAACGCACGGCCAAGGGTGTGGCCCAGGATTACTTTGCGAGCGGTGGCAATTTTCAAGTGCCGCCGAACGGGAAGCTCAGTGTGCAGTGCTACATTGACGAGAAGAATCCGCCGACGGCGGTGATGCTTCAGTTTCACACGGCGGGTTGGAATCACCGAGCGGTGTGGGGTGAGGAGGGGGCGATCCCGTTTGGGAAAGTCCGCACACCGGAGCGGGTGAAGATGGGTGCGCTGCCGAAGGCGGGTGAGTGGGTGAAGCTGGAAGTGGACATCGCCAAGCTCGGGCTGAAGCCGGGCAACAAGATCACGGGCTTCGCTTTTACGCAGTTCGATGGAACGGTGTATTGGGATCATCTGGCGATGAGTTCGCGGGTCGAACCGGCGAAGGATCCACAGTGGTCGTGGCAGGTGTGGGCGACGAGAAATCAGGGCAAGCGCGTGGCGGCCTTGCCCAGTGATTTGCAGACGCTGGTGCGCGGCAAGAAAGCGGCTGAATGGACGCCTGAGGAGGTGGTGCGGCTGAAGGACTGGTGGTTTGAGAACGAGTATCAAGGCGCACGCGAGGTCGTGGGTGGTCTGCGTGCCGAAAGGCTGGCCATTGAGGCCAAGAAGCAGGCGCTGGAGGCCGTGATTCCGGCGACGTTTGTCATGGCCGATCTGCCGGAGCGTCGGGAGAGTTTTGTCATGGAGCGCGGTCTCTATGATGCGCCTGGCGAGCCGGTGACGAGCAATACGCCTGCGGTGTTTCCGCCGCTGCCGAAGAAGAAAGGTGATTACACCCGTCTGGACCTGGCCAAGTGGTTGGTCAGTGATGAGCATCCGCTGACTTCACGGGTGGCGGTGAATCGATTGTGGCAGCAGTTCTTTGGTGTCGGCTTGGTGAAGACGAGCAATGACTTTGGATCACAGGGAGAACCGCCGAGCCATCCAGAGTTGCTCGATTGGCTGGCGGTGACTTTCCGCGAGGGCGGCTGGGACATGAAGGCGTTTGTGAAGTTGCTCGTGACCTCGCATGCCTATCGCCAGAGCAGCGAATTTTCGGGCAAGGGGCCTGAGATCGATCCTGAGAATCGATTGCTGTCCCGAGGACCACGCTTCCGCCTGGATGCGGAGGTGGTGCGGGATTCGGCCTTGTTTGTTTCCGGGCTGCTGAGCCCGACCATCGGGGGCAAGGGCGTGAAGCCCTACCAACCGGAGAACATCTGGGAGCCGGTGGCTTTCGGTGGCAGCAACACGAAGAACTACATTCAGGACAAGGGGGAGTCACTCTATCGCCGCAGCCTTTACACCTTCTGGAAACGGACTGCGCCGCCGCCGAACATGACGGCTTTTGATGCGCCGAACCGGGAAAGCTACTGCCTGCGCCGGGAGCGCAGCAACACGCCGTTGCAGGCGCTGACGCTGATGAATGACGTGCAGTTCTTTGAAGCGGCGCGTGCGTTTGCGGAGCGGGTGATGAAGGCGGCTCCGAAGACTGAGGATCGTCTGACGAGGCTGTTCCGTGAGGGGTCGGGTCGCGTTCCGACGGCGAAGGAGGTGGCGGTTTTGAGTCAGGCTTTGGAGAAGCATCTGGCCGCGTATCAGGCCAAGCCCGAGGAAGCAGTGAAAACCATCAGCTATGGCGAGTCAAAGCCCGATCCGAAGCTCGATGCTGCTGAGCTGGCGGCCTGGACGATGGTGGCGAATCTGGTGCTGAACCTGGACGAGGTGGTGACGAAGTAGTCTCTTTCGGGAGTGAAGCTGGCCGTAGCGGCATTCGTGAGAATGCCATGGGGTGGGCGAAGGGAAGACTCACGTCTTCTTCTACGGGGGAGGCGCGGAGGTCAGATGCTCGTCGGCGCTGCGTGGGTGCTGTCACCAGACTGCGGAAGGAGAAAGACTGAGCGGCGTAGCGGCATTCGTGAGAGTGCCATGCGTTAGGGGGGAAGATTCACATCTTCTTCTACCGGCGGAGGAGCGGAGAGGCGTGCTTGTCTGAGCGCTGAGTTGGAGGGACGTTCGCTCGGCGACCAGACGCGCGCCGCTCCTTGCCAGATCCGACACAGCTTGTGCTGAAACATGGGCGTGTGGCCGGAAGTTCTAAGGCGAATGAAATGCCTCCTCTCATTGGTGCTCTGCGCCCTTTCCGTTTCCATGTTTGCCGCAGACCGGCCCAACGTGATCCTGCTCCTCTCGGACGACCAGGGTTTCACCGACTATGGCTTCATGGGGCATAAGGTGGTGCAGACGCCGCGCATTGACCGCCTCGCCTCGCAGAGCCTGCTCTACACCCGCGGCTACGTCATGCCGGTGTGCTCGCCGTCGCTGGCCTGTCTGCTCACGGGGCAATTGCCTCATGTGCATGGCATCACAGGCAATGACCTGAGCGCTGAAGCCATCGAGGCTCGGCATGCGGCGGGCAAAAAGGACCGGGCTCCGCTTTCAAAGCAGCTGCTCAGCAACTCGGTGATCCTGCCGAAGGTGCTGTCCGAGGCGGGCTACCTGACTTACCAAACCGGCAAGCTTTGGAACGTGACGGCGGAGGAGGTGGGGTTCACTGCCGGGATGACCAACACGGAAGGGCGGCACGGAGGCGATGGACTCGACATCGGCCGGAAGACGATGAAGCCGATGTTTGATTTCATGGAGGACGCGCAGGCGCAGGAGAAACCGTTCTTCGTTTGGTATGCGCCGATGATGCCGCACACGCCGCACAATCCGCCGGAGGAATATTTGGCGAAGTATCAGGGCAAAGGGCTGAGCCCGAATGCGGAGAAGTACTTCGCCATGTGCGAGTGGTTCGATCACACCTGCGGAGAGATTGACGATTTCCTGACGGAGAAGGGAATGGCGGACAACACGATCCTCATCTATCTGGCCGACAACGGTTGGGACAAGGAGCAGGGGAGTCGCGCGAAGCTCTCGCCCTACGAGTTGGGGATTCGCACGCCAATGTTTGTACGCTGGCTGGGGAAGGTGGAGCCGCTGCGCGATGACGAGACGCTGGCCTCGATTGTCGACTTTGTGCCGACGGTGATGAAGGCCTGCGGGTTGGAGGTGCCGGCTGATCTGCCCGGTCTTGACCTCTTGGATCGCGCGGCGATGACGTCGCGGGACACCGTGTTTGTAGAGAGTTACACGCATGACATCAACGATCTGGATCGCCCAGAAAAGAGTCTCGTGGCACAGGTGGTGATCCATGGCTGGTCCAAGCTCTTGATTCCTGGCACGGTCGGCCCGGACAAAGCCTACACGTCCGGCCCGAAGAAAGTGGAGTTGTTTGATTTGAAGGCAGATCCTTTGGAGACCAAGGATCTGGCGGAGGAGCGGGAGGATGAGGTGAAGCAGCTCGGAGCCTTGCAAGATGCGCAATGGAACTATCGCCAGTAGTTCAACCTACCCTCAAATCCCGCATGAAACCCTTCTCTACAGGACTGATTGGCGCTGTCTGGGTCTCCCTTTTCGCAGTGGACAACGCCGCCTTTGCCCAGGCTTCGGCGGACAGGCCCAACATCATCGTCTTCTACACGGATGACCACGGGCACGCGGACTTGTCCTGCCAGGGGGTGTTCGACGATGTGAAGACGCCCAATGTCGATGCGCTGGCGGCAAGTGGCGTGCGTGCGGTAAATGGCTACAGCACAGCGCCGCAGTGTGTGCCGTCCCGGGGTGGCTTGATAGTGGGGAAGTTTCAGGGGCGATTCGGCCTCGACAACAACGGTTCATCGCTTGATGGCTTTGATGCCGAGACCACGATGGCGGAACGATTGCAGGCGGCGGGTTATGCGACAGCGCAATTTGGAAAGTGGCATCTGGGGCCGACACCTCAAATCACCGAGCACGGATTCAAGCACGTCTATGCCCAGAACTCACAGGCTTCGTTTTCCGCCAACATCACGCTGGAGGGTGAGGACCAACCGATGGCCCAAATGAAACCGGAGATGTACCATGTGGATGCCTGCAGTCGCGCTGCGGCTTCTGTGATCAAGCGCTACAAGGGGGAGTCGTTTTTTCTGTACGTTGCCTATCGGGCTCCGCACGTTCCTCTCGATGCGCCGAAAACCTATCTGGACCGGTTTCCGGGCGAGATGCCCGAGCGTCGTCGCCAAGCCCTGGCCATGCTGAGTGCCGTTGACGATGGGGTCGGACTGGTGACGGAGACGCTGAAGGAACTCGGTCTCACGGACAAAACGCTGATCTTCTACATCGGCGACAACGGGGCGCCGCTGAAGATTCACAAGGCGGATGAACCCGGAGGTGGTCCGGGTTGGGATGGCTCCTTGAACGATCCGCTCAATGGGGAGAAGGGGATGCTGTCCGAAGGGGGGATGCACGTGCCGTTTGTGATCGCGTGGCCCGGTGTCATCCCGGGTGGGCAGGAGTATCCGCATCCGGTGTCGTCGCTCGATGTCGCGGCGACGGCTGTTGGTGTCCAGCCTTCAGGCGTTTGGGAGGGATCGGCTAAAGCCTATACACCAACGGCGGGGGATCTTGACGGTGTGAACTTGATTCCGTTTTTATCGGGGGAGAAGACGGAACCGCCGCACGAAGCCCTCTACTGGCGGTGGAGTGCGCAATCGGCGATCCGGGAAGGCGATTGGAAACTGCTAAGAGGAGGAGACCGGGAGTATCTCTACAATCTGTCCGAAGACATCGAGGAGAAGCACAACCTCGGTAGCCAGGAGCCTGAAATCGCGAATCGTTTGCGAGCCAAACTGACAGCGTGGTGTGGGGAGCTCAACCCGCCCGGATTGGCCACCGGTCCGATGGCGGCGACTTGGAACGATTACTTCGATTTCTACCTTGAGGGGAAACCGGCGCCACCGCTGCGCGAGAAATTTCTTTCCGAGAACGAGGATGAAGGCGTCCAAGGGTGGTTGGCCAGGAACGGCGGCCTTGAGATGGTCGATGGCACCTTGCAGGTGAAGCCTGACAAGAAAGGAAAGGCGCCCTTCCTCACCAAAGCCAAACTCAAGATCCCAACGCCAGCCGTCGCAACAATCACCCTCAAGTCGGAAGTCGGTGGTCCCGTCGGGGTTGCGTGGCGGATGGATGGCGACAAAGACTTCCTGCCAGAGAACAAGGCCTCCTCGAAGTTCGAAGGATCCGACGAGTGGCAAACGGTTGAAATTCCGATCTCGTCATCAGGTCGATTAATTCACCTGCGCGTCCTGCTTCCCGAAGGCGGCAGTGCGGTGAGTGCGGTGGACTTGGTGCCCAAAGAGGAGAAGCCGGTGAAACTAATTCGGTGAGTAGAGTGTCGTCAGCGAAGAAGAATTGGTGCGGCGGGTCCTTTTCTGAATCGGTAATTTTCCGAGAAGCCGAATGGCGGTGCTACCCTGTTTGACAGGGTGGACCTCTAGGATCGATAATCTTCTCCTGATGACGACAAACCTCCGCTGCGCTTTCTTACTTTTTGTACTCAGCTCCACCGCTGCCGCCGCAGAGATCACTCGAGGACCGTACCTCCAACTGGCGCGGGAGGATGGAATCACCATCGTTTGGAGAACCGATACGACGCTGGAGAATCCAAGGGTCCTGATTCAGCAGGAAGGATCCGACGAGACGCGTGCTTGCGACGGTGCCGCCATTCTGAAGCGCGAGAATCTGAGTGGAGCACCTCCAGAGAGAGTGCAATACGAGGCGACGCTGGACGGGTTGCAACCCGGGACGAGCTATCGATACACGGTTCTTGACGGGGACAGCGCCTTGACCCCAAGCGGGCGGGACCATCGTTTCACCACGCATCCTCCGGTGGGCAAGCGGACGCCTGCCCGGATCTGGGTGGTTGGGGATTCCGGCACGGGTCAGGTCCATCAGATGCTCGTCCATCAGGCCATGGCCGATTACACGGAGAAGGACAAGCGCCCGCTCGATCTCTACCTGCACGTGGGGGACATGGCTTACGGGGAGGGAACCGACGCACAGTTCCAAGACAAGTTTTTCAAACCCTACCAGAAAACACTCCGCAACACCGTCTGCTGGGCTGCGCTCGGAAACCACGAAGGCAAGACCTCGAACGGTCTTCTCGGAGAGGGACCATTTTTTGACGCCTATGTCTGCCCGACCGAGGGTGAGGCGGGCGGCGTGCCTTCTGGGAGCGAATCTTATTATTCGTTCGACTACGGTGACATCCACCTGATCGGCTTGAACTCCTACGACATTGATCGCTCACCGGAGGGCGAAATGGCAAAATGGCTCGTGCGCGATCTCGCTGCGGCGAAGAACGCCAAGTGGATCATCAGTTTCTGGCATCACCCGCCCTACACCAAGGGGACGCACGACAGTGACACCGAGATCCAACTCGTGGAGATGCGGAAATACATCATGCCGATCTTGGAAGACGGCGGAGTCGATCTCGTGCTGAGCGGGCACTCGCACATTTATGAACGCTCCATGCTCATCGACGGCGCCTACGCCACCCCAACCACGGCGAAGGGTGTGGTCTTGGACGATGGCGATGGCAGCCCGGAGGGCGACGGTCCCTACCGGAAAAGCGAACTGATCACGCCGAATAACGGAACGGTGGCGGTCGTGACAGGTCATGGCGGAGCCTTGGGGCGGAATGAGAAGGGGATTTCACCGGTCATGCGGAGCATTGTCCTCGACCACGGGTCGACCCTTCTCGACATCGACGGCGACACGCTCACCGGCGTCATGCTGGATCTGCGAGGCGACGAACGCGACCGTTTCGCGATCGTGAAACAGGGAACGGTGAAACAGACCATCGTCGAGAATCCTTGGACCCCGGACACAACCACCGTGGAGCGAACAGGAGCCGGAGTGCTCGGAGCGCCGGGGACCCTGGCAGATGCCGAGGAGGCGCGGAAAGCAGGCAAGAAAAACGTGGCGACCTTGGCACCAAAGCATTTTACATCGCTCATACCTGACCATGCCGAGTGGAACTATCTGGCTGGCGGGGAGGAACCGGAGACGGAAATGTGGACGCAACTGGGCTTCGACCCGAAGGAGGAAGAGTGGAAGTCAGGTGCTGCAGGCTTCGGCTACGGCGATGGTGACGACCGCACCGAACTCAAAGACATGAGAGGCAACTACACGGCCATTTTCATCCGCCGCGAGTTCGAAATCCCGGAGGCAACCGACCTCAAGCGCCTGGGTCTGGTGATCAACTACGACGATGCCTTCGTCCTCCACGTCAACGGCAAGGAACTGCTCTCAAAAGGCATTGTGCGAGGGAAAGACGGCAAGGTGAAGGTCGAAAAACACGAAGCAAGCGGGGCGGAATACTATCCCCTCGGAGCGTTTGCCGATGCCTTCAAGGTGGGGGGAAACGTCATTGCGCTGGAAGGACACAATGTTGAGAAAGGCAGCAGTGACATGAGTCTGGATCCGGCATTGCTGGTGGAGACTGACGAGTGAGAGTCCAAAAGCACCCAATTTCGCCTGTAGTCCCGTCCCGATGATCCGTGCCCCGGCTTTTTCAAGTTCCGCATCGTTTGGTGATTGGTAAGGGCTGAGATCGTACTCAGGAAGGGTCGAAAGCAGGTGATCGAAGGTGTCGCCTTGGATGGGTTCGTAATTTCCCAGTGCGATGTCGTATTGTCCTTGCTGAATTTTGACTCCATGCTTTCACGACAGGATCAAAACCTCGCGGGTCGAAACCATTTCTCTCGACGGGCATTGGCACCCTGCTGCTCGCGCCGCTTGCTGCCGCCGAGCGCAAGGTGACAGTATTCCTGTTCCTCATGCACGACTGCCCGGTGGTCAAAGCCACTGCGCCCGGCACGCCGGCGCGACTCGCGTACCCGAGGCCGCCGTCTTTTCTCCATCGGGTGAATTACTTTACCGCGGCCGCATTTAGATGGAAAAGTGGAGGGTTTGGAATGAGCACTCCGTTTTTCTCGATGAAGAAGGAGGTCGGAGCTGATACGGAGACCGGTGACGGCACGGAGTGTTGAAATGGAGCTCGGGCCATGAGATTAAACATTCTGCGAGTCCTTGATCTCGTGCAATCAACTCGCCCACCTTCCTCGGACTGGATATGCCTATGAAACGCCTGATTTGTCTCCTCCTTCTTTCATCGCAGCTCGATCCGATAACGGCGGCCGAGCCGGATGAACTCGCGCTTAACTTCCACCTGATCCATCCGGGTGAACTCAGCGCGCCGGGGGATCCCAACGCAGCCTTCTATCTGGAGGGCACGTACCACCTGCACTACATCCTTCGGCACAACTACAATGGCGAACCGTCGTTTTCATTCGTCCATGTCACCAGCCCAGACATGCTCCATTGGGACTGGCAACCGACGAAGTTGCAGCCTTCATTTACGGGCCACGGCATGTTCAGTGGTACAGGGTTCCTGACGAAAGAAGGCATGCCGGCGGTGATCTATCACGGGCAGGCGTCGGATCGAAACTGGATCGCGTTGGCGAAGGACCGTGATCTGTCGGGTTGGGAGAAACCGTACCCGGTCGAGGTGGCGGGCGCCCCCGAGGGCATGCGACAATGGGACCCCGATTGCTTCCTCATCGGCGATACCTACTACGCTATCTCGGGTGGAAAAAACCCGCCAGTGTTCAAGTCGACAGACCTCAAAAAGTGGAGCTACATCGGTCCCTTTCTCTCACATGAACCTGCGGATGTTGTCGAAGGCGAGGATGTCTCCTGTGCCAATTTTTTCCCGATCGACGATCCCTCCACTGGCGAACAAAAATGGATGCTGCTTTGCATCAGTCATCCGCATGGTTGCCGCTACTACCTTGGCGATTGGGACGCAAAGAAGGAGCAATTTGTTCCCGAGACGCACGGTCGGATGAACTGGCCACACGAGGGGCAGAGTCCGCACCGGGGTCGCGATTCACAGATGCGGGATTTCTTTGCCCCTGAGAGCGTGCTGACTGCGGATGCTCGACGGGTGATGTGGGCTTGGGTTTCGACACCTGATCCCGCTCTTCGGGATAAAACGATTCAATCTCTGCCGCGTGAATTGAGCCTCGGTGAAGATGGCAAGCTCCGCATCCGGCCGTTGCGCGAGCTGGAGTCGCTACGCCGGGATCCGCTGATGATCGAGAACGTTACGGTTGAGCCGGAGGAATTGCCGTTCGGAGGAATCGGCATGAAACGGCTTTTCGACATGGGCGACAACGCCTGGGAGATTCGCGTGACGGTGCCGCGTGACCAAGCCGAGCAGAAACGCTTTGGCCTGCGACTCTACACCGACGAAAAGAACGAAGGATTGCCGATCACGATCCAGCCGGACAACGGCACACTGCGGGTTGGCACCACGGAGGCACCGTTTGCCGTGGCGGATCTGCCGCCGGGTGAAGATGTGGAGCTGACGGTGTTTGTTGATCGCTACCTGATTGAGGTGTTCGTTAATGAACGGCAAGCCATGGTTGCTGCGCACGTGAATGGCCGTAGCGCACGGGGTGTCGATGCCTACAGCTGGGGTGCTCCGATCACCTTTGAGAAAGTCGAGATCTGGCGAATGCAGTCGACTCAGCAAGGTTACGAAGAAGCACGGGAGAATCGAAATTGGCAGCCCGAAGTCGGAACGGCTCCTGTGAAGCCGCAGGTCAAGCAATCCCGTTCGAAGTCGGCAGAAAGGCGTCCGCCCAACTTCGTCATCATCAATGTCGACGATCTTGGCTATGCGGATGTTCAACCGTTTAGTGATCGTTTTCCGACACCGCATCTCGCGCGCATGGCGGAGGAAGGGCGTTCGTTCTCGAGTTTCTATGTGGCTTCCAGTGTCTGCACGCCGTCGCGTGCCGCTCTGATGACTGGCTGCCATCCGGCGCGGGTGGACCTGCTGCACAATGATCTCGAAATGGACACGCCGAATCACGGTGTGCTGTGGCCGGGAGACCGCAAGGGGTTGAACCCGGATGAGATCACGCTCGCCGAGGTGCTGAAGGCACGTGGTTACGCCACTGCCTGTGTGGGCAAGTGGCACCTCGGTGACCAACCTCCGTTTCTTCCCACCCGTCAGGGCTTTGATCGTTACTTTGGCATTCCATTTTCGAACGATATGGGCGATGTGCCGCCGTTCCACAAACCGTTGCCATTGGTGCGTGACGAGCGGGTTGTCGAGGAGTTGAAACTCGCGGATCAGGACTTTCTGACCAAACGTTACACCGAGGAGGCGCTGCGATTTATGGAGGAGAAGGCCGAACACCCGTTCTTCCTGTACCTCCCGCACAGCATGGTTCATGGGCCGCTTGCTGCCAGCCCGGCGTTTCGGGATAAGACTGGTCAAGGTTTGTTCGCCGATGCCGTGGCCGAGGTCGACTGGTCGGTCGGACAGATTCTCGACAAGCTTCGGGAACTCGGCATTGAAGAGCATACACTGGTTCTGTTCACCTCAGATAACGGTGGCCCGTATCGCCCAGACCGTGAAGCCCTGGGCTCCAGCAATTTTCCATTCAGCGGCGGGAAGAACACGCCTGCGGAAGGCGGCTTCCGGGTGCCGACTATCGCCTGGTGGCCTGGGACAATTCCGGCTGGTACTGCCACGGACCTGATGGCCTCAACTCTGGATCTGCTACCAACCTTCGCGGCCCTGAGTGGAGCGGCTCATCAACCCGCCGCAGATCTCCCCATCGACGGCTTCGACCTGAGTGGGCTGTTTCGCGGACCTTTGCCGAGCAAGTCGCCTCGCGATTCGATGATTTATTACTCCGACAATCTCACCAAGGGCGAGGAAAAGACACCACGCCGCCTCACTGCCGTCAGGCTCGGCAAATGGAAGCTCTACTGCCAGACGGTCCGGTTTTTGAAAGCCGGCACAAGCGAGATGATGACGATTCCAGAGGGAGCCTTGTTCAATCTGGAGGTTGATCCTGCCGAGACGGCAAACGTTGCAGCGGAATTCCGTGGGGTTCGGAATCGCTTGCAAGCCTTCGCGGAGCAGGTGGTGGCCGAATTCGGTGAACGAGTGGGCGAAGGCGCGGAAGTGCGTCCCGCCGGATTTGTGGAGAAGGCGGACCCGCTCAATGCCCAAGCATCGCCGGAGCGGAAGGACGTTTTGTTCATCGCCATTGATGACATGAATGACTGGACGACGTTGTTTGATCCATCGAATCCGATCAAGACTCCCAACCTTGAGCGGTTGGCTACACGGGGGGCCTTCTTTACACATGCCTATTGTGCGTCACCCGGCTGCAATCCCTCGCGCACGGCGATTCTGACCGGACTACGCCCCAGCACCAGTGGCGTGTATGAAAACCAACATGCTTGGAGGAAAGCTCTCCCTGGCGCGGTCACCTTGCCGAAGTATTTTGAGCAGCACGGCTACGCGACTCGGGGTGGTGGGAAAATTTTTCATCACGGCGGCTCAGGGGCGGAGGATCCAGCCAATCCATCGTTCCAGCAGTTCTTCAAGCGTGTGCCCACGCCTTTCCAGGAGATTCGCTCGGAAGGGAGTGGCACGTTCGATTGGGGACCAGTGCCTGCAGAGTTGATGGGAGATACGCCGATGATCAAGTGGGCAGAGCAGGAATTGGCCAAAGATCACGGTGCGCCACTGTTTCTCGCTGCGGGTATTTTTCATCCGCACCTGCCGCACTATGCCCCACCGGAGTTCTTTGAACTCTATCCGTTCGAGACCGTACGCCAACCGCCCATGCCGAAGAACGATCTCAGTGATGTGCCACCGATCGGGATTGAGCGAGCACATTGTGAGCACGAGTGGTGGTCAGCTTATCTATTCAGCGACGACCCGCCTGCTGACGAGAGGCTCGACTCGTTGAAGAGCCTTGTTCGAGCTTATCAGGCGTCATCGTCTTACGCGGATGCCATGGTCGGTCGCTTGCTCAATCAACTCGATGCCAGCGGTCGTGCCGATGACACGATTATTGTGCTCTGGTCCGACCACGGTTACCACCTTGGCGACAAGGAGAGCGTGGTTAAATTCACCCTCTGGGAAAAGGCGAATCATGTGCCCTTTATCATCGTTGCGCCGGGCGTTACAAAATCTGGCACTCGCATCGATGCGCCCGTAGGTCTCGCGAACATTTACCCGACGCTTGCTGACTTGGCAGGTCTTCCTCCACCAAGCGGGATCGATGGTGAAAGTCTCTTGCCATTGCTGAAGGATCCCGGAGCCGAGTGGGAACGTCCGGCTCTCATGACTCAAGGGCGCGGCAATCATGCCATTCGGTCGCGCGATTGGCGTTACATCCGGTACTCTGATGGCACCGAGGAACTCTACGATTGCCAGACCGACAATCCATGGAACCACACCAATTTGCTGACGGGTGACGACGCGAAGAAGTACACCGACGTGGTGGCGGAACACGCAAAGTGGTTGCCGAAGGAAGAGGCTGCGGACGGTTCAGTTAATGTTCGCGCAGGAAACACCAAAGACGCAAGGTAGCCAACTTCGGCAGAGGGAAGCTGGATCGAGGTGTTTTGGGGTGGAGGCATGGGAGCACGTCTGTGGCGCTCGCTGGTGCGGTCGTGGAAGTTCTTTCCACACGTGTTTGTTCGCAGATATTGTTCTGCCTCGTTCATCGCCCGGCTTGACATTAATGAGGTCAATACCGATGACAACCTTGGTGAAATAGAAGATCTATCGTGAACAGGAACTGGATTTGGGTTTGGCAGCGGCCGAAGAGCCTGCCAAGGGAAGAGAATTACTCGTGGTTGCCGCTGAGGGTGCCGATCTGAGTCCAGCCCAAGTGCAGTTCAACAAGCTGATGAAGCAACTGGAGAGGGCGAGGAAGAAGCACCAGCGAGAGCACCACCGGTTGGAAGCCATGGCGACCACATACACTTAAGACGTGTTGCCACTGGTGGCGGAAATTTACCGCGTTAATTTTCAGGTGGTCATCCAGGGGATCGATCCCTTGAAGGCGATCAAGTTCACCGCCCGCCGCCGCGAGGCTATATCGGACCTTCTCCGAGGTAAGGCAGAGGATCTTCTTGTCGACTCCTTGGGTTTAAGCAAAGTGGAGGTACAGCGAATGGAGGGCGTGGTCGAAGAGTTGAGCACTGAAGAGTCAAAAGGGGCTGACAGGGCGGCCGCACGAATGATTTTGAATTCATGCGGAGTCAGCTGGAAGGTGTCGCGCGGATGGCGGGTGTGTAGATCGATCTGAGTGACATCGACATTCATTGGGATCCAGAGGAAGTCGAACGCGTCCTCCATGAGCGCCTCGTTGCGATGATGGAAGGGCTTGAAAAATAGCCGCCAAGCGCGAAGAAACGCGGTCGGAAACCCATCAAAGCCAAGCTCGAAAAAGAGCGATAGCGGCAGGAAGTCGAGGACATGAAAAAGCGGAATCTGAAATCGCTCTACAAGCAATTGGCTAAGGTTCTGCATCCTGATTTAGAGACCGATCCGGAGAGCAAGCTGCAGAAGGAAGAATGGATGAAACGTCTGACCAGTGCCCATGCCTTGGGCGACCTGCGGGAGTTGCTCAGCATTGAGTTTGAGTGGTCTTGGGGTCGAGGCATCCAACCTGACCTCCGCCACTGATGAGAAGCTCAAGGTCTATTGCAGCGTGCTGAAGGAACAGATCGACGACATGAGGTTCCAGACCCTTTCTCTTGTCGAGCAACCTCAGTACGGAGTGCTAACGCGGTTCATGAATTTCTGGGGCTTGGTCGCCAATCCGATCCATGTGAAAATGGAGTTGGAGGAGGAATTAGACCGATTCAGAGAGATGCTGAGCCTTCTGGAAGTCGGTGGCCCACAACGTCGCCGAATTTTCAATCGGTGGGCGCACGAACACATCCGAAGGGTGCGTGAGGACGCCCGCCGGTTTTAGCCTGTATTCGTTTCGTTACTGCTAGGTTACGGGTTGGCTGTGGAACTGAGTGCTTGCCGTCGAATCGCGCCATTGGCACTATGATGTGACCGCTCGGTGGCGGGAAAACGAGCCTATTGCCTCGCGGGTGGAGCCTTCAGCAAGGGTTTGATGAATTCGAGAGTGCTGGAGACGACTGAGTCGACCGTCTCTTCGGAGGTTCGGTTTCCCCAGTAAAAGCCGTGGTCCTCGCCGGGATAGTTTTTGATGATGAGGGTTTTTCCGGCGGCTTGGATGGCGGGGAAGACGATGTCGAAGTTGATCTTCCGCAGCAGGTGAACATCACCGTGATGAACGAGGATGGGGCAGGAGATGGAGGCGATCTTTTTTTCGGTCGCGGCACGTCGCTCGTCGGTGTAGAGCGCGGCGTAGTTCTTCATCGATTCGTCCCGCATGGAGAGATCTGTCATGAGGCCGGTGTAGAGGACGCTGGCGGGTTCGCCGATGACGACGCCGGGAAGTTCGAGACCTTTTTCGCCAGCGAGTTCAAGGGCGATGCTGCCGCCGCCGCTGGTGCCAAAAACAACAACGCTATCGGGATCGACTTCGGGGAGTTTTTTGACGGCCTGAACGATGGCGATGGAGTCGAGAATCGGACCTCTGGAGAGCGGGTCTTCGCCGTAGGTGCGGAAGGTGGCGGCGACAGAGACGAACCCTTTGGAGAGGAAACGAGTGTGCGTGGGGTTGGTGAGGGCGCTCTGGATGAGTTGGCGCGGCTTACTCTGGCCCAGGCTGCCGTGGATGAAGACAATGGCGGGAAGGGGGCGGTCTGATTTCGGGGCGCGATAGACTACCTGGAGCGTGTTTCCGTCGGAGGCGGTGACGTCGAGGGTGCGGACGGGGCTGGTGTCCTCCGAGATGACGATGGGTGGGACGGTCGCTTGTTCATCGCTGCCGTCGCCCCGG
>CAXBNA010000150.1:0-15848 GCA_963976915.1 uncultured Verrucomicrobiales bacterium
AAGCCTACAGCGCCTCTGCACCGACTCAAGCGCAGCGGGGTGTGAGAAATGCGGGTTAAGTTCGAGAGCGATGTTTTGGAGTTTGTCGATCAACTGGCCAGAGAACAGCAGCGCAGTCGCAGCTTCATCATCAACTCGATGGTGCGTTGGTATGCGAGATGGCTTGAGGAGCAGCAGAAGGTCGATGCTGCAAAGTCCGAGCCAAGCATCCAGCTCTAGCGAACTCAGATGCACCAATCCGTCGGGGAGAAGGGCATCAACGTAGTCTCAGCCCAAGTCACTGGGCGAGCGCCTTTGGCTTTCAATGGGTTCAAAGCGCCCACATCCAACACGACCTACACACCCAATCAGTTTTTCGATGTTGTCATTCCCAATTTCTCTCGTGGCACGGTTCGGCTGGTGGGTTACCTGCTACGGAAGACACTCGGTTGGTGCGATGCCAATGGAAATCCCCAGGAAGAGCAGATTCGGGTCTCTTACTCAGAGCTTCAAAAAAGGGCTGGTATCAGCCGGGACATGATTCGGTCAGCACTCGACGATGCGGTTCTGGGGAATCTAATTGAGTGCGTCACCGAAGGCAGACCCAAGCAACCAAACGACTCTGGGCAGTCCGCCGAGTATCAACTCCGATGGTCAGATCAACCCTACACCACTCGGATCGCAGGCTTTCGAGGGTTCTTCGAAGGAGAGGGAAATCGCACCGACATTCCCAACGAATTTTTCGATAAGGTCCTCCCCGCAGAACCTCTTTCGGTCATCAAGGTCGTTGGCTCGATCATTCGGCACAGTATCGGGTTTCAAGCCCGACACGGACGCCGCCGCCAACAAGTCGCCCTATCCTATCAACAGATCGCCAACTACGCCCGATTCGGCAGTCGATCCGACCTCGCGAAAGCCCTCCGCACAGCGCTGGAGAAAAACTACATCGTCCGAGTCGAGGATGGCCTCTTCACCTCAGATCCAGCGGCCCGAAAACCTGCAACCTATGCCATCCGATGGGTGGATCACCCCATCGGTCGGAAAAACGAACCAACCCAGACTCAGTCAGAAAAACGAACCAACATCAGTCCGATTTCCGAACCAAGGGATCGGTCAGAAATTCGGACCAACATTAAAACGAAACTAGAAAATGAAACTCTAAAAGGGCAACCGGCGGCGGTCACAGGGCTACATTCAAAACTTGTCGCCATAGGTTTCTCTGAGAACACCGCAGGCAAACTCATTCGAGATCACAGCCAGCGGGTCATTGAGGATCAACTAAAATGGCTGCCCGAGAGGGCACCTCCAAGAAGTCCGGCAGGCCTACTGCGCCGATCCATCGAGCAGAACTGGCCAGCTCCGGTTAAACTTCGGGCGCCCGAAGTCGCCTCCGCCGAGGGGTGGGAGTTCGCTCGATGCTTCTATGCCGGATTTGGAGGCAACCGGGGCGAACCCGTCAACGAGCCATCCGAACGCGAGGCACGAACCGCAGAAACGTTCGTCCAACGCCTAGCCAAAGTCAGTGGACATGACCCCGACCCAGGCGAATGGGGCCGAAGGCTAGGACAGTTGGCTCGCGAGCAGCGAAGTCCCTTCCCATCGCTTCAGCTCGCCATCCGTCAGTTGGGAGACGGCTTCCTCGTGCAGATTGAGAAGAAAAAACTTCACCGGCAACTGACCTCAATCACCCAGCGCAGGGACGAGCACGAGCAAACGCACCAGATCGATTGGATCAACTGGCTTCGGAGGGAAGAAGCCACCCTTCGAGTCAGCGAAGCGTCGCGGTATCAGGACTTCATTGCCGAGCGTGATCGAGAACGCTCCGAGTTGGCCAAGCGCAACACCCCTTGGTCAAAGGCGGCGTTGGAGCACTTCGATTCCGACGCGTCCCGCCTTCGCGCCTTCCGCGAGTTCTTTGGCCTGCCGGACTTCTGGAAATGGGACACCGACATTAACAACCAATCATTAACAACCAATCACTAACCACCCATTCATGAACATCATCACCGTAATCAACGCCAAGGGCGGCTGTGGGAAAAGCACGATCGCCATGAACCTTGCCAGCGGTCTCGCTCGATATGGCCATCGCGTCCTGCTGATGGATCTCGATCCACAGGCGCAGGTGACCCAGTGGCTTGCCGCAGGGGATGGGCTGACACCGGAAGGAACACTCGTGTCCGCACTGACCCGTCACCAATCCCTGAGCGATGTCATTCAGCCCACAGGTTTCGAAGGGCTATCGTTCGTCGCGAGCGCAGACGGTCTCGAAGACCTCGGTCGAGAGATCAGCCAGACGGAGGGCTATCCATCGCTCCTGACTCAGCTTCTCGCCGAGGAGCACATTGCTGACCACTTTGATTTCATTGTCATCGACTCGCCAAATCAGATCTCGCCAATCATGGAGAACGCCATCTTTCCTGCTGATGTCTTCATTGTCCCTTTCGAGAGCACGAAGGCTGTCAGAAGCTACGCCAGCATCTACAAGCTGCTCCTCAAACTCCGCAGTGGCGAAGACTTACGGATGCTTCATGTACTGAGCAATCTGACACGCCTTCCAGGCCTTCGGAAACGCGTCCTCTCGATCCTCGACGATGAAGGCATCTCCCGAGCACAAACCGAGGTGCGTTCTTGTGGCTGGATGGCCCAAGTAGACGAAAACGGCGGAAGCATCTTCCACTACCGGCCTCACTCGAAGGGTGCGCAGGACATGGCCACTCTCGTGAAGGAAGTCCGCGAATTATTCACTAACGGGCAGAACGCCCAAACGGAGGCAACCGCTACCGTGAATCCGACTCATGAGTCTCACGATGCAGGTGCCACCGCATCAACTGTATGAAATTACCCAAGGGAAAAAGCAGACTCGATCTCGTCAAAGACGGTCTCACTGGCGGTTTACCAAAACGAGGCCGCTTCATTGTTTCCATTACCCGCCTCCAGGAAGACCCGGACAACGAACGGAAAAAGTTCCACAACATGGACGACATGATTGAGTCCGTCAGGAATCACGGGATCATCGAACCCATTACGGTCACTCAAAATGGCGATAACTATCGAATCCTGACTGGCCATCGTCGCTTTCGAGCGGCCAAGGCGGTCGGCCTGACCGAAGTTGAGATCATCATCCGCGAACCTGACGACCAAGTCACTCGCCGCTTCAAGAGTCTCATCTCCAACATCCAGCGCGAGAACATTGGAGCAGTCGAACTCGCAGAAACCCTGCGTGGCATTCTCGACTCAGGCTCGGTCCCAACCCAACGAGAACTCGCTCGCCAGATAGGGAAGAGTGAGCAGTGGATGAGCAGCACACTGCGGGTCTTGGAGCTGCCAGCACGACTGCTTGAGAAACTGCGCAATACGCCTGCTATTGGCTACGACATCGCCCAACGAATCGCACAGGTGAGCGATTCTCAGCTTCAGGGAGAATTGGTCTCCGCAGCCTTGGCAGGGGAGAGCAGCCGAAACATCCGCTCTCGCGTACAATCTCACCGAGAAAAGAGGGGAGAGCGCGCGGCCCGAAAATCGAGCAAGAATGACACTCTTCAGTTCAGCGAACGTCAGAACGGATGCATCGCCAGCGTCAAAATCAAGAAGCAGGCCGACGCCAAGGAAACCATTCTTCGAACCCTTCGACTGCTCATGAAGAACGTGCTCGCTGATGATTCGTTCTAGCGCCCCCCTGGACAACTCAGACGATCATTTGATACACTTGAACTATGAAACCCATTGAGCACATCATGAGACAAATCCGAGGGCTCGATCCTAACCAGATCGAAGGGTTGCTTCATAAGCTCAACAATCGGTACTTACGAACAGGAAGCCCGTCAGATCAGGCTACTGAGGACGCTTGGAATACCCAGATCGATGCTCGTGCCGCGGATATCGAGTCTGGAGAGGTCGAACTCGTCACTGACTGTGACTTCCGAAAAGGAACAAAAGCCATGATCCGCCGACTTGACCTCAATGGCCGCACATGATCCCAGCGTACCTACTTCATCCGGCTGCTAGAGACGAGTTTCACGACATCCTTGATTACTACGCTTCCATCGACCGATCAAATTCGGACAGCCATCTCGCGCTGGCGTTTGAGGGAGCATTCGATCATCACATGAATCAAATCGTCGGAAACCCTGAGATGCACGCGACACACCGTGGACTTGTCCGGAGAGCAAAGCTCACACCCCGATTCAGCCAGCACTACATTGCTTACATGGTTTGGGAGAACAGGGTTGTCGTTCTAGCCCTGGGACACGCCCGGCGGCGTCCGTACTACTGGCGCAACCGGATCGGAGATCCACCAAAATCCACATAGCCTCCAGCCAGCCTAGGATTGCCTCAACCGCCCCCCTCACCTTTCACCCACACCACAAAATCAGCAACTCGTCAACCCGACCGATTTCATAGTGCCACTGCTTCGCAGTGGTTTTTTGAGTGCGCCATCAATCCACCAAGCTGTCTACGTGAAACGACTACGGGCGACCGAAGTGGATCGATTCAGACGGGTCCAAGTGTGTCCTTTAAAGCTAAACAATCTGTCCTTATGTCGCGAAACGAAGATTGTGCGACACGAATCCACCCCTCTCTTTACCCCTATATACATGGTATGTAGGGGTGCGCAAAAACGCACGACGAACCACGACTGCGGTAACGAGGGGTTCAAGGCTTCACTGAGCGCCGAATCAGCGCCATGCCTTGCCACGGGTGCCCCCACGTGTTCGGGCTGAACGCCCGACTTCACGCGTTTTCCTTCGGCGACAAGGACTTGATCGACCGCAGGATAAAGGACATGGCCGGAACCGGGCTACCCGCCCTCGGCCAATGCCCAAACGCGTGAAGTCGGCCGCTCAGGCCCGTCGGCAAGTGCCGAACTGCCTTCGCCCAAACACGTGGGGGACACGAAACCGGCACCTACCCGGATTATTAGGACGAGCCGCTTGAACGTATCTATCCAATCTGATACATCAAGAGCACCCAAACGGTCTCACCTCCCTACAACTTGTCCGCCCACACCATTCATACCCTCCACCGATTCAGAAACGCTGTGCTACCTGCGCTAGACGATCACTGGCTGCGCGATAGTTTAGCCGTACTTTTCTTGGAGCAACATCTTCAATTATTCGACAATACCACGATCACCAAATCATGCGGTCCGGCATCGCTCGCTGCTTTTGTCGGCGCCGCAAGGGTCGAGAGTCTTGAGCACCTCGCTGCAAAAGGCCTGTGCAGTTGGATGAACCGGCGAAACATGGAGTCAACACTACGAGAGCTTGGTCTTCCATTTACAAAGCATGGCGAAACATTGCCTGGGCTTGGTATAGCGATGATCCAGTGGCAGGGCCCGTGGTCAAAAAACGCATATCGCGGATCTGAACTAAGCCACACTCACTGGATAGCAGTCGCAGAAAATTATGTCTTCGACGTAATGTGGGGCAGATGGTTGCCTAAATCTGTTTGGCAGGAAGTGATAGTCGATGACTTGCTTCGACAGAAAGGGGCACACGGCTGGAAACCCCTCACGGGCTATGAATTTGTTCTGGCTGGCTTTTTAGATCTTGTCCAAAAAGCAGCGGTTGAGTGACCAGTTCGTCCAGCGGAAGGCCGGCCTTAGTTAGGACGAATCGCCGGTGAACTCCGACGTTTTCAACCAGCAAGCTGTCCAGAGATTCTCCTTCCCTACATTGACGAGTTCTCCAATGGGGACGCCCGCCTTCTGTGCAGGTGATGGCTGATTGCCGATGCACTGTCTTCATGAACGGTGTCGAATCCACCGCCGTGAAAAAGTCCGCGACGCCCGCGAGTTCCCTCATCCATCCGGCCCCTCCTATTGCGACAGGATGCAAGCGCCTTCCCGTAACTTGTTGTAGGCGATCAAATCGTTGCAGAAACTGTACTCCCCGCCCCCGATTCGCAAGTCCTGACTGAGAAAGTCCCGTCTCAAACTCCATGCAAACCATTCGCACGTCCTGAAGCCCCTTAATCACTCCCTCCCACTTTTTCCAATCGCTCTCAGTGCTGGCGTTAATGTGTGGCACAGTGGTAATTCCGTTCTCACTCATCCGTTCAGTGAGGCGAAAAATCCGAGAAAGATTGTAGAGAGAATTCGTCCGTGGCGTGTCCAGCATGAACGAGAAGTTTGGAACAGTAACTGCATCGAAATTCAATGCAGCGAGCCTCGGCAATAAATCCCGATACCGATGGTCCGCCCAGAATCTCTCGATCACCCAGTCCTTGCTCACCGACGAAAGAATAATCTGACTGGTGACACTGATCTTCATAGCCTCGCAAAGCGACTTTCTACTTTCAAAGCGGATGTCACATCCTTTCCTCCCAAAAGAAAGGACGGAGAGCAAAGGGATGGAAACCCATGGAGCATCGAACGCACTGGAACGATTGCTACCATGGATAATCTGTGGCACATAATATGGCGGAAGACTCGCAAGAGCCTGTTGGTGGCAGACTATGGGTGGCTTGCAAATGCCACCAACTTCTTGCCACGCTTCGTCAAATTTCACTGGCGCGCCAGGACAAACACAGTCGCAAACCACATCCCTGCACCTTCTATCACAGCGCTGGAAGCACCCCTTATAGAACTCCGTGCCATCAAGTCCTCCACAGTCCTTGAGAAATACACACTCCGCACACGACGACGGAACAGGCCCCCTATTCACTCGATAATACATATCACGACCTCGGTTTTTTGAATGGCTGTTTAGGCTTCACGAAAAACTCTCCAGCAATGTCGCTCTCGCTGGCTGTGAGGACTGTCAAGATTCCCGTATGCACCTTAGTTGTTCGCATCAGCTCCGCTAGACGCATCGCTTCGTTTGGCTCCACCATAGCAACCACCTTGCCGCTCTGACTGACCACAATCTCGGATTCAGAATGAACTCTCAGAACAAGCTTCAGGCCAGGAACGAGATCGGCACTTTGATCAACCAGGCGACACCGGAACAGATCAACATCCGTGTCAGAAATTGCACGGGTGATAAGATCATCGCCTTCGAGTTCATTCTCCCGACTGCGATCACGACATTGCGTGAAGCTTTGTGTTTTGTCTTTTATAAAGTCGAGGCCCATACGTCATGTTCTTTTGCTAGCGGTCTATAAATCCAGAACTTCCCTGACCGTTCCCGATGCACAATCCTCAGTTGATACAGATCAAGTAGTCGATTACTCCAAGCGTTCACTGTGATTGCCTCGGATGATGCGTTAGCCAGGTCCTTGGCAGTCCCACCTCTGATTGCGGCGAGTAGTGAGAGCGTGTCTCCAAGTGACTTGTCGATGTGCCCGACAATCCTTGCCTTGCCAATCGCAGGTAGAGTTCCAGACTCTACCAAGAGAGTAGCAACTTTTCTGGGCACGATGAACTCGGAAATCTCGGTGGCCACCTCAGGGTTACAACCGGAGACGACCGGAAACAAGGGGTATGGCCGGATGGGGACAGGTTCGCCACCAGTCACAGGCAGCTCATTCCGAGCATCCGCTTGACCGCACCGAATGGCCCAGAAGAGAGTCGCTCTCAGATAACTGCCGTTCACCGCCTCAACTTCAGAGAAATCAAAATTAACCAAGGTCTCCGGGCGAGATGCCCCTTGAATCATTTTGATAAGCTGTGCCAGATCCGCCTCAGCTGCAGATGATCCAAAGAGCAACTTTCTGTTGGGCTGGAGATTTATCACCAATGGAATCATAAAAACTCAATAACTCGTTTTGCTTATTGAGTCAAATGAATAACGCACTCCTCTTCTGACAATCCACGTTCCTTCCAAACCACGTTCACATGTAAACCTTTGAGAGCAGGAACCAAACGCCACTCCGCTGCCCTCAATCCATCAGCTCCCTTGATCCGCACCGCAGTATTGCCACTACGCAACTCTATGAACGCATTTCGATCAACGAGGTTCTTTATCACCGTCTTGAAACCCTCTCCCTCCCCCAGACTTGGCTTTCGGCTCGCATGACGGGTAACTATCGCATCAAGCGACTCTCTATCACTGCAAAGGTGGGTCCAGTCCGGCGAAAGGCGAAGAGTGTTCAAGGTGCCCACTCCGAGATCGCCGACCGAAAGAGCGAAATAGTTCGGCATTGAATGGTATCCCACCACCCCTCGAAAGTGTCGTTGTTTGTCTCCGTCGCTGTGCTGAAACACATTCTCGACGAGTTCGTGAACAACACTCGCGAGACCATACGAAAGCCGGGGTGGCATTCCGGCAAGCTTCCCTCCATTCACCAACCTAGCCTCGAACTCATGGAGTCTCAGATTGGAGACGGCATCGGGAATGACCATCTCTGAGGAATTCAGCAAGAAAAACTCCAGATCCCGCTGACTGTTCCTGCCTCCATCGAGTGGTTTACACACGTCACCACTCCAGATTCCGAGCAAGTTTCCCCATATACAGTCTAGTGGATGCCCATCGGTATCACCACGCCATCCTGCTCCTTCCTCAACATCCCTCACAGCCTCAGATGACAGGAAGAATTCAAAAAGCCCAGGCAAGGTGCAGTTCTGAAACCGTCCAAGAGTAATGAGAGGTTCCGAGCGCCCATTATTCATTCGACGAGCTGCTTCAGCGTTCAATATCGTCAGGTGATTTGACGTTGCCATAGAGGATGTTCCCTTAAGTGGGGTATTAGTTGATTAATCGCATGATATACTTAACACAACTCGATTCAGCCGCCGAAGCCAGTCGCTGATTACCCGCCGGGCTCGCATACAGTGCGCATTGCCTGCCGATACAACCGATCAAGGCTCAATCGCAGGGAGCTACTAAATTGGCATCACTTTTGTTCTTTCGGAGCGGCGGCTGACTTGGGCGGCATGAAAAACGATCACCTCTACATTGGAACTCGCGAGATCTGGGGCGGTGAGCAGCCGTTTGGCTTTGAGGTGGCTGGTGCTCGCTTCCACACCTACATCATTGGGAAGACCGGTTCCGGCAAAACCACTTTGCTTCGGAATCTTATCCTTCAACTGATCGAGCAAGGCCACGGCGTGGGGTTGATTGATCCTCATGGCGATCTTGCAGATGGCTTGCTCGATCACATCCCGCCTTCTCGTGCTGAGCACACCGCCTACTTCCACCCCGGGGACATCGACTTCCCCATCGGACTCAATCTCTTGGCTCAAGCTCATCCCAACGAGCGGCACCTTGTCTCCTCTGGGGTCGTGGATGCCCTGAAGAGCATCTGGCACGAATCCTGGGGGCCCAGGATGGAGTACATCCTCCACAACACCGTCGCAGCTCTCGCCGAGTGTGAGAACACTTCCCTGCTCGGCGTCAATCGGATGCTCAGTGATGACTTCTACCGGCACTGGGTCGTGCGACAGCTTCGCGATCCCTTTCTCCGCGACTACTGGGTGAACGAGTTCGAAAGCTATGACGCCCGCTTCCGCCGCGAGGCCATCGCGCCCATTCAGAACAAGGTGGGGCAATTGCTTCTCTCCCCCATCATCCGCAACATCATTGGCCAAGTCCGAAACCGGATAAGCATTCCGCTCCTCATGGACAACCGGCGGATCTTCATCGCCAATCTAGCCAAGGGCCAGATCGGTAGCGAGCAGGCCAACCTCCTCGGTTCCCTCCTCATCACCCAGTTCCAACTCGCAGCGATGGCGCGACACCGGCAGCCGGAGGCTGATCGCCCAGACTTCTTCCTCTTCGTGGATGAGTTTCAAAACTTCGCCACGGAGAGCTTCACTTCCATTCTCTCCGAGGCCCGAAAGTTTCGCCTCAACCTCACCCTAAGTCACCAATACATCGCCCAGCTCTCACCAACCGTCCGTGACGCTGTCTTCGGCAACGTGGGAACCCTCGTCGCCTTCCGCTCTGGATACGACGACGCCGAGTTCCTCCATGGCGAGTTCGGCAAAGAATTTCTCCCCAATCAGTTCGTCGACCTCAATCGCTACGAAACCCTCATCCGCCACCAAGCCCCAGATGGCCGTCTCCACTTCCAACGCGCCAAACTCGATCCCCCCATCGAAACTCATCGAGGCAATCGCCAGAAACTCATCGCTCGCAGCCGGGAACGATTTGCGACGAAACGTGAAGTTGTTGAGCGAAAGCTGGAGCGTTGGTTGCGTCCTCTAGGAAAAAATTCATTGTGGTAAAATGGATCAATGCCAAGAGCCAATCGCAGATTGCCACGATTCAAAAGATCACCAGAATCCGCTGGCGCGTTTCAGATGACTCTGCGCGATCTCGATATTCTTCGCCAAGTAGCCGAGCATCGTTTCATTCGATCCAACTGGATCATCCAACTCGTCGGCGGCAGCCAACAGCATCTATTGCGCCGCCTCAATCTCCTGTACCACCACGGCTACCTAGAGCGCCCTCGATGCCAGATCGACTACTACCACCAAGGTGGATCAAAGTCTCTCGTCTACGGTCTCGCCTCTCGCGGAGCTGGCCGACTTCGCCGAGATCTGGACATGCCGTTCAACCGCATGGACTGGACGACAAGAAACAAGCGCATCGGTCGCCTATTCTTGGAACACACCCTCATGATCAGTGATTTCATGGTCCGTCTCGAATTGGATTCCCGGGGACGGTCCGACCGCCGCCTGATTCACGCCGATGAACTCCCCGCGCCTGGAGGCCGCGATAACGCCCATGAACTATTTCGATGGTCAATCGATCTCTCAGGCAGACAACGAGTTACTGTCGTCCCTGACAAAGTCTTCGCAATCGACACCACTCACCCTAATGGGCGAGTGACCCGCAAACTCTACCTGCTTGAAGCTGATCGCGGATCCATGCCTGTCAAACGCAGCCGATTAGATCACAGCTCAATTCACAAGAAGCTTCTCACATATTCCGCCTTGAACGACAACTCAAGATTTCGCGACGCGCTAGATGGTGTCTCGATCAAAGTTATGTTCCTAGCGAGAACCCCAGAGAGGAAATCTAGCGTAGCTCAAGCCGTCGATAATCTTACACGACATAGATCTCTCTTCATTGTCGCAACCGACCCTAGAAACGAGCGTTCGACTCTCTCCCTTCTCTAGTGGTAGTCCGATTTGCCCAGAATGTTTGCCAAACACTTCGGCAGGTTCGTCAACTCCCGCACTCCCCTGCCCCTTGGTACAATGAACTACGGAGGTGTTTGCATTCCGCAAATATCCCACAAACACCAACGCAAAGTTCATTATCATGTCCAAACCCTTCATTGATTTTGGAGCGGTCAAAGCGGCCGTCTCTTTTCAACAGGTGCTGGAGCACTACGGCTTTACGGCTGAAATGCGAAGCACTCGCAACGGGGACGGGTTCGAAGGAGCCTGCCCCATCCACTCCGGCACAGGAAAGGACATCTTCAAGGTGACCCTTTCCAAGAACTGCTGGTTCTGTCACAACTCAGCCTGCAAATGCGGCGGCAACCATCTCGACTTCGTTGCCAAGATGGAAAACTGCAATGCGCATGAAGCGGCCTTGAAGCTCGATCAGTGGTTCAACCTCGGGCTGGCAGGCAAATCTGAATCGAGGTCGCAACAACCGCCAACGGTCAGTTCAAAGCCTCAGACCACTTCGTCACCATCTCCAACATCGGAGATGGGTGAACGCGTCCAAGAGGCACCTGACGATAGTGGCGAGAATGTGCCACTATCGTTCAAGTTGGAAAACTTGAAGTCCGATCATGCCTACTTGACCGAACGGGGACTCACGCCGGAGACGGTGGAGTTGTTTGGGCTCGGGTTTTGTGCCAAAGGCACGATGTCCGGTCGCGTGGTGATTCCGATCAAAAACGCTCAAGGCGGACTCGTCGGCTACTGCGGTCGTTGGCCCGGTGAACCACCGGACGAACGTCCCAAGTACAAGCTGCCAAACGGCTTCAAGAAGAGCATTGAGGTATTCAACCTTGATCGAGCGTTGTCCGAGCAACAAGGAATGCCGCTCATCGTCGTCGAAGGATTCTTCGATGTCATGAAGCTCTGGCAAATGGGCTATCCTCGTGCGGTTTCCCTCATGGGAAGCTCCCTTTCTGAAACCCAGGAAGAGGCACTTGTTCAAGCGTCGGCTTCTCGACCGGGCATCATCCTGATGTTCGACGAGGACGATGCCGGACGAATGGGGCGAGAGAAGGCCCTCGTTCGATTGGCTAGGCGATTGTTTGTTCGGATCGTTCCCCTTCCCCAGGAAGGAGCGCAACCCGATCATCTGAGCGAGAGTGAGATTCGCGATCTTCTGGATTGATTCATACCAACCGAAATCATGGATCGACTTCCTTGTCAGCCCAAGTTCGCCTTGGGTCAGGTCTGCGCGACGCCAGGAGCGTTGACCACACTCACCACATTGGAGATTGCCACAGCCTTGTTGCGCCATCAGCGCGGCGACTGGGGTGAACTCTGCAAAGAGGACATCGAGGAGAACGAAAGGTCTCTTCGAGAAGGATTCCGACTCTTCTCGGCCTACAAATCGGCAAACAACGAGAAGTTCTGGATCATCACCGAAGCAGATCGCTCCGTCACGACGGTGCTTCTCCCTTCGGAGTATTGAGGGAAGAATGGCCATTTCTTGGAACGTCTCTCAGAACGCTCCGCAATCATGTTCATAGCCAATGAGGACAACCAACCCCGATCAGACAGAATTCTGATCGGGGTTTCACTCTTTCTGATTGCAAATGGCAAGTCGTAACGACATGACATCACTCGGAACGTTCAACCAACGAGATGGCGCATCCCAAACTACCTCTCATTGAACTTGAACGACATTCATCTCTACCATGTTCGATTGATTTGGCTCCTCGTTGTGATGTCCAACAGAGTCTGCCCTATTGTAATATAGCCCTTGACCATCATTCCAGAGCAGTCAATCTAGTGAGAAGTACTTCAAATGAAACGCTTCTGGCAACTCATCGCACTTACCCTGCTTGCACTCCTAGTGCCTGCTTCGGTTTGCTGTTTGGATATTGAGATGTTCGAAGGCGTTGAGTGTTCTTGCCATTCCGCGCCGGATCAAGAACACGATATCCCTGCTCAGCCAAGCTCTTGCCCGAGCGACACGATTGCCCACAGCCAAGTTCCTGCTTTCGTCGCATTGCCGGAAATGCAGATGGTAGAACTGGCTGGTTTGATTCAAGCGATGATTCGTCTTCAAGACGAACTGGCGACAACGCTAGAATCCTTCCGGCTGCCATTGACCACTGCACCGCCGGAGATGCGGACGACGTGGCATTTTACGCGACGTGCAGCCTTGCTGGCACGCGCTCCTTCGATCTTGGCTTGATGCTCCGTGCGCTGCGCCGCCCATGAGGTGGTGACTGATTGCGCCGGAGTGCTCCACACACTCGCACTGTGATGCAGTGCTGTGCCTATCGCCGCCCCATTTCGGGGCCTCGTCATGCCCATTCGTTCATCCAACCACCTCTTCATCATGCGCTCACTCCTTTTTTCGTCCCTGCTGCTGGCAGGGATACCATCTCTTCCGGCGGCGACCCCGCCAGCACCCAAGTCTATCGAACATCTCGTCTCGCAGACCCTTGCCACCAACCCTGAAATTCGTTTTTACGAAGCGGAAGTGGCAAAGGCGAGGGCTGATCGTTCCACCGCAGGACGACAGGAAAACCCCACCATCGACCTCCAAGTCGGAAAAAACCGAGTCTATGGCCCGGACAGCAGTTCCGATGGTCTCGCCTTTTCGGCGAGCCTCGCGCAGCCCATCGAATGGCCGGGGCGGCTTGGTCTGCGCAAGGCCATTGCAAACCGCGACATCATGCTCGCAGAGCTTGGTTTGGAGCGCTTCCGTTTTCATCTGGCCTCACGGGTGCGCGTGCTGGCCTACTCTCTCGCAGCACAGCAGGATGTCGCGACTGCCGCTAAAGCAGTAGCAGATCGTTACGCATCGCTGCGCGAGGTGATGGTGCAGCGTGAGCCCGCAGGCATCGCCCCGCAGTTGGAGATCGTCACCATTGAAGCGGCGGCGCTCGTGGCCGAGTCGGGTGCGGCAAAAGCTGCCGTGATCATGCAGCAAGCCCTGCTGGAGCTGAACCAGCTCATGGGCCGCCGTGCTGACACGCCGTTGGTCGTCCAGCGCGCCGCGTTTGAGATGAAGGCTCCATCCTCGCTCGATTCACTGCTGCTGTCGGCCATGCAGAATCACTACGACTTGAGTATTCGACAGGCGGAGCTCGAACAACAAGGCTTCAAAGTCGAACTGGCAAAGAATGAACGCTACCCCACAATCACAGTAGGCCCGTTTATCGAACAGCAAAACACACGAGCGCTGGAGAGCCAGACCGTATTCGGCGTCGGTGTCTCCTTCCCTCTACCGTTCTGGAAGAATGGCAAAGCGGAGGTCACTGCCGCCGAGGCACGGCAGATGCAGGCGCAGGCCAGTCTCAGCACTATGCAGCGCGATGTCGAGCGGCAGGTGACGGCGTCCATGCTACTCTACAAAACGCAGCATGCACGCCTTGCTTTATGGAAGCCTGGCACAGTGTCAAAGTTCAGTGCCGCAGCAGAGCTCGCAGATC
The DNA here is from genome assembly GCA_963976915.1 of uncultured Verrucomicrobiales bacterium. Taxonomy (GTDB): domain Bacteria; phylum Verrucomicrobiota; class Verrucomicrobiia; order Verrucomicrobiales; family Verrucomicrobiaceae; genus CAXBNA01. The sequence goes on from CAXBNA010000150.1 coordinate 14,446, forward strand.
AACACTATCGACTTGGAGCTGTCCCCATGGCCACGTTCGTTGAGCTTCAAGACAAGTATCTCGCAGCCATTGAGGCCATTAACAAAACAAAGGTCGATGCACTCGAAGCGGGGCTCCGTTTGGAAGAACTAATCGCAAGTCCCGGACGCTTCATTTCTACCCTCAAGTCCAACCCCTGATCCCTGGCAACCCATGAAAATACTGATTCCCATTCTATTCGTTCCATTCGTGTCACTGCTGAGCAATTGCAGCCGCACAATGGCCATTCCAACCGATGAAGGCGACGCTGCTTCCACCGTTGAAAGCGGAGCGCAGTTCAAAGAGGGCCACGGCTTGTCCTTGTCAGCAGTGATGGCGCGTTCCATAGACCTCAAGACCGCTGAGGTCATGGAGGAGGTAATTGCCCCATCATTTACCGCCTCCTTTCAGGCCATTCAGTCAGGCTCCACGGAGGCCACGGGTTGGGTACCAGAGAAACAGGCGGCGCTCCTGAAACCCGGCATGACAGTTGATCTCGACTACGCTGGCCGTTCGATCAAGGCCACGGTTCTTCGATTCAAAAAGTCCCCCTATGTCACCCTCGGCGATACGGAGGTTACCCTTCAGGCAAGCGAACCGCTCAGTGAGGGCACGCCTATCCGGACGACGTTTAATATTCCGGCGGGCGATCCAGTCAGCGCGATTCCCCGGAGCGCCCTGCTTACGACGGTGGAAGGCACCTATGCTTTTGTAAAGAACGATGCCTTCTTCGTGCGGACGCCAATCAAAATCGGAGCAGCGAACTCTCAGCACATCGCCGTTACGGATGGACTCTACACGGGGGACGAGATCGTCACCTCTGGCGTGATGCAGTTGTGGCTCGCCGAACTCCAATTCCTCCGCGGCGGTAAAGCCTGCACCTGCGATTGAACCCAATATGCTCAATCATCTCATCACCCTGGCGATGAAGCAGCGCTCCGCAGTGCTGCTCGGAATGCTGCTTCTTGTGGGCATCGGTTCGTGGTCGGCCATCAACTTGCCCATAGATGCTGTCCCTGACATCACCAATCCACAGGTGCAAATTAACACCGCTGTCTCCGCGCTGGCCCCGGAGGAAGTGGAGAAACTCGTGACCTTCCCTCTTGAGATGGCGATGACGGGGGTGCCCGACATGGTGGAGCTCCGCTCCTTGTCCAAGTTCGGCCTGTCACAGGTGACGATGATTTTTCACGACGATGTGGACATCTATCGCACGCGCCAGCTCGTCGCAGAGAGACTGCAAGGCGTGCTGGATGAATTGCCGGCTGGATTGGCACCCAAACTGGCTCCCATTGCGACCGGCCTTGGAGAAATCTACCACTTCAGCGTGGATTATGCCGAAGACGCTCCAAACAAGCCGGCTACGCGTGAGGCGCAGCTCATGG
>CAXBNA010000151.1:0-15613 GCA_963976915.1 uncultured Verrucomicrobiales bacterium
TTTTTGTGACGAAGGTGAGGGCGCGGGCGGCGGCCCGGCCTTCGGGTGTGGGGTCGCTTGGAAGATGGCCCACGGAGGCGAGCCCCATCAGCGCCAGGGACGTCATCGCTGCGCTGTGAGGCGGGACGTCTCCCGGCTTTCCGCTGGTCTTCGACTTGTCGTCGATGATCATGCCTGCCGGGTGCTGGCGATCCATGAGCCAAGCAACGGCCTTCGTGACAGACTGCTTCACGCGAGGCGGAATCTGGCTGGTCTCCGAGGGTGACTGGGCAGAAGCGGTGGCGCTGAAAATGAGGGCACCGATGGCAATCAGTCGGTTCATGGTTCCTTGGCCCTCCTCGCGATGGCATTGTAGTAGCTTTCGATCGCTGCCCGGTACTCGGGTGCGGCTTCGCGGCGGGTTGCTTCACTCAAGTCCTCGGCCGTCCGGGAGGGCAGGTGGCCCCAATCGAGAGCGCCGCCTTCCAGAAGCAAGGCGTCGGAAAGGGCGCCGCCGTCGGGAAGGGGCCCGGCATAGTTGCCGCTGTTGTTGGTTTGGGTGGGTTGATCGGCCTCGGAGGGTTTGGCGCTGTCGGCCATTTGTTGATCGGCCGAATCGGATCCCGGGACACGACCTTCGTTGCGGGCCTGGGCCATCGACTGCTGCTGGCTTTGCTGGGCGTCCGAGAGCGATTCCTGAGCGCCCTGCTTCTTTTGCCCCTGTTGCTGCTGCTGACCCGATTGGGATTGCTGCGATTGCTGACCCTCGCCGGGCTGTCCCGATTGCATGGGATTCAGTTCCTGGTCGAGCTGATCGAGGGCTTGGGCGAGCATGAACCCCTGAAGCTGAGCCAAGGGGCTGGCGGCGAGGTTCATGGGAATCTCGGACGCTGTCTTGGACGCCGCCTGAGCTGCTTGGGAGGCCGCTTGGGCGGCTTGCTGACCTTGTTGCGGGGTGGCCTTCGCGGGTTGAGTTTTGGTTTCGCCCGCCGTGGCCTGAAGTGTTTCACTGGCGGAGGTGGCTTCCTTGGCGGCCGCCTGTTGACCGAGTCGTTCCTGATGGCGTGCTACCCGCGCAACATCATGGGCGGCGAGCTCAGCCGCGAGGCCCATCATCGCGGGTTGCTGGGCGCCGCTGGCCATCTGGGTCTCGGAGTTCTGAGCGGTCGCCTTGGCAATCTCAGCGAGGCCTTTCTGCATGATGGGATTGGTGGGCAGCTCACGCTCCAACATGGCAAGCGCCTTGGCAGGGTCGTCCTGGGCCATCTGTTCGAGATTGGCCAGTTCCTCGGCGCGGTCGTAGGCGCTGTCGAGATCTTCTTGGACTCCGAGAGACTGCTCCATCTCGGCCAAGGCAGCGAGTTGCTCAGGCGTGAGGGCCTCGCCCTTCTCCATGGTCTCAAAGTTCTGGGCGAGCTGCTGAAGGGACTCGGCCGTCTGCTTCTGCATGTCGGCGGCGTTTTGAAGCGACTGCTGCTGCGGTTGGCTCTGCGAGGCCTGCGCTGCGGTTTGAAGCTCATTGGCGACTTGGGGGGATTGCTCCCGCATCTGCGCAAGCGCGACGTCAGCGGTTCTTGAGAGCTGCCTCTCGTCAAGTCGAGCCAAGTCCGCTTGGTTGGCTTCCTGCCGCAAGGCGTTTTGGAGAGACTCCATTTTGCGGGCGTTGTCGGCGGCTTCCGGCTGCAGTGCCGTCGCTTCCTCGGCGACGGCATCGACGGGGGCTTCCGCAGCGGCTTTGTTGGCCGAGCTCTCGGCGTCGGTCGCAGCGTTCTGCAGATCTTGAGCCAGCGCCTTCATCATGTCGCTCATGGCGGGGGTGAGATCGTCGAGCGTCGCCTGGGCGGCGGCGGTGAGGGGTGCCAGCGCATCCATGAGGGAGTTCGCCGTTTCCTGAGCCCGGTCCAGTTCGGCAACGGATGCAGGCCCCTCGGGTGGCTGGGTCTTCGGATTCGCGTCACGCGCACGCTGCAAGGCGGCAAGACGATCCGCTGCAGTCTTGGCCTCGTTGGCGGCGCGGTTGGCCAGATTGGCCGGCTCAGCCTTGCGCTCTTTTTGAAGGAGCGAACCGACTTGAGCGAGTTGTTCGGCGGAAGACTTGGCTGCATCAGCGGCTTGCTCGCCATCCAGGGTCATGGGCTGAAGTGGATCGGCGATCGTGCTCTCAGCCGCTTCGTTCAAGGCGGCGTTGGCTTGTTGGGCAAGGGTGGCGTGGTCGAGCGCCTTGGACACATCCATGAGTTGTTCGGTCTTTGCCGCAGCCGCCTTCAACAAGTCGGCCGAGTCGGGCGAGGGCGGCGCGTCTTGAACCCGGGCGTCGACATCGCGGGCAAGTTGATCAACGGCACGGGCCGCACGGCTGACCTCGGGGGCAAGGGGGGCAGGGTTGACCGTCGATTGCGACTGGAGGTCGGCCTGCGCTTCGAGGAGGCGGGAGGCGGCCTCGAGTTTTTCCACAGCAGCCTCGTTGTGGCTTTGTCCGTCATTTCTCGGTTTGGCTTTCTCGGGCGTTGCCGCATACAGCAACTCTGCCCGGGCCTCGTTGAGCTTTGCCACAGCAGGGTTGGTGTAGCGAGCGAGACTCTCACGATACTTGGCCGCGTTGTTGGCGGCGTTTGTGGCGATCTTTTCAGACGCCTCCCGAGCACGGGTTAGCCGCTGCCGCAGATGATCGGAGGCACCGTAGAGGTGTTCGGGACTCTTGTTTTGGTCGGTTGTGTCCAAACTGTTGACCAAGTCTTGAGCGGCCTCCGAGATCTCTTCCTGATTCTGCCGGAGCTGCTTTTGTTCGCCGCCACTTTTGAGGTGTTCGATTGCAGCTTCCAGATCCGACACGACGTCCTTCGAGGCTTGGGCAGCCCCACGCTGGCGTTCCTGCCAAAGTGGTCGCTGTTCGGAATCTCGGTTGGCTGCGAGCGACTGCTGCGTGAAGAGTTGTTCCTGGCGCTCCAGATGACCTGCAGAAAGACGCGCGATATCCGTCGTGGCTTCGGCGGCGAAGGCGCGGGCTGAGTCCCGAAGCGTTGAGGCGGCCTTGCTGACCTCGCTCGCCGCGCGAGCGATCGCTTCAGGCTGCGCATCGTCCCGATCCAAGACGCTCTTCAGTGCAGGGACAAGGGCTTCCCGGACTTCGGCGGCTTTCTGCCCCAGGAGACCCGCCTCCCTTTGAGCCATCGGGGTGCTGGCCTCGCGAGCCGCGCTCTTCACTTCATCCCAAAGTTCCTCGGCGGTGGCCTGGGCGCGATCCATGGCGGCCTGAATCTCGGTCCGTGCCTCTTCGACCTTGGGAGCATCTTTTTCACTTTGACGTTTGGCCAGTGTCTTGATGGCGTCATAGGCTTCGCCCATTTGATCGTTCAGACGGTCCGAGATACGCGCCAAATTCTCCTGAGAGGCCGCCCAGCGTCGTTGCATCGGATCAATCATCTGTTCGAGGATGATCACCCGAAGCATGTCGGATTCCGTCTCCTGTCCCTTGAGGTCGAGGGCAATCAGTTTGAGCATCAACACGTCTCCCGCAGCCAGACCAATGGGCCCCAATGGAATCGCGTGCGTGATGTTGACGGCCTTCGGGGGCGCGTCCCCCGCGTGACCTGCAAGCCATGCTTCGTTCGGAAGCGCGGTTCTTTTCCAGTTGGCTCCGTTGATGCCCATGGAGAGCTCGATGGATTTCAACCCGACATCATCAGAGGCATTGCCGATCAGTTGAATCATCTCGTCAGGGAGGCAGGATTTTTGTCCCTGTGGACTCAAGATCTGAGCAAGAGGCGGCAGGTCAGCGACGGAGATGATCCGCCATGGGCTGGACTCCTCATTGGTGAACTGCGTCTCCTTGGAAACCAACTCCGCTTTCCACGAGTGCGTGGCAGGAGAAACGGTAAAGGTGCCCTGGACCATCTGATCTCCATGGGTCTCCGCATCCGGCATTGGGCGGGCATCGGCGGTCCCGGGATTCAAGCTCAAACCGCCGCTGGCGAGCGGTTGGTCCGACTCCAGTTTCAGCTCCACCTGCGTTCCCTCGAGCGCTTCAATGTCCCCATGCTCCTCGGTTAGGACGATGGGATCGCCCCCCGCGTAGTCGGGTGGAGTGAGTGTTTTGGTGAAGGTGCGTATGGTCGGGCGGGGGCGGGCCGTGAGCCGGTGCCAACCGGTCATCGCATCCACCGCGCGAATCCGGTAATCGAGGTCCATCTGACCGACCGTGATGGTGCCCCGAAAACGGGTTCCGCTTTGGTAGGCGAGCTCCACCTGGCGTTTGGCAGATCCTTCCTGGGCAACATCGAGAAGCACGCGGATGGGAAGGGGCCCGATGATGTCCACGACAATCTCCACGTCTGAGACGAAGGGTGCCAGAGTGCTGGCCGGAGAGGGTTCGACGATCTGAATCTGAAGGCTCGCCGGGCGATCCCATGAGGAAAACGGAACGGCCACCCGGGCAAGGAAGCCTGGCAGATGCAGATTGGGGATGAATGAGAGGCCCGCGATCAGGACCAGAAGACCCGCAAACCGAAGGCTCCAGACCTTGAGCGCACTCGTGGGCAGGGCCTGAGCATGATTGAAGGCGGCGGCCTTTTCCGCAGCTTCGTTCTGCAGCTTCTCGACGAACTCAGCGGAGCTGTTCAAAGAAGGGTTCTCGGCGATCTCGACCGCCGACAGGATCGATTCAGCCTCGCCATGGGAGGCGGCATCCATGAGACGCGCGGTTTCCAGCGAGTCATTCCACCCCTTTAGAAATCGAAGCGCGGTTCCCCAGGCCACCCCCGCCGCAATGGCGTAGGCGGAGAGCGTCGCCCAAGGTCGCACCGCATCAGGGAGCAGCCAGGCGCGGTCCAGCAGCGCGAGCACCAAGAGAAGGCTCAATCCCAGGCAAGCCATGGCAAACGCAGCACGGGCCAGGAGCAGCGACCGCCGTCTGCGCGAGAAGCGGTGGAGTGCGGACTGGACGTTGGGGTGAATAGCAGTGCTCATTCGGGTAGTGAGATGAACGTGAGGCGGGTCGTGGTTCTTTGGAGCGCGGTGAGGTTAGATCAGTTTGAGGCGTTTCCGAAGCAGCCACTCGATGCTTAGGAGCAGAATGATGGCCGAGAACCACCACCAACTGGACCAAAGATTCCGCTCGGTCACAGTGGTCTGTTTGCGGTCCAGCCGCTGAAGAAGTTCCGGCAGGCGGGCGGCGGCTTCATCCTCCCTTAGAAACGCTCCCCCCGAGGTCTCGGACATGGCCCGCAATAGATCGCTGTTCTCCTGTCCGATTTCGTCTCCGGCGTGAATGGTGAGTCGCTCGATGGATTTGCCAGCCGTGGGCGACTCGCCCACGGCGATCTCGCTGGGTCCGGGACGAAGCGGTGGCGTCAGCGCCCGGTACACACCCGAGTGCGTTTCGTCCGGTGTCAGTTCCAGAACCGCCACGTCCTTTCCATCCTGAATCACCCAGGCACGGGGTTGCGCACCCGTGACAATGCCGCCCGCGTCATCCCGAAGACGGACCTTGATCTCGACCTGCTCTCCCGACTCCGCCCGCAGCCGGTCGGCGCTGATGGCGATTCGTCCCCCGTCGACTTGGAAGGGCGGCGCGGCCACCCAAGCGGCGAGCTGCATCCAGAAGCGCTCATGGTTCCGGTCGGCCACCTCATAGCGCCACCGCCACATTTCATCCGTCGCGAGATACAGCACCGCACCCGCACCGACCGTGCGGAAGACGGCAGCGGGAAGGGTTTTCCCGCCAGCATCGTGGAGTTCCGCCAGCACCTGAGCCCCGGGAAGGGCGCGAACCGGTGCCGTCCAATTGGCAGGCGGCAGCGACTGCCAAACCTGCGCACTGGCGCTGCTGGTGCCTGCCAGGCGCAGAGCTGAGAGGGACAGGCCCGGCCCCACCAGATCCCACCGGAAAGGAGGAGCAAGCGTTTCAGAGAGCGCGGTGCGGTCCACGGGAACCAGCGCACGGGTGGGTTCGGTCATCCACGTCTGCAGACCACCGCGTTGCCCGTCCACCAGGATCAGCCCGCCGCCACGCTTCTGAATGAACTCGACGATCCACTCCTGCTTCTCCGGTGGAATCCTGGAGCGATCCAAATCACCCAGTACGATCAGGTCAAACGTCAGAAGTTCATCCAAAGTGGCAGGGAACGTCAAGGCAATCGCCCCCTTGGCTGGATCTTCCTTGAAGTCATCGAACACCCACTCCGCCTGCCAACGTTCGTCTCGGTCAAAGTGATTGTGGAGGTAGCGGGTTTCCCAACGAGGTCGCCCGTCGAGGAGAAGCACCTTACGCTTCCGGTCGAGAACGTGAACGGCGAGCTCCCGATCATTGTTGGCGCGCGTCTTCTCCTGATTGGCGACTTCGCCCGTCGCGGCCACGCGCACGGTCAGCAGGCGCAGGGCTGCATCCGCTGAGTCCGGGGATTGCTTGGGAAGATCCTGAACGGGAAACTGGACCTCAAAGCGATGCGTTTCGTTGCCGGTGGTGGTGAAGGGCTTTTCCCAAAGGATGCGGTCCCCCGCCTGAACACGGACGAGGGCCGGGGACCCGGGAGGCATCGAGTCGCGCACGGTCACGGTTCCCCGGAACTGCTCCTCCGCGAAAACGGACTCCGGAAAATCGACCGCAGCGAGGGAGAGATCCGCCGGGGCGACCTCGCCGCCGAGGCCGACCGTGAAGATGGGCACCGACAACTCGCCCAGCGCCTCTGCTCGTTCTTCGGGCGATCCGACGGCGTTGTGCCGTCCGTCGCTGAAGAGCACCACAGCGGCCCCGCCGCCGGGATTTTCCACGGCATGGCCGAGCGCTTGATCGAGACTGGTGAGATTGCCGTTGGCGGGGATGTCGATGCGCGAGGGCTTGGGTCCCGAGCGATCCTTGCCTTGCTGTCGCTGCCACCAAACACGTTCTGCATCGAGATTTCTGAGTACGGTGATCTCGACGTCGTGGTCCTTGAGCAGGGAATCGAGGAGCGGCTGCGGCTTTTCAAAAAGCAGTTCCTGGACGCGCTCCCAACGTGTGAGTGCCGTTCGAGTCGCCAGCGATGGATCATCCTCCGCAGGCTCGTCGGTGAGGCGCATGCTGGACGAACCATCGAGTGCGAGAATGACGCGTCCGAGTTGCCGGTCGACGGTGACTTTTCGAATGACGGGTCCGGAAAGAGCCAGCACGACGAGGAAGACCGCGAGGCCGCGAAGCATGGCGGGGACACGGCTCAGCCACCCTTCCTGCATCCGCACTTCGCGCAGGTAGAGCCAAATCATCAGCGCCGACAGCATCAGCGCAGCCACGAGAACACCCCAGACCGGAAACTGTCCGGCGAAGTGAAGGCTCGTTTGAGTGGCTGAATTCATGGGGAAAGAAGGGCGTTAGGCTCGGGTGATGCGCTGTTGAAGGAGAACCTCGAAGAAGAGCAGGAAGAGCAGCAGGGCCAGCAGGGGCTGCCAGATTTCGGCGCCGAGCCTGCGATCTCGATCCATCTGAGCATAGCCCTCCGTGTTGTTGGCGTAGGCAATGCCAAGGCGCTCGGCCAGCGAGCGAACTTCCGATTCGGAATAGGTCTCCAGATTCCCTTCGGCAGGATCGAGATTCCAGATGGCGAGGGAAGCCGGCCGGTCGGGATTGGCTTTGGACCGGATCCGTCCGATGCCGGGGGTCGTGGATGGCGGGATCGTTAGCACCTGACGCCCTTCGGTCTCGGAGGGGGAGATGAGGGATTCCTTGCCATCCGGTGCCGTGAAGAGATACTCCTTTTCGGCAGAGGTGGCGGGAATCAGGCGCTGCAGACTCTGTCCGATCAAGGCCGTGGAGGCATTCTCCCCTCCGGCCACGGCCAGGTGGATGACCAAGCGCTGAGCCAGTGGGACGAAGAGAGGCTGGAGCGGGAGATTGCTCCACTCTGGATCAAAGGTCATGGCGCTGAAAATCACACGGCCTTGGCCAAAGGCTTTCTCGATCAGCAAAGGGGCCCCGCGATCCAAGCTGAGAAGCGTCTGCGCAGCCTTCGTGTCCGGCTCGAGTTTCCACCAGTGCTGGATCTCAACCTCGCGCAGTCCTGCGCTGCGGGCATCGTTGAAGTAGGTGAGCGCGGGGTGGGTGAAGCGTTCGATGCGAAGCCGAGCCGGAGACAGGCTGGAGGCGATGTGTTCTTGTCCGGTGGCGGTGGAGGGAAGGATGCCTTGGCCATCGCGAAACCAATCGCGCGTGTAGTCCGCGGGCGAGGCATTGTCGCCCGGCAGCACCAGAAGGCCGCCGCCGTTTTCGACAAAGCTGGTCAACTCCTTCAGGATGTCGTTGCGCCCGAACTTGGACACATCGCCCATGACGATGACGGCGTAGCCACGAAGGTCTTCGGCCTTGATTCGGCGCGCCTCGGCCCTTGTGGTCTGGATCAAATCACGAAGGCTCGTCTTGGCCCCGCTGTGTGGTGCCAGTGCCAGCTCGACGAAATCCAGCGCACCTTCCAGCGGCTCGGAGGAGGGTTCTCCCTCCAGCAGCAAGACGCGCACCTGATCCCGGACATCGACCTGTTCATGCCAAACGTTGTCATCCAGCATCGAGTCCCCGTCGATCCGGACGCTCAGCGTGTGCTCTCCCAGATCCTCAAACCCGTGCGTGAAATAGAGCGTGGTCTCGCCACCGGCGGGCACGGAGGCCCGCGCCGTCTTCGCCATCGGCTTCGAGATGAACCGCCACGTCCTGCCAGGCTTGTTGGCCCGATGCCTGAATGCGCACGCGGAGCCCCGCGGGTTGCCCCGGTGCGAGGATGGCCGGGGCTGCCTGGACGCTGCTGAAGTGGAGGTTGTCACTCAGTTCGGCGGCGACCTGATAAAACGTGATGACGGGCGCGGGATCCTCGTTGGCCAGTTGGTCCAGCGCGGGAACCGTGCCTCCCTCGATGAGCCGTTTCCAATCGGTCTTTTGAAAGTCACTGACGACGAGGATTTCCCGGGTGGCGTTCTTTGAGCTGCGGGCCGTGGCGATGGCTTGCTGGAGCGCCTCCTGCACATTCACCGGACCCGCAAAGGCATCCATGGTGCGGAGTTCATCGGGAAGTAGATCGAGCGCCGAGGTGGCTTCATCGAGGAGAGGTGTCGGATTGCCGCCAACCAGCAGGATTTGGACATCGGACCCTTGGGGCAGCGTTTGAAGGATGCGGGACAGGTCGTCCCGGGAGCGCTGGATCAGGGTGGCGTTCTCTGATGGCGCCCGCATGGAGTAGCTGTTGTCGAGCACGACGATGAGGGAGGAGTTGGAAAGCCCCGGCAGTTGGCGCAAGAAGGAGAGGACCGGTCTCGCAAGGCACAGCGCCAGAACGATGGGAATCGCAATCCGCGTCAGCAGGAGGAGCAGTTGCTCGATCTTGAGCCGCCGCTTTCTTTGGCGAATCACCTCATGCAGCAGGTGCATGGCACCCCAGCGCACGGTGACCACCCGTCGCCGATTGAAGAGATGGATGAGCAGCGGGACGAGAAACGCAGCTCCCCCAGCCAGAAGCATGGCGTTGAGGAAAGTCATCGCCGCATCCGCAGCGCCAAATACTGGCGGAGCGCCTCACTGTGGGGTTCGTCTGTGGTCAGGGTCAGGTAGTCCACCTGATGCTTGAGCAGCCCTTCTTTCAGGTCTTCCTGAAACTTGCGGCAGACTTCGAGGTACCGGGCGCGGATGGCGCTCGGGTCGAGCAGGAGAAAGTCCTCGTCGGATTCCAGATTCTCAAAGCGCGACCACTGGCCGAAACTGAACTCCAATTCGTCCCGGTCCCAAATCTGCATCGCGATGACTTCGTGGCCCTTGCGGCGCAGCACGCCGATCGCACGCAGAAGATCGACCGGATCATCGAAGAAGTCCGACACGAGAATGACCAGCCCCCGGCGTTTGAGTCTGGGGCCGAGAGATTCGACGACGGAGGCAAGGCTCGTTTCCTCCCCGGGCTCGGTTTGAATCATCGCTTCCAGCAAATGATGCAGGTGGGTGATCCGGGTCCGGCACAAAGGTGCGGACCTTCGTGTCAAAGGTCACCAACCCCACGGCGTCCTGCTGCGACATGAGAAGGTAGGCGAGGGAGGCGCAGAGCTTGCGCGCGTAGTCGAACTTTTGGATGCCCTTGGTGCCGCGGTAGCCCATCGATCCACTGGCGTCCATGACGATGGTGGCGCGGAGGTTGGTCTCCTCATCGTACTCGCGGATGTAGAAGCGATCGGAGCGACCGAAGATCTTCCAGTCGAGGCGACGAATCTCATCGCCCTGAACATAGGGGCGGTGCTGGCGGAACTCGACGCTGAAACCCTTGTGCGGGGACGCATGAAGCCCCGAGGTGAATCCCTCGACCACCGTCCGCGCGAACAACTGCAGCGCTTGAACGCTCGTGATGTCTTCGGCGTGAAGGATGTCAGAGATGGTGGCCATTGATGAGTGTTGGCGGCAGTCGTCAGTGATCGGTCACCGGTGATCCGTTTCGAGACTTCGGCAGCATGATCGTCTGGTGGTGATTCATGACGGAAGATCGCGGGCGGCTCACGGATGACCTTCGCATCGGGCCTAGAGAACCTTGGCGTCTTGTGGGCGGGGCGTGTTTTCCAGCAGGTGGCGGACGATCAGATCCACGGTGATGCCTTCCGCTTCGGCGTGGAAGGTGGGGACCAGACGGTGACGGAGCGCAGGGAGCGCGAGGGCCTCGACATCCTCCATGGTCACATGGGTGCGGCCTTTGAGCAGGGCGCGGACTTTGGAAGCGAGCACGATCTGCTGACTGGCCCGTGGTCCGGCACCCCAGCCGATCATCTGTTTCACGTAGTCACTGGCGCCCTCTTCGTTCGGGCGGGTGGCGCGGACGAGATCGAGCACGAAATCGACGACATGATCCGGCACGGGGACCTTGCGTGCGAGCTGCTGGGCAGCATGCAGGTCTTCGGCGGTGAGGACGGGTTCGATGGCGGAGGATTCGGTGCCGGTGGTGCGATTGACGATCTCACGCTCCGCATCGCGGGTGGGGTAGTCGATCTTGATGAGGAAGAGGAAGCGGTCCTTCTGCGCTTCGGGCAGCGGGTAGGTGCCCTCTTGCTCGATCGGGTTCTGAGTGGCGAGGACGAAGAAGGGGGAAGGGAGCTTGTGGGTTTCCTGACCGACCGTGACGCAGCGCTCCTGCATGGCTTCGAGCAGGGCGGCCTGCGTTTTCGGAGGCGTCCGGTTGATTTCGTCCGCGAGGATCATCTGGGCAAAGAGCGGGCCCTGCTGGAAATTGAACTGTCGGCGTCCCGTTTCAGCGTCCTCTTGAATGATCTCCGTGCCGGTGATGTCGGCGGGCATCAGGTCGGGCGTGAACTGCACCCGGCGGAAGCTCAGGTGCATGGCATCGGCGAGCGACTTCACGAGGAGCGTTTTGGCCAAGCCTGGAACACCTTCGAGCAAGCTGTGGCCGCCAGCCGCCATGGCAATGAACACCTGCTCAATCACGTCTTCCTGTCCAACGATGCGCTTGGCGAGGGCAGCTTTGAGTTTGTTGAAACCCTCGACGAGGGCAGTGGCGGCAGCGGTATCGGACATGTTCGGGGGGATTGGGAGATAAAAGGAAATAGACGAGAGGGCCTGAGTCCTTCTTTCGGCGAGGCCAAAAGCGGACGCAATCAGAAGTGAGTTCGGCACCGCGACGGCGGAAATCCACGGGTCTGGGAGCTGATGCGGAGTTCTAACCGCTCAGCGACCATTGGGTAGCGCGTTGAACGCGTCGAGGTAGCCTTTTTCAAAAGACTGACGGGACCACGGGTCCAAGCTGCCGGTGTGGGCGCTGGGGTCGCGGGGGTGGCGGGCGGCGCGGTCCCGCATGCCGTAGTCGTAGCCCTGATTGTACATCTTGGTGGAGTCGGCCGCCGTGGGCTGGGATGGCGCGGAGGGGTAGGGGGGCGGCGTGTTGCTTCCATACCCCGGCTGGGTTGGGCGGCCCGGTTGCTGATAGGGGGACTGGTTGTTGTAGAACCCCTGCTGGTAACCATCGGCAAAGGCTTTTTCCGTCGACGCATTGTAGCGTCCCGCGTAGCGCCGATGGTCCGGCGTCTGCCGTCCACGTTGATCGATCTGGCCTGAGCGAATGCCCTCCTCATAGGTCCGCTGAATCAGCCCCTGATCATAGGCGCGCACATTGGATTGGTAGGCGCTCTGCTGCTGGGAGTACGGGCGGCCGCCCGTGCCCATCGGCTGGGTCGTGACGTAGCATTGGCAGAGGAGGAAGGGAGACAGGGTGGCGAGAAGAGCACTCAGGCGATTCATGATCGAAAGACTACGCTGGGGGCCCTCTTTCGGCAACCTGCGTTGCGGCAGGACCCTCTTTCGGTTGCAGCGGTCGTTGGGTTCCCCCACGATGGGCGACTTTCTTCTTCGCCGTTCCTCATGTACCTCACCCCTCGAAACTGGCTCGTCCTCACCCCCATCCTGATCGCTCTCATCCCACTCGTGGTCATGGTGGGCTTCATGGGAAAATATGGCTACGGACCGGGGGAGGCCTGGGCGGCCACCATGCGGATCCCGGTGGCCAGGACGGAGTACGCCAAGCGCTTCTCCGAGGACGAACTCCGCAAGGTCCGCGAGGAGATGGATGATCACACCGTCGTCGAGCTCATCGGCATCCCCTTGGAACGGCGGAAAAAGGACACCGTCTGGCATTACTCCCTCCCCAGAGACGGTGCCCAGTGGTACCACTCGAGGCAGGTCTTCTTTAAGCGGGATCCTCTGGGGATTCTTCGAGTCACGGGCGTGCACTCTGGATTTCAGGCGGAGGTGCCAAGCGAGTGATTGCGATCCGGCCAGAACCGGAAGAGATTGGAAAAACTGTCATGATCACCCGAGCCCTCGCACAGCCCGTTCTTCGTGTTTGCATTGCCGCCGTCCTCGTCGGCCTGGCGGCGTGCACCAGTTCCGCGCCAAAAATTAAGGGCTTGCCCCGGAATCTGCCCAAGATCAGCGTCAACGGCTCCTCCCGCACGCCCAAGCACAGCATGTCCGGCACCGAGTATCCCTTCGACGAAAAGGGCAACTACAAGTCCGACTGGGTGGCCAGCGGCGGCCCCAGCGCGGCGGAGATGAGTTCCCGTCAGGAAGGCTTCTGGCGCAGTTCTCACGGCGGAGACGTCACACCTGCCGGCCATGAGCCTGCCCTCGAAGACACCGCCCCGGAGCCCGAGCCAGAACGCGCCCCTGTGAGGGTGGCCTCGGCGCCCTTGCCCAAGGCCACGCCCGTGGAGCGCTCCGAGCCCAAGCCGACCCCGAAACCCAAGCCCAAGCCAAAGCCCGCCAGCTCCAGTCGCAGCCACACCGTGAAGAGCGGCGATACGCTCTACAGCCTGTCGATCAAGTACGGCACCTCCGTGTCGAAGATCCAGTCCGCCAACGGCATGTCCGGAACGCTGATCCGTGTGGGACAGAAGCTCAAGATCCCGTGATCGGAGTGCGCCACATCCATCCCACCTCCCACATTTTCACCTCATTTCGCGAGATGTTTTTGAAAAAGTCAGCCCCGCGTTCATTCATGGCGTAATTGACTATCGAAGCAGCCTGCGGCAGTTAATGCATGAAGCCATCGCTGTTCCGGCGCTCCCCGAAATCCCATGAAGCCTCCCCAGACTGAGTCCAAACCCGCACTGTTCCCCTTCGAACTGGTGCGGGCGGACTTGGAGATGGTCAATCAGGCCATTCTGGACCAGGCCAAGGAATTCGATCCCGCCGTCGAAGGATATGTCTCCTACGTCTGCGAGGCCGCCGGAAAACGCATCCGCCCAGCCCTGGCCCTCCTCACCGCAGGGGCCACCGGTGGCGTCAATGATCACCATCGCCGCCTGTCCATCATCCTGGAGATGGTCCACGTCGCCTCCCTGGTGCATGACGACATCATGGACGGCGCGGAAAAACGCCGCGGCATGGCCACCGCCTCCGCCAAGTGGGGCAGCGCCTTGAGCGTCCTCCTGGGAGATTGCCTCTTCGCCTACGCCCTCGAGCTGGCCACCTACTTCGACGACACCACCGTCTGCCGCATCATCGCCAAGGCCTCCCGCGATGTCTGCTCCGGCGAGATCCTCCAGACCCAGCGCCGCTTTGATCTCAATCTCCAGATCCCGGACTACTACCGGATGATCGAGATGAAGACCGCCGCCCTCTTCGGGGCCGCCACCGAGCTCGGTGCCCGCCTCAGCGGCAAGCCCGAGTCCGTTCAGGAAGCCATGAAAAGCTACGGCCTGAAGCTCGGCACCGCCTACCAGATCTACGACGACTGCCTCGACCTCGTCGGCGATGAAAAAGCCGTCGGCAAGACCCTGCGTACGGACCTGATCAAGGGCAAGCTCACCCTGCCGATCCTCTTCCTCCTCATGGACGCCACCGACGCGCAACGTCGCAAGCTCAGCCAGATCCTTCTCCAGGGCGAGCCCATGGACACCAGCCTCCTCGCCGGCATCGCCGACTACGAGGGCGCCATTGAGCGCGCCGTGAAGTCCGCCAAGGACCTCTTGGAAGAAGCCCGCGCCGAATTGATCTGCCTCGACGGCTCCGATCAAAAACAAGCCCTCGAAGACATCACCCGCTACCTCGACTCCCTTCTCGACGACTGCCGCGTCCTCGCCGCGTGAGGGTTTGGTGATGGGGAGACGGGGAGACGGGGAGACTGGGAGAGGGGGAGAGGGGTCGAATGACGAAGGCCGAATGATGAATGACGAAGGCAGGGGCGGGCTGTAGCTGGGCTCTGTGAGCCCGGAGGGGTGGCGGAGGGTTTGACAGGGTGAGGGGGCGTTGGCCGGGAGGCGAATGACGAATGACGAATGAAGAATGGCGAATGACGAATGGCCGCAAAAGACGCAAGGCGGGCGGAACCCAAGGAGCGGCGGTTGCCAACCGCCGAGGCGGGAGCTCGGGGCGCGGAGCGGGGAGGAATATCGAATGGCGAACAAGGAATGCTGAATGATGAAGGCATGAATCGCCGCAAAAGACGCAAGGCGGGCGGAACCCAAGGAGCGGCGTGCTTCCAGCCGCCGGGTCGGGAGTTTGGGGCGCGGAGCGACGAGGCGATGACCTCGGGGAGCTCGGGCGGAGCCCTGGGAGCGCCGGTCTCCAGTCCGGCATCATTCTCCCGCGCGATCACGCCTCTCTTTCAAAGGCAACGAAAGGCAAGGCAAGGACCTGCGGCGGCGCCGTTGAAATGACGGCCGACAGGATGTCAGCGCTCCCAGGGGGCGCTTCCCGCCCTCAGTTCCTGCGGAGCGCGAGGATGAGTTCGTTGATCTTGTTGCCCACGGTTTCCATGTCGTTGAGGGAGGGAGGGTCTTCGAAACTGATGGCGAGGAGTTCCACGACGTCGCTGTTGTTGGAGGTGCCGTTGATGGCGTCGTCGAGGTCCAGTTGAGAGACCTCTCCGGGAGCTCCAGCCGGTCCCGCAGGGCCTTGAGGACCGGGCGGACCCGCCGGCACGGCATCGATCAGGTCCTTGAGACCGTTGAGCTGGTCACGCATCTGCACGGCATCGATCTCCGTGCCGGCTTGGGGAAGGGTGGGGTCGAACATTTTGAGAAGAGGGGTGGAGGGGACGGCCAGAGGCCGGGAGACGGGGGGACTGGGGGACTTTCGGGGTGAATGATGAATGACGAAGGCAGGGGCGGGCTGTAGCTGGGCTCTGTGAGCCCG
>CAXBNA010000152.1:0-15602 GCA_963976915.1 uncultured Verrucomicrobiales bacterium
AAGAGAGCGTGGCCCTGATGCTCCGTGTCAAAGAGGGCGACATGAAAGCCTTCGAACGCCTCGTGGAAATCCATCAGCGCCCTGTCATCGGAACCGTGTCGCGCATGTTGGGGAACATCGATGACGCTCACGACATCTCCCAGCAGGTCTTTCTTCGCGTCTGGAAGAGTGCTCATCGCTACGAGCCCACCGCAAAATTCACCACCTGGCTCTTCACAATCACGCGAAACCTCGTCTTCAACGAGACACGCCGCCGCAGTCGCCGCAAGGAAGTGTCCATCGAGCGCGATGAAAATGACGACGGACCCGAGCGCCAGTTCGTTGAGGAATCGGCCGAATCGCCCGATCGCATCTCACAAAACCACGAACTCGAAGCCGCGCTCGACAAAGCCATCGCCGCTCTTCCCGAAAAGCAGCGCCTCGCCGTCATTCTCCGCCGTTACGAAGAGCGTCCTTATGAAGACCTCTGCGAAATTCTCGGCATGTCCCTCCCTGCCGTGAAGAGCCTCCTCTTTCGCGCAAGGGCTGAACTGAGGAAAAGCTTGGCCGCCTACTTGGACGACAACGCTTGAGACCCGATAGCACCGCTCTCCGTGGAGTTCGAAGTCTCAACACTGACATCCGGGGTTCCCCAGCGGCAACCGCTTCATCATTCCAAATTGGGATTCGTCATGCCGAATGGTCTGCCACCCAGTGGTAGCAGGGGGGAGATTTGAACTCCCGACCAAGGGCTTATGAGTCCCCTGCTCTACCCCTGAGCTACCCTGCCATTGAAGTAGTGGCTCCTGAGGTAGGGTTCGAACCTACGACCTAGTGGTTAACAGCCACCCGCTCTACCGCTGAGCTACTCAGGAGTCTCAATTTCTTGCGAAACCGGACGTGGAGATTAGACGCAGTCATCCATCGCGCAAGCACTTTGTCACGACTTCTTTGCTTCCTGTTCAACGGACCCATTCAGACGGCGATTCGCCCCTCTTCGCCGTCGCATGAACGAGCTTGAACGGCCCGGTTTTGTCGGTAACGACACCCGATGAAATTGAGTTCAGAAAGTCGCGTCCTCGTCACCGGTGGCGCAGGATTCATCGGAAGCGCCGTCGTGTGGGAGTTGAACCGCCGCGGTGTGGAGGATGTGTGGATTTCCGACCGTCTCACGACCGATGAGAAATGGCGCAATCTCGTCCCGCTGAAGTACGCCGACTATGTCGATGGCGAAGACCTTCGAAGCGGCATTGCTTCAAGCGCGACCCATTTTGGTAAATTTGATCTCATCATTCACCTCGGTGCCTGTTCGGCCACCACTGAGCTCGATTCCGACTACCTCATGCGGAACAACTATGCCTACACCCGCGACCTCTGTGAGTGGAGCCTTGCGACAGACTGCCGGTTTGTTTACGCCTCGTCGGCGGCCACCTATGGCGATGGCAGTCAGGGCATGAACGACAAGCTCGAAGACTTGAGCCAGCTCCGCCCGCTCAACATGTATGGCTACTCGAAGCACCTTTTCGACCAGCATGCCCAACGTCGAGGGTGGTTGGATCAGGTCGTCGGCGTGAAATACTTCAACGTTTTCGGCCCCAATGAGGATCACAAGGCGGACATGCGAAGCGTGGTCCACAAAGCCTTTGGACAAATCTCGGCCACCGACCGCGTGCAGTTGTTCAAGTCCCATCGCTCCGACTACAAGGACGGCGAGCAGATGCGCGACTTCCTCTATGTGAAGGACGCCGTCAACATGACGCTCCATCTCGCCGAAACCCCGGCCGCCAACGGCCTCTTCAATCTCGGGTCAGGCGAGGCCCACACCTGGGTCGAACTTGCGAATGCCATCTTTGCTGCGCTGGGCAAGGAGCCTCAGATCGACTTTGTCGACATGCCGGAGACCCTCCGCGAGAAGTACCAGTACTACACCTGCGCGAACATCGACAAGCTCCGTGGATCTGGCTACACCGCCCCCGTGACCACGCTCGAGGAATCGGTCCGCGACTACGTGCAAAACTACCTCGCTCACGACGCCCGCCTTGGAGACGAAGCCGTCTGAGTTGATCGAACCTCACAACCCAACTCAGCTCAGCTCAATCTTGCTTCGCAGGCTTGTCTTTATCGGGCTGAGCACCTTTCGGTGCCTCGCCCTTCTTGGCCTCCGCTTTCTCTCGCACTCGTCTCATTTCCCCCGACGCCACTTGCCGGTAAACCTCACGAATGCGGGCGACCGCTTCTTCCCGCTTTTCGGGAGGCATCTGCTCAAGCCGCGCCAGGGCGTCCACCATGGGAGGCAGCGCCATGATTTTCTCATGGAATTGACGCGTCTCCTCATGGCGATCCGGCCGTGAGAAGGCCTGCAACTCACGGCCCAGGCGATCCGCCACCTGCCGAGTGAAGTCTGGCGACTTGGGGTCCAATGGCTGTCCAAAGCCGGGGCCTTTACGATCCTCCGGAGGACGAATCTTCTCCAACACCTCGACGACATGAGGATCGATCTCGATCAGCACCTTCCGAATCGTCTCGCGGAGTTGTTCGTTGGCACGAATCACCTTTTCCCTGGCGGCGTGAACATCCTCATGCCCCCAGGCCTTGGCGAGCGCCTCACGGACGCGCTGTCTCTCCGCTTCGGGAAGTTTCTCGAATTCCTGTCCACCCATCGACATCGGAGGACGGCCGCCTGGTCCTTTGCCGCTCCATTCAGGTCGACCGCCTTCACGCATGGGCGAACGCGGCATCCCCTTCCCACCGCCCGGTCCCCGGTCACCCTTGGCATCGGGTGGAGGGCCCGGAGGTTTCTCGTCTGCAAATCCTGACATGGCCACGGAGAGGGCCAGCAAAAGGATCAGTCGGTACAAATTCATATCAAGAAGGTGTTGAGTTGGTCACTTATCGCAACCTCGGGCAGAGGAGAACAGAAGTGTGGACCAGATGGGGATTCAAACCCCTTTAACCCGCGATGGTTGCGACACAAGGCCCAAAGCCGAAACTAGCATTGCCAAAGCCCCATCTCCTCCCCATGGTCGGATCTTTCCGATCCAACCCTACCAACCCGCATGTCCACCGATCACGACGACCAACTCAGCGCCATCCGCAGTTCCGAACACGAGGCCATGGCCGAAATCGTTCGGCTCCCTCTGGGCAAACGCATTGGCGCCTACACCAAACGTTCCGGTCCGGGTTGGCTTCAGGGTGCGATCACCCTCGGCGGCGGCTCGCTCGCGGGTGCTCTCTACCTCGGCGTCATCGCAGGCAACTCCATGATGTGGCTTCAGCCACTGGCCATGGTCCTCGGCGTCATCATGCTGAGCGCCATCGCCTTTGTCACTCTCTCCACCGGCGCCCGACCCTTCAAAGCCATCAACGATCACGTCAGCCCCGTTCTGGGTTGGGCATGGATCATCGCCACGCTCATGGCCAACATCGTCTGGTGCATGCCTCAGTTCGCGCTCGGTCAGGCCGCAGTTCAGCAAAACCTGCTGCCCAGCCTCAGCAGCAGCACCGCAGGCGTGGCTATCTGTGGCGTCCTTTTTGCCGTCGCCTGGGCCATCAATTTCTTCTACGAAAGCGGCAATGCCGGCATCAAGCTGTTTGAAGCCATCCTGAAGATCATGGTGGGCATCGTCGTCCTTTCCTTCTTCGGCGTCGTCATCGCGATGGCTGCTGGCGGTGCCCTCGACTGGGGCAGCATCCTCGGCGGATTCATCCCCGACTTCTCCGTGCTAACCCGGCCTGCAGACACCTTCGCGGACGCCATCGCGGCCACGGGCAGCTTTGCCGACTTTTGGTCGGCCAAGATCATTGCCGATCAACGCGACATCATGATGACCGCCTTTGGCACCGCCGTGGGCATCAACATGACCTTCCTCCTCCCCTATTCGATGCTCAAAAAAGGCTGGGGCAAAAACCATCGTGGTCTCGCGATTTTCGATCTCTCCATTGGCTTGATCGTTCCCTTCGTGCTCGCCACGAGCTGCGTGGTCATCGCTGCCGCCTCCCAATTCCACGCCAGTTCCGCCGACGTTCTCGACGCAGCTGGCAAACCCGTCCCCGCCATGGTGGGTGCCTTCAACGGAGTCGCGGATGCCCGGCTGAAAGCCGAACTCGGCGATGCCTTCGCCGACCTCTCTGCTGAGCAAGTGAGCGCCAAGCGCGACGCCCTGCCGGAGGCCGACCGCCAACTCGCCGCCATGATGGTGAAGCGTGACAACTTCAACCTCGCCGCCGCACTTGTTCCCCTTACAGGACCCAAGGTCGGGCAGATCGTCTTCGGCGTCGGCGTGCTCGGCATGGCCCTCTCCACCATCATCATCCTGATGCTCATCAACGGCTTCACTCTCTGCGAGATGTTCAACAAACCTGGGAACAAGTTCATCCACATGTTCGGAGCCACCATCGCCGGTGTCGGCGGATTTGCGGGGCTCTTCTATCTCTGGAGCGACAGCAATGCCAAGGCTGCCCTCGCCGTCCCCACCTCCGTGATTGGCGGCGCCATGATCCCCATCGCCTACTTCACCTTCCTCCTGCTGATGAACTCCAACAGCCTCCTCGGAGCCGCCCGTCCACGCGGAAGGTCGGCTTTCATCTGGAACAGCCTCATGGCGCTTGCCACCGGTGTCGCCACCGCAGGTTCCATCTGGGTCCTCATGAGCAAGGGTACTGCTGGGAAGACGGGCATCGGCATCCTTGCCGCTCTGTTCGTCCTCGGTCTCCTCGGCTTCATCTCCAAAGGCAAAAAACACGCCGCCCAGTAGGCAGACCGGACACGCCTGTCCGATCTACTCTGGCAAGGGCGCTCTGCGCGCACCTGATTTGCAGAGTCGTGGCCCGTCCGCCCCCCCCAATCCGGCGGGTGGAGACACGCCACCCCTTGACCTCACCAGTCCTGGCCCCTGAAGGCTTGCGATGAAGGGGTCACCCCGAGCCCCTTTCCGAGTTCACTTCTTCGTCAGGAAATCTTCGTTTTTCCTTCCTGCACTCAAGAACGGCTGATACGAAGGCGTTGGTTTGTGCCTCTTCCGGCCATCCCACCACCCACCACGCCCTCATCCAGCCCCATCCATGTCTTCCTCCCTCGCCGCCAACACCACTCCCCGCCGCGGTGCCATCGCCGCCCTCATCGCTGCCTTCCTCGGCTGGCTGTTTGATGGCTTCGAGATGGGCTTGTTTCCCCTGATCGGAAAACCCGCGCTGCAGGATCTCCTGCCGGACGCCACTCCCATCATTCAAGGCCAGTGGTTCACCGTCATCATCGCGGTCTTTCTCGTGGGAGCAGCCACGGGCGGTGTGCTCTTCGGCTGGCTGGGGGATAAATTGGGTCGGGTGAAGGCCATGGCGCTGGCCATCTTCACCTACGCCATCTTTACCGGCCTCTGCGCTTTCGTGACGGAGGCTTGGCAGTTCGCGGGTCTGCGCTTTGTCGCCTCCCTCGGCATGGGGGGCGAGTGGTCGCTCGGCGTCGCGCTCGTCAATGAAATCTGGGCGGGACGCAATCGCGTCTGGATCGCGGGCATGATCGGCGCGGCCTCCAACATCGGCTTTCTCCTCACAGGCGTGCTCAGCATCAATCTCAATGCCAGCCTCGAGACGGTGACGGCATGGATGGGCAGCTGGGGCCTCAGCCAGCAGACGGCCGAGTTCATGCTCCACAACCGCGCGTGGAGGTTCATCGCCGTTAGCGGTGCCCTGCCCGCGGTCCTCAATATTTTCATCCTCATCTTCGTCCCCGAAAGCGAGAAATGGAAGGCGGAGAAGAAATCCGGCGCCACCTCCCATTGGGTCACGGCTGACCTGTTGGGGGTCCTGATCGCCTGCCTCGCCGCGATTGGGATCATCTACATATGGTCGCCCATGGCAAACGTGGACAGTACCATCGCCGGGCTGCTCACTCTGGTCGGGCTCGTCATCGCCCTCTGGGGTTACCTGCTGCCTGTCCGGCGCTACATGACCCGCGCCCACGCGTCCAGCTCAGAAGCGACTCGCTCAGGAACGCCGGTCACCGAGACGCGCAGTGCCATCATGAGGAACCTGCTCGTCGGCGCAGGCATCGCATCCGTGGCCCTCATGGGCACCTGGGGTTCCACCCAGCAGGCCGCCCGCTGGGCCTCCGATCTCGCCCCCGCGGGGTCGAACCTGCCTGTCATTGATTGGGTGGTCATGGCCACCGCGCTCGGAGCCATCCTTTCCACCCTCTTGACCCCACTTCTGGCGGACAAGCTGGGCCGTCGTGTCACCTACACGCTCTTGTGTGCCGGCAGCATGGGCATCGCGGTCGTGTTCTTCCAGTTCAGCAAGCCCTTTCTTGGCGAGAGCATCCCGAATTCTCTGATTGTGTCCGCCTTCCTCCTCGGCGGCATCACCTCGTCCTTTTACGGCTTCTTCCCCCTCTACTTCCCCGAACTGTTCCCGACCAGCGTGCGGGCCACGGGCCAGGGGTTTTGCTTCAACTTCGGTCGCCTCATCGCAGCCATCGGTGCCCTCCAACTCGGCAACCTCATGGGCCTCTTCGCGGGCGACAAGGTCACCGCACTCCAAGCCTCCGCCAACGCCTACACCGTCCTCTCCTGCGTGTATGTGATCGGCATGATCCTCATCTGGTTCGGTCCTGAGACCAAGGGCAAGGCCCTGCATTGATGGTGGTGCGGGGTAGCCGCCCCTTTCTTGTTCGTTGCCTTAATCCTTGCCCTATTCTTTCTCACCCGATGGAAAAGGAGATTGAAGCAACAAATAAGGAACTGAGCCGGCCAACTGATTGATTGATTGTCGGGCCACCCTTCCTCCCCGAAAGATCCACATCGCCCTTGAGTCTATCCCCGGTCGTATCCATGCTTCCCTCATGGTCGCCGTCGCCGCCCCCAGCCTTATCGATGAAATCCTTCGCCTGAAGAAGGAACGCAACGCCGTGATCCTGGCCCACAACTATCAGGATCGTGAAATCCAAGAGATTGCCGATTTTGTGGGCGACTCCCTCGGCCTCGCCTACAAGGCCAAAGAGACCGACGCCGACGTCATCGCTTTCTGCGGCGTTCACTTCATGGCCGAGACCGCGAAGATCGTGAACCCCACGAAGACCGTCATCCTCCCCGATGCGAACGCAGGGTGCTCGCTCGAACAAAGCTGCCCCGGCCCGCAGCTCGAAGCGTTTCTCAAAGCCAACGCCGCGAAGAACTACTACGTCATCGCCTACATCAACTGCAGCGGCCACGTGAAGGCCCTCTGCGACTGCATCTGCACCAGCGGCAACGCCGTCAAAATCGTCGAAGCAGCGCCCAAAGACCGCCCCATCCTCTTCGTCCCCGATCAAAACCTCGGCTCCTGGGTCATGGAGCAGACGGGTCGCAAGATGGACCTTTGGAAAGGTGCCTGCTACGTTCATGTCGAGTTCACCCGCGACAGCATCCAAGCGATCAAGGACGAACACCCGGACGCGGCCGTCGTCGCCCACCCCGAGTGCACCTACACCGTCCGAATGCTCGCGGATGAAGTCTGCTCGACCGAAAAAATGGTCGGCTACTGCCGCGACCATCCCTCCGACACCTTCATCATCGTCACCGAGTCCGGGATGCTCCACCGTCTCGAACGCGAGGTGCCCAACAAACGCTTCATCCCCGGTCCCACGGGCCACTGCGCCTGCGCCGACTGCCGCTACATGAAGCTCAACACGCTGCAGAAACTCCACGACGCCCTCCGCGATCTCACGCCCACTGTCGAGATGGATGAAGCGCTTCGGAAACGCGCCGAGCTTCCCATCTCGCGGATGCTCGAACTCAGTCGCTAGTCGGCTGCGTGCCCCCAGTCCCCACCCAACCGCCCATGCCAGGCCTCCAACTCCACCGCTGGAGCCCGTTTTTCGCGCTCGCCATCGCCATCAGCCTCTCCGGCTGCATGAGCGCCCCGAAAGCGAAGACCGAAACCGACCTCGGTCGCTCCCGTTTGTCCAAACGGACCGAGCGCAGCCTCACCGCAGACCTTCAACAGGCCGAAGCCGCTTGGGACACCCTGAACGCCTCTGGCACTTCCAGTTGGACTCGACAACAGGCCGAGACCGCCTACAACAGCGCCCTGGCCCGCTGCATCGACAATTGGGATGGGAAGATGAGCCCCAAGCGTTGGAAGGATGGCACCATCCTCAACGACGACCTCACCGCCTACCGCATTGGCATCCAACCCGCCCCTGGGAATCCGAAGGAGGTCTCCCCGAACATGATCGACGAACTCACCCTCGCCTCGCGGGTGAAGTTTCGCAAAGAAAGCCCGGCCACCGTGGAGGAGGGCATCGGCGTGCCGGTCGTCGGGCGTGTCCTCAGATCTGAGAAGCTCGCCGCCGAGTATCCCCTCATGCCCCTGAACGGAGGGCACCTCACGCTCACGGCCATGCTCGAGTTTGGCCCCAAGCCCACCAAACCCGGCCAACCTCGCGACGCTCACCTCCACTTCTACAACCGACTCCAAAAAGACGAGGCACCGGTCGGCAAACGTGGGCACCCCCTTGCCGCCAACTACACTGCGGCGAAGGAACTGGCCCTCAATGACCGCTTCCTGAAAAAGTTCTCCTTCGTCGGCCTCCTCTTCCCTGAACGGACGATCGACCAGAGCCACCTTTACCGGATGGAGATTCAGGATCCCACCCGCATCCCGGTCATTTTCGTGCACGGCCTCATGTCAGATCCCCACATCTGGTTGAACACGATCAACGCGATCTACAGCGATCCGAAGCTGCGGAAAAACTACCAACCTTGGTACTTCCTCTATCCCACCGGCCTTCCCATTCCCGCCACCTCCGAGCGTCTCCGCGATTCCTTGGAACAGGCCATCTCCCTCATCGATCCTGAAGGAGATGACCCCGGCATGAAGCACTTGGTCCTCGTGGGCCACAGCATGGGCGGCGTCCTGTCCCGAATGCAGGTGATCGAGCCCAAAGACGCCCTTTGGAACGCCATCTTCGCCAAACCGCCCGAGGATCTCAATGTCTCGTCCGGCACCCTCGACCGACTCCAAAGCCAACTCATCTTCCAACCCCAACCCGCCGTGGAGCGAGTTGTCTTCATGGCCACTCCGCACAAGGGCAGCCCGGTCGCCGGAAAGAACGTTGTCCGCTGGCTGACCAACCTCATCCGACTCCCGGTCGATTCTCTTTTCCTCACCAAGGAAATTCTCGTCGGGAATACGGATGCCCTCTCGCCACGCATCCGCGACTGGGGTCTCTACGCCTTCAACAGCGTCGGCAACCTGTCCGACAAGCACCCCTTCTTCGACGGACTCCAAGAGCCGCCCATCCTTGTTCCCCACCACTCGATCATCGGCAACTACAACGACAGCCCCCTCCTCGAATCCTCGGATCGCGTGGTCTCCTACAGCAGTTCCCACCTCAACACCGCCGAGTCCGAACTCATCGTTCCCTACTGGCACGGCTTCGTCGAAAAACCCGAGCCCGTCGCCGAGGTCGCCCGCATCCTCCACGTGCACCTGAAGAAAATCGGACGCTGAGGAGAAAAAGAGGCCATACCCACAGTGCAAACCAATTGCCTGCGGACCCTTGCCCACCTCCCACGTAGGTCTATGGGTAACTCTCTCCCATGCCCTCCGCCTCACGCCGCTCCTCAACCCTCGCGAAGAAAAAGCCCAAGAGTCCCGCCTCAAAGGCCCAAAAGGCCCACGCTGCCAACCATGACGTGATCCAAGTCCGCGGTGCCCACCAAAACAACCTCCAGGGCATCGATGTCGATCTCCCCATCGGCAAGCTCTGCGTCGTCACCGGCCCCAGTGGCAGCGGCAAGTCGTCCCTCGCCTTCGATACGATCTACGCCGAGGGCCAGCGCCGATACGTCGAGACGTTCTCCCCTTACACGCGCCAGTTTTTCGAGCGCATGGACAAGCCCAAGGTCGATGCCATCCACGGCATCCCTCCCGCGATCGCCATTGAGCAGGTCAACAACGTCCGCTCCACCCGCTCCACCGTCGGCACCATCACCGAGATTAATGACTACCTGAAGATGATCTTCCCGCGACTCGCGGAAGCCGCCTGCCCCGAGTGCGCCCGTCCCGTGCGCCCCGAGACACCTGCCAGTATCCTTCACGACCTCCTCCATCATCACGCCGGTCAATCCGCCCTCATCGGTTTCGAAGTGGAGGTTCCTGCCAAAACACCCGCCAAAGAATTCTTCCCGTTCCTCAGCAGTCAAGGCTACCTCCGCGTGCACATTTTTGGCGCGACCTACCGCACCGACGAGCCCGACACCTTCGGCAAGAAGCGACTCCCCGCCCGGGTCTTCGTCGTTCAGGACCGCGTCAAGCTCGACCCCACCCAGCGCACCCGGCTCAGCGAGGCCCTCGAAGCCGCCCTCCGTCTCGGCAAAGGCCAAATTTCGGTCTTGTTCGCGGACAATCCGCAATCCGGATTCGGCAATCCGCATTCCTATTCGACCGACTGGCGCTGCGCCGACTGCGACATCCGACTGCCCGCCCCCACGCCGGGTCTCTTCAGCTTCAACAACCCCATCGGTGCCTGCCCCACCTGCCGCGGCTTTGGCCGCACGCTCGGCCTCGACATCCGCAAGGCGGTGCCCGACGAGAACCTCAGCATCCAGGACGGCCTGGTGAAAGCCTTCGCAGGGGAGACCTACCGCGAAAGCCAGGACGACCTCGAACGCGCCGCCAAACGCAAAGGCATCTCCATCACCACCCCCTTCGCCGATCTTTCGAAGGAGGATCAAGAGTGGATCATTGAAGGCGAATCCGATGACCCCGAGGAAGCCTGGGCGCATCAGCAATGGTATGGAGTGCGCGGCTTCTTCCACTGGTTGGAATCCCGCTCCTACAAGATGCACGTTCGCATCTTCCTCAGCCGGTTCCGGGCCTACACCACCTGTCGCGATTGCAGCGGCGGGCGCCTCAAGAAGGAGGCGCTCCAGTTTCGCGTCGGTGGAAAAACCATCGCCGATGTCTGGCTTCTCCCCGTCACCGACCTCCAGCCCACCATGGAGAGCTGGCCCATCAGCGAGGCGGATCACGCCACCGAGATGCTGCGAAAAGAGGTCCTCTCCCGCCTCAGCTACCTCGACCGGGCCGGGCTCGGCTACCTCCATCTCGACCGTCAGACCCGCACTCTCTCCGGTGGTGAACTCCAGCGCGTCAACCTCACCACCTGCCTCGGCGCCTCCCTCGTAAACACCCTCTTCGTCCTCGACGAACCCAGCATCGGCCTCCACCCGCGCGACATCGGTCGCCTCATTGGCGTCATGGAAGGCCTGCGCGACAAGGGCAACACCCTCCTCGTCGTTGAGCACGAGGAAGCCGTCATCCGCGCCGCTGATCACCTCCTCGAGATAGGCCCCGGTCGCGGACGCGACGGTGGACACCTGGTTTACAGCGGTGACCTGAACGGTCTCGAAAAAACGGTCGGTTCTCTGACGGCTGATTACCTCACCGGCCGCAAGGCGATCGAGCCGCCCACCACACGTCGAAGGACGAAGAAGTCGCGCCAACTCACCCTCCGCGGCGCAAAGCAGAACAACCTTCAGAATCTCGACATCGACTTCCCCCTCGATGTCTTCTGCTGCGTCACCGGCGTTTCCGGCTCAGGAAAGAGCACCCTCGTCCACGAAGTCCTCTACCGAAATCTCCAGCGCATGCGTGGCGAGGTTTGCGAGGACGAACCCGGCCGCCTCCGCTCCATCACCGGCCACGAAAAACTCGGCCAAGTCGTCCTCGTCGATCAATCGCCCCTCGCCCGCACGCCGCGCTCCACGCCCGCCGTGTATGTCGGAGCCTTCGACCTGATCCGGCAGCTTTTCTCTGAGACCGACGACGGCAGGGCCCAGGGCCTCACGCCCGGCTTCTTCTCCTTCAATTCCGGCCAAGGGCGCTGCGAGCGCTGCATGGGCAACGGCTTCGAGAAGATTGAGATGCAGTTCCTCAGCGACCTGTATGTCACCTGCCCCGAGTGCAACGGCACCCGCTTCCAAGCCCACGCCCTCGCCTTCAAGCTCGACGACAGATCCATCCATGACGCGCTCCAGCTCACGGTCGATCAATCCGTCACTTGGTTCACCTTTGAGGCCGACGAAACCCGCGCCTCCAATTCCGCCGCCCGCCGCTGCTCCCAAGTCGTCGCCCAGCTCGCCCTTCTGCAAGAGGCCGGCCTCGGCTACCTCACGCTCGGCCAGCCCCTCAGCACCCTCAGCGGGGGCGAGGCCCAGCGCCTGAAGCTCGTCGGTCACCTCATTTCCGGACCCGCCCTCACTTCCGGCGAAGCCTCCCTCCTCCTGCTCGACGAACCGACCACCGGCCTCCACTTCGACGACATCGCCCTGCTGGTGAAACTCCTCCAGCGCCTCGTCGATGAAGGCCACAGCCTCCTCGTCATCGAACACAAGATCGAGGTCATCCAGTGCGCCGACTGGGTCATCGACCTCGGCCCCGAAGGCGGAGCGGCGGGTGGCCACCTCGTCATCGCCGGAACCCCCGAGCAAGTCGCCGCCTGCGACGCTTCTTGGACCGGGAAGTTCCTCAGCCACAAAATCAAAACTCCAGGTTCAAAGTCCGCCAAGCGCATCTCTTACCGCGACATCGCACCCATCGACTCCCTCCGAGCCGCCGAAACAACACCAACCCAGAACCCAGAACCCAGAACCAAGAATCTCCAACCAAGAATCTCGAACAGCATTGAGATTCGCGGTGCCCGCGAGCACAACCTCAAGAACCTGAGCATCGACATCCCGCGCGACCAATTCGTCGTCGTCAGCGGCCTCAGCGGCTCTGGAAAATCCTCCCTCGCTTTCGACCTCGTTTTTGCCGAGGGCCAACGCCGCTTCCTCGACAGCATGAGTGTCTATGCTCGCACGTTCGTCGAGCAGATGGAGAAACCGGATGTCGATCTCGTCAGCGGCGTCCCGCCCACGGTCGCCATTGAGCAGCGCATCTCGCGCGGCGGCGGCAAATCCACCGTCGCCACCGTCACCGAGGTCTATCACTTCCTCCGCCTCCTCTTCGCCAAACTCGGCACGCAATTCTGCCCGAAGTGCGAGGTCCCGGTGAAGAAACAAAGCCTCTCCGCTATCACCGAGACGCTCCTCGGTCTCGCCAAGAAGAGCGAACTCCACCTCATGGCACCGCTCATTCGCGCGAGGAAAGGTTTCCACACCGAAGTGGCCGAGAACGCTCGAAAGCAGGGTATCGAGACCCTCCTCGTCGATGGCACCTTCAAGCCCACGGCAGGTTTCCAAAAACTCTCCCGTTTCAAGGAACACACCATCGACGCGGTCGTCGCGACGGTGAACAAGAAGACCAAGGCCATCGAAATGCGCGACCTCGTCGAACGCGCACTCAAGCTCGGGAAAGGCACCCTCCGCCTCCACAACAAGAACGGCGAAATTCGCGTGCTCAACACCGCCATGAGCTGCCCGGATTGCGGCGACTCCTTCGAGGATCTCGATCCCCGCCTCTTCTCCTTCAACAGTCCCCACGGCTGGTGCCGCGCCTGCCGGGGCTTCGGCTGGAAGATGAGCACGAATGACACATCCAAGCGCCGCGACGACATCTCCCAACTCGAAGCCGAACTCGAAGAAGAACGCCGTTCTACCTCCTCCAGCGATGACGGTGAAGAGAGCGAGCGGGAGACCTGCCCCTTCTGCCAGGGAGCCCGACTCAACCCCCAGGCCCGCGCCGTCCAGCTCCAAGGACTCCATCTCCACGAGATCCACAGCCACGCCTCCACCGAGGCCGAGGAAGCCATGGGCACCCTCAGCTTCAAGGGCACAGAAGCCATCATCGCCCGCGACATTGTCACCGAGATCCGCCAGCGGCTGAAGTTCATGCGCGAGGTCGGTCTCGGCTACCTCCAACTGAATCGCAGCGCCGACACCCTCAGCGGTGGAGAGGCCCAACGCATCCGTCTTGCAGCCCAACTCGGCAGTAACCTGCGCGGCGTCCTATACGTCCTCGACGAGCCCACCATCGGCCTCCATCCGCGCGACAACCACCGCCTGCTCGACACCCTCATCGCCCTCCGAGACAAGGGGAACTCCCTCCTCGTCGTGGAGCACGATGACGACACCATGCGCCGCGCCGACACCATCATCGACCTCGGCCCTGGCGCGGGCCGCTTCGGCGGCGAACTCGTCGCCCAGGGCACGCTCGCCCAGTTGATGAAGAACAAGGCCAGCATCACTGGCCAAAGTCTCCGTCATCCCCTCGTCCACCCACTCCGGGGTGAACGCCGCCCCCTGCCCAAACCCGAGGGCAAGGCTCCCGCCGCGCCCAAATCAAAAGGGAAAACCGCAAAGAAGCAAAAGCCGCCGAGAGACGAAACCCACGCCACCCTCCCTTCCTCCGGCTGGCTTCAGATCAACGGCGCCACCGCGAACAACCTCAGGGACATCGACATCCGCATCCCCCTCAGCCGCCTGACCGTCATCACCGGCGTCAGTGGCTCGGGGAAAAGCACCCTCCTCCACGGCGTCCTTCTTCCCATCGCCAAGAACGCGGCGGCCAAAGCCCGCCACAAGAAGAAGCTCCCGAACAAACCGTGGAAGACCGCCAGCGGCTTCGACGCCATCAATGCCGTCCATGAAGTCGATCAGAGCCCCATTGGAAAAACCTCCCGCTCCTGCCCCGCCACCTACGTCGGCGTCATGGATGACATCCGGAAGCTGTTCGCTCAACTCCCCGCCGCACGTGCGCGCGGCTACGGCCCCGGACGCTTCTCCTTCAACACCGAAGGCGGTCGCTGTGAGAACTGCTCTGGAAACGGCGAGGTGAAGGTCGAGATGAACTTCCTCCCCACCACCCGCGTCCACTGTGAGATCTGCGACGGCATGAGGTTCAATTCCCCCACGCTGGAGATCGAGTACAACAGCAAAAACATCGGGCAGGTCCTCAAGATGAGCATCACCGAAGCTGCCGAGTTTTTTGCCAGCGTCCCAAGAATCGCCCGCCCGCTCAACCTCCTCGCCGAAACCGGAGTGGGCTACCTGCAACTCGGCCAGCCCAGCCCGACCCTCAGCGGCGGCGAGGCTCAACGTTTGAAATTGGTCACCGAGCTCAACGTGGGCCAAGGCAAAACCGCCACCCAGCGCATGCGCGGCCTCACCACCGACAAGCGCAATCTCTACCTCATCGAGGAACCCACCATCGGCCTCCATGCCGCCGATGTTGCCCGCCTCATCGACCTCCTCCACCGCCTCGTCGATGAAGGTCACACGGTGGTCGTCATCGAGCACCACCCCGATGTCTTTGCCGAAGCCGACTACCTCATCGACATCGGCCCCGAAGCCGGCAAGGACGGCGGCACCATCGTCGCCCAAGGCACGCCGGAACAAGTCGCAAAGCACAAGACCAGTCACACCGCCCCCTTCCTCCGGCAGATGCTTGGAAAGTAGTCGGACTGCCTTCCAATCCCCACTTGAGCCTCGCCGCTCTTCAGGCACGTTGATGGCCCACCCATGCAGTACCTTTCCACCCGAGGCCAAACCGATCCGCACACCTTTTCTCAGGCTGTCGAAGCGGGGCTGGCGCCCGATGCCGGCCTTTTCCTTCCCGACTCACTCCCCGATCTCTCTGAAAAGTTCGGCGACTGGGCCAGCCTCTCCTATCCCGAACTGGCTTCACAGTTCTTCCAGATCTTT
>CAXBNA010000153.1:0-15476 GCA_963976915.1 uncultured Verrucomicrobiales bacterium
CGTCGAATGAAAGCATGACGGCTCCGCTGCCGCGCTTCTGACGGTTCTCGCGCCGGTGGGCGCTGTGGAGATGATTCTTCGTTGCCGTCATCAGGTAGCTTCGCAGCTTGCCGTGGTTGGAGTCGGCTTTGACAAAGTCATTGCGCTCCAGCAGTTCGGCAAAGAGGCCTTGAGTTAGGTCCTCGGAATCATGAGGGGAGTGGCCCCGGGAGCGGATGAAGGCATACACCGGTGGCCAATAGAGAGTGCAGATCTCGGCCAAGGCCTTTTCGCGCTCTGCCGGATCCGCCGCCGCCGCGCGCACGATGAGGCTCCACTGGGTGGTGGGGAATGCGTTCGGCCGATTGTTGTCGTCATCCATGAGCGCAGATGGCTAACGGAGTGGCTCTCTCTTGCCAAGCCAAAAAGCGAAACCACGAATGGATCGTCGCCACTGAGGCCAAGGCTAGGGAGGCAGCGGGGCGCCTATCGCAGAAAGTACCGAAATGCGGTAACATCGTCCACTAGACGGCACAGTAGGGGGGGGAATCAACCATCTGACCCATCACACCACTTCCTATGAAACTTCATCTCTGCTTGTTCGCCCTGCTGGCACCCTTCGTTTCGCTGCGCGCTGCCACCTGGACGGTGGATAATAACACGTCGCATCCCGCTGATTTTCGGACCATCCAGGATGCCGTGGAAGCGGCAGCGGTTGGGGATACCATTCTCGTATCTGGGTCCAATATCGACTATCCACAGTTTGTGATGAACAAACGATTGTACATCCGAGGCCAAGCCGCCAGCACCACCAATGTCGGAGTGACCATTTTGGGCGCGGTGAAGCTTCGAGACTTCGGATACACATCTGATCCAGACTACCGGCATGCCGGCGGCTCGGTTCTTGAAGGCTTAACGTTCAATACCGTCACGGTCAGCCACATGTGCGCCGGAGTCAAAATGGACCGCTGCCTAGTGAAAGACAGTGTTTCTTTGGACGGTTGCACCGGCTCATTGATTCTCAATTGTAGAGTCGAATCGGAGATTGCTTTGACGCAGGCCCATGCCGAAGTGGGAAGTCTGATCCCGGGTATATACGCGACAGACAACACCGTCGTCGGGACCTGGGCCGTAGGCGTCCTCCAAAGCGGATCGATCAATACGATGATTGAGAACTGTGTCCTCGGGTATTACTTTGGATCTGGCTCGCAAACTCAAGGCCCAGTGAGGATTTCATCGAACAGCCCTCCTTTCGTCTTTCGCAATACGATCCTCATCGGAAAACAATCGGTCTTCTACTATAGTTCAGGCAACTCTGCGGCTGTTTTCGATCATTGCCTGTCCATCAGCGACTCGGCATTGCCAGATGAAAATGGAAACCTCAGCCTGGCCTACAGCGGTTTTGCGGATGTGTTTCAGGATGCGACAGCTTACGCGATTGCCGCCGAAACCTTCCTTCTCAAAGCGGGCAGTCCTGCCATCGGCGCGGGCACAGGCGGTGTGGATATGGGTATGTACGGAGGCATAGCGCCCTTTGTGCCGGGGCAAATTCCGGCCCTGCCGCGCATTCTTTATCTTGCCGTGCCGCCGCTGGTGCCGGATTCCACGGGGCTAACCTTTGAAGTGCGTGCTGAAGCCCGTGACTGATCCCTCCATCCCCACCTGAGTTATGAATCGGTTTCTATTTATCGGATTGGCGTTGTGTTTTCCGCTGGACGCTTCGGCGGCGGAACTGGCTTTAGGGGAGTGGTTCATCGACGGTGATCCAGGCCGTGGAGCGGGAACGCCCTTCGCTGTTCCCGCTGCGGAAACAGCCACAACCACAGTGGCGGTGCCTGCCGTCACTCTCAACGGACTGGGCACGGGATACCATCTGCTTGGGGTGCGTGTGAAGGATGGCACCGGTGAGTGGGGCCATGTGGTCTGGCGCGCCTTCCACAAGCAAGAGGAACCACCGGAGTCACGCCGTCTCGCCGCAGGGGAATGGTTCATCGACAGCGATCCTGGTGCAGGCAGTGGAACCGCTTTTGCCGTCCCAGAAGTCGCGACAGCAAACTTGTCTCCGCAGATACCGACGGTTACTCTCAGCAGCTTGCCGGAGGGCTATCATCTGCTGGGTGTCCGGCTGCGCGATGATCTGGAGCGCTGGGGGCCTATTCAGTGGCGTGCGTTTCACATCGACCGGCTGCTCGGGGTGCCCCCCAATGTGGTGTCCGTTGAATACCGGGTGGTTCATGGGGGAGTGGTGGTGGCATCCGGTTCTTCGGGGGCCAATCCACCCGGCAGCCTCGTGGAGTTGGCGGTGCGTCACGGGAATGGGGCTCTGACGACGGATGAAGACTACCTGCTTCAAGCCTTTCCTGTCGATGCGCTGGGACGGCGAGGCCACGCGATCCATGCCCCGTTTGCTTTCCGCAGCTACGCTCAGCTGTGGATGGGCCAGCACTTCACTCCGGCTGAGATCGCCAATCCTCTGATCTCAGGAGACGGGGAGGATCCGGACGGGGACGGACTGACGAATCTCGAAGAGCGGTTGTTCGCTTTGAACCCCAGGAGTTCCGGTGACGCTGCCTCAGCGACGCCAGGCATTGCGTCGGGTGCCGACCTCACGTTGGATTTTCGCGTTCCGGGTGGGGGCACGTTGGGGGCCGATGGCATTTACCGAACCAGCAATCTTCAATTCGTGCCACGCTACAATGCTGACTTGGGCGCGTGGAACTCGATCCCTGCGTCGTGGATCACAGGCTGGTCTTTGACCGATGCCGGAGGGGGAGCTGCGAGACTGCGTCTTGAACTCGCTACAGCCAACCTTTCTGGGATGCAGTTCTTCCTGCTGGAGGGTTCGGTGGCACCCGCCGCTCCGTGAAGGGCAGACCGCGTTGGGTGCCAGGTCAGCGAGAGGTGCTGGCAGCGTCGGCAGGCTCCACCCGCAGGAGATACCCAAACGGCCCTGCGGGACCCGTGCTGGCCACGAGGGCAAAGACGGCGTTCGCCTCCAACTGGCCCGATTGCAGCAGTTCCATGGTCCGGCTGTCTATTTTATCCCCCGACCAAGTCCCGTCTTTGCGCTGCCACACTTGATCCCTGAGCCGCACGGCCTCCTTGTCCAGCCGCAGCAACTTGCCATTGAACCCGACTGGCTGGTCTGGATGCGTGCTCCTTGGCAGGGGAAAAGTCCATACCTGCCCGTCGGCGTCCAGCATCCGGAGGGCGTCCATCGCGGAGGCGATTTGAAGGACCGGCTTCATCTCGGGTTCAGGCTCCCAGGCCACCGCGCCCTCCCAGCCCCAGACAGAAACAGTACCGTCATCGTGTAGGGTGGCCGCGTGGGTTTTAAGCGCCGCCAGCGCCTTGACCTTTTGCAGCGCCGCGGGCGGTGGCAGGGGCCATCGTGGAGTGGCTGTCCCTATCGCCCCACTGGAATCGTCCATCGCCTCCTCGTAGCGCCTGCCAAACACCACCGCCTCCCCATTTTCCAGCAGCGCCACGCCGTGGTCGTTCCCGCAAACGGCATCCACCACCACCCCGTCCTGCAGAGCTGCGGGCAGCTCCATCTCCTCACGTCCCTCGAGAAAGTGGATCTTCCCTGCGGCATCAATGAAACAGGGATCCCCGCCGAACCTGCGTCCGATTTTGCGGATGTCCTTGTGGTCGGCCATGCCATGCGATGAGATCGTCTCCCCGTTCGCGCGCAACGCCACCCAGTAGGCATTGTTGACGAACACGTCCACGAAGTCGTCATACGCGGCTGTCTTCGACAGATCCACCGGTTTGCCATCGTACATGGTGCCGGTGCCGGTGAGACGGCCCTTGCCGACGGCAGACTTCGCGGGTGGAGGCGGGGTGGGGAGGCCCAGTAGATTCAAGGCTTCCTCTTTGCTCAACCCGTCCAGCGGCAGGTACTCATATTTGTCCAGCAGGGCTTCGTAGGCGCTGACCACCGTCTCGTAGCCCGCAGGCGATGCGGGCAGGGGACTCTGCACTGAGTGCTGTAGTTTACCGTTGAGCGAGACGTAGTGGTCGTCACCGATCGTGGCGAAGATGAGCACGACCTGATCGCCAGGATTGATGGGAGGATCGACGGGTTTCGCAGAACCCGTGAGCGAGGTCGCGGTGGTTGTGAGATGGCCGATTTCGCAGTAGCGATTGCCAAAGTTGGTGGTGTTGATTTTGGCGTAATGCTTGTTCAGCGCATACTTTGACCGCTCTGAAGCGGCGGGACCGAACAACAGGTTGAGATTCTCCGTGTCTGCACGCCACGTCAAAGTCACCCTCTGGGCAACGTTCTGGAACGTCTTGTCTGGGGTGGGAAACCACACCCCGTGCTGAAGGCGCAGTTGTCGGCCTTCCTGGATGGCCCCCTTGGCGAAACTGGCGGGATCAGCCCCGGCGAAATCGACATCGATCCAATCGGCGGGTGGGGGCGAAATGGGCACGCCCAGCACCTTCAGCGCCTCCGCCTCGCTCAGTCCGTCGAGGTTGATCACCGACGCCTCAGTAACCACGACGTTGTTGCCCCGGAATTGCGGGTAGGAAGGAGGGGACGTATCGGGGAGTTCGAGGGTGCCTTGGAGGACGCCCCCCTGTTTCAGGATCAGCATCCGTCCCACGCAGGCGATCTCCACCTCCATCTCCTCACCCAGAGGCGGCAGGCCGCCGTGCGGGATGTTCCCCAGCTTAAACTCATCTCCATGGCCGCCGTATTGAACCGTGGCCCCGTTTTTGAGGCTCACATTGACCGAGCATTTGAAGTTTCCACGCGGCGAGACCATCAGATTCGCTATTCTTTCCGGGGTATCTACGGTGCTCTTCCATCGCAATCGGATGCCCCCGTTCTGAAGCTTGCTGAAGCCAGGCACGCGATCGGACATCCATAGTTCGATGTTCGAGAGCTTAAGCCCGCCGTCCCGCGCCAGCTCTTTCGCCGTCACCAGGCGGCAAATCTCGCTGTCCCGCCAGGTGTTGTGCCCTACCCAGTCCACTTTCACCCATTCGTGTGAGGGCAGGGTGCTTGGACCTCCGGCGACCGGCGAGGGTGGAGCGGAGGCGGCATCATCCCACTCAATGAGGTAGCCGGGATGGTTTCTCCCCTGCGACGTAACGTGTATCCACCTCCCCGGCTCTTCTTTGTTCTTAATAATGGAAACGCCGACGGCGCAGAGTTGCCGGCCCAAAGTTTGCACCTCTGGGGAAGCGGCGTCAGTGCGCCAGCCAGGATGGCCGCGCGCCCATGAGGCACTGCCGACGGGCTGGTCATTCAACCAGCGAATGTTGCGAGAACCTTCCTCGGCAAAGCCACCGATCCAATACATTTGGCTTTCGAGATAAGGGCGCACATGCTCGCGGACAGCGCTCTCCTCTGCCTCGGTCTCGAAGACTGCGAGCCGTCCGCCGCTCGCCTCCGCCAGCTTCCGAGCTTCCGGCCAGGTGTGTCCCTCATTCACCAAGGCGTAACGCGAACTGCCAAAGGTAAACGTGGCTTGTGGCGCGGCGGTCGCCGGTGGCCGAGCCGATCCGTCTGCCTTCTCGTCTTCCTCCGGCCAAAGTGCCCAGCCTCCGATGCCGAGCATCGCCACCGCCGCGAGCGCGAAGAGCGGCATGAGCGAGCGACCTCGCTTTTCCACGGGGGCCTTGCCCGCACGTGGGTTTGCGCCGGAGATGCGCGTCACATCGTCGCCGATCTCGCTCGCCTTCTGGTAGCGGCGGTCGGGGTTCTTTTCCATGGCGCGCATGACCACGCCGTCGAGCTTCTTGTCCACGGGCGAGCACTTGGACGGCGGCTCGAAGACGCCCGCGGGGCGCTCCCCGGTGAGCATCTCGTAGAAGACGACGCCGAGGGCGTAGATGTCGGCGCGGTGATCGACGGTTTCCGGGTGCTCCCACTGCTCCGGGGCCATGTAGTGCGGCGTGCCCATGGCGGTGCCCGTTTGCGTGAGGCCCGTCATCATCGCCTCCTCCATGCTGCCGCCGCCCATCTTGGCCAGGCCGAAGTCGGCGATTTTGACCGTGCCATTCTGGTCGAGCAGGATGTTCGCGGGCTTGACGTCCCGGTGGGTGATGCCTTGGTCGTGCGCGTATTGCAGCGCCTCACAGATCTGCGGCACGATGGCAAGTGCCTGCGCGGGCTTCAGCTCCTTCGATTTGATGAGCTGCCCCAGGTCCGTGCCATCCACATACTCCATGAGGAAGTAAAAGAGCGGGTCGTCACCCGTGCGCTCCGGCGGGAGATCGCCGAAGTCGTGAATGGTGACGATGTGGGGGTGATTGAGTCGGGCGAGCACCTGTGCCTCGCGCTCGAAGCGCAGGGCAAAGTCCGCCGCATGGCCCGGCGGGCAGACCATGATCTTGAGCGCCACGAGCCGGTTCAGGCGCGGCTGCCGCGCCTTGTAAACCGCGCCCATGCCGCCCGCGCCGAGGAGATCGAGGATCTCCAGATCCGGAAAGAGTCGGCGCAGCACCTCGACGCTGGGAATGCCAGCAGGCCGCGACAGCTGGGAGGGCGTGGGCGCCTCCACGAAGAGGGTCCGGTCGATGTCTGCCACCTCGTCATCCGGCAAGGGCGGCTCCGCAGGCGTCCCGCCCGTCAGCAGGCACTTCGGGCACAGTCCCTCAGGAAAGCCGGAAGGGACGGCCATGGCGCATTGAGGACAGGTGCGGGTGTTCGCGGCCGACATGGAAAGGGCGGATGATTTCCTAACCAATCAATGCGCTTTCTGCACGAGAATGTTTCGGAAAAAGTGCGAGCGGTTTGGCAGGTCTCCCCGATGGGGGAATCCCCCAATCTTACAATTGTGTCGGCTCGCATGTAACATCCGGCGCCGAACGGCACAGTAGGGGGTGTATGAAAACGCCTCTCTATTTTGTCCTCCTCCTATCGGCTGCGGCATCCCTTCACGCGGAGACAGTCGAAGGCACTCCCGCTCCACCGTCGCAGTCCATTCCGTTTGACCAGCTTGGGGCGGAGGCGCAGAAGCAGTATTCGGGTGACGGCATTTCCATCACGCCCACGGCGGATGGGGCGAAACTGCGGGCCATCATGCAGGACCTGGAGGCGCAGGCCACGCCGGAGGGGATGTGGCTGACCTCGACAGCCGATGAGGACGCCGGGAAGCCGAACCGCTTCCGCGTGCGAGCCGCCTCTATCTCCCGCGCTTCCCCAGCCGGTATGGCGCAACCCACTTTCGTCCTTTCCGCTACCGGCGAGGTGCAGGCCACCAAGGACAGCGTCCTCTGGCTGCGGCCGGGCTTGGCGGAGGAATACAGCGTCAGCACGGACGGCGTGCGGCAGGATTTCGTGGTGGTGGAGCGTCCGCCGGGCGCGGGAGAGCTGACGGTGGGGCTGGAAGTGGCAGGTGCCGTGGCCCAGCAGGCCGGATACGGAGCCACGCTCACGCTCGACGCCACTGGGCGCGAGTTGGCCTACCACCGCCTGCGCGTCAGTGATGCCAGCGGGCGCGAGCTTACGGCCCGTCTTGAAGTGCTGGCTACGGACCGGCTGTGCGTGGTGGTGGAGGATGCGGGCGCGGTCTATCCCGTGCGCATCGATCCCACATTCAGCGACGTGGACTGGCTGAGTCTCAGTCCCGGCCTGCCAGGAGCTGATGGTTCGGTTTATGCCCTGTTCGCCGACGGGAGTGGGAATCTCTATTTTGGCGGCGATTTCACAATGATTGGGAGCGTTGTGGGAAATCGTATTGCGAAGTGGGACGGCAATGTCTGGTCGTCCCTGGGTTCTGGGATGGATGAAAGGGTCTATTCTCTGGCAATTTTGGGAGGCAATCTCTATGCCGGAGGGGATTTCACCACAGCCGGGGGCGTCGCTGCCGGAGGCATCGCCAAGTGGAACGGCACGGCGTGGTCGGCCCTGGGCACAGGCTTGGGCAATGGCGGTGAAGGCTTTGCGCCGAGCGTGTATGCCCTGGCGTCGAATGGCGGAAATCTTTTTGTCGGAGGCCAATTTGTGACAGCAGGAGGCATCACCAGCCGAGGTGTCGCCAAGTGGAATGGCACGACATGGTCCGGGCTCGATTCCGGAGTCAACGGCTTTGTCGAGGCTCTCCTGGTCGTTGGCGGGGACGTCATTGTAGGCGGCGGGTTTCAAACCGCCGGAGTCGCTGGACTCACTGTCAATAGCATTGCCCGGTGGAATGGCAGCGCATGGTCTGCTCTAAGCAGCGGGATGACCGGAGGTTCTTCCTTTCCTGTTGTTTATTCCCTGGCTTCAAACGGTGGAGTGATCTATGCAGGGGGAGATTTTTCTCACGCTGGAGGGGTGTCATCCGCCAACATCGCTCAATGGAATGGAGCCCTGTGGTCTGCGCTTGGTTCGGGAACTGACGACGTTGTACTTGCCTTGGCAAACTTCGGTGGAGAACTGGTGGTGGCGGGCCCCTTCTCGACCGCCGGCGGCGCGACGGCCAGAGGCATCGCTAAATGGAACGGGGTTACATGGTCGGCTGTTGGAGGAGACGCGGATGATGGGGCCTTCGGCATTTACGTCTTGGCGGTCAGTGGCGACGACCTCTTCGCCGGAGGATATTTTTCGGCCCTCGGCGGCGTGCCAGCCAAAAACACCGCCCGGTGGAACGGTAGCGTTTGGTCTGCTCTCGGCTCAGGGATGGACGGCTCCGTCGGTGAGTTGGCGGTAAGCGGTGGAACACTCTACGTGGCAGGCGATTTTACGACTGTGGGCGGAGTTGCCGCCAATCGCATCGCGAAATGGGATGGCAGTGCCTGGTCGGCCCTCGGAAGCGGCCTGAGCAGCGGTGTGTTTGGCGCGGAGGTAGCCGTGTTGCTCGCCGACGGTTCCAACCTCTTTGCGGGTGGACGCTTCACTTCTGCTGGCGGGGTGGCGGTCAACCAGATTGCCCAATGGAACGGCAGTTCCTGGTCCGCCCTCGGCACGGGCATTAGCGGTGGCTTCATCCCCGTGGTGAGAGCGCTGGCAATGATCGGCGGCGAGTTGCACGCCGGAGGCAGCTTCTCTTCGGCAGGAGGCGTGTCGGTGAGCAATATTGCGAAGTGGAATGGCTCCACTTGGGTTGCTCTAGGTGCCGGGGTGGGCAGCGTGGGCAATAGTGTGAACGCGATGGTGGCCAGCGGCAGCGACCTGTACATCGGTGGATCTTTCTCGACTACAGGCGGTGTACCTGCCAACGGCGTCGCTAAATGGGACGGCCTTGCTTGGTCCGCGCTGGGCTCTGGGGTGAATGTTGCTCCCAACACCCTTGTTGTAATGGGAGGTGACCTTTATGCCGGGGGACAATTCACCACGGCCGGTGGAAACCCCGCCTCCTATATCGCAAAATGGAGTGGCAGCACATGGTCGCCTCTGGGTTCGGGATTGAATGGCTTGGTTTATGCCCTCGCCGCCCAAGGCGGCAATCTTTACGCCGGAGGGAACTTCAGTTCGGCCGGCGGAACACCCGCCAATTTCATTGCCCAATGGGACGGCAGTTCATGGTCGGCACTTGGCTCTGGCACGGACAATCTGGTCCGCGCTCTTGCAGCGACCGCTTCCGGGCAATTGATCGTGGGCGGGGACTTCCGGCTCGCTGGGGCTTCCGTTTCAAACTTCTTGGCACAGGTCAACATTGACAGCACAACTGCTCCCGACATCGCGGTGGCGCAGGCAGCGCCGGTAGCAGACGGTGGCAGCGTGGCTTTTGGCTCCGTAGTCACAGGGGGCAGTAGCTCACCAATTGGCTTCACGATCACCAACCCCGGCAATGCTGACCTGACCAGTCTAGTGATCACCAAGGACGGGACGGACCATGCCGACTTCACCCTAAGTGCCCTGAGCGCGACCAGCATTCCCGTCGGCCCCGGTACCGCTACCTTCACCGTCACCTTTTCCCCCACAAGCAGCGGCGCAAAGACCGCTACCCTCCACATTGCCAGTAACGTGAGCGGATCCAAGAACCCGTATGACATCACCCTCACCGGCACCGGCATCACCCCTGAGCAGGCGGCTAACAACACCATCGCCAACGCCGGTCTCACCGGGTCGGACGCGACATTGACGGCAACACCGCATAACGACGGCGTGGAGAACCTGCTGAAGTACGCCTTCAACATGAACCTCGCCGGGCCGGACGTGCATGGCATGGTCTCGGGTGGGTCGTCGGGGCTGCCTGAAGTGCTCTTCCCGCTGGGCACCATCCGCATCGAATTCGTGCGCCGGATCGGCAGCGGCTTGATTTACACCCCACAGATGAGTTCCACCCTGACACCTGATTCTTGGGATTCTCTCACGATCGTGCCCATCGTCACTCCCATCGACGCGGAATGGGAACGTGTCGTTTACGATCAGCCCTATGACGCGCTCTTCTTCCCTCAATGCTTTGGCCGGGTTCAAGTCACGCTGCCGCCGTGATGCCCTTGGGATGAGAGGCGGAGATCGTGGAAGAGCAGATGGGGTGCTTGCTGGCGTTTTTGCTTGGTTGATGATGAGGGGGGAAGGGTGGCCTTTGTGAGACGGCTCTGTGGAGACACAGAACCCTACCTGTACCTGACGACCTTTTTGAGGGGGCCCAAATAAATCGCGGAAAAGGCGTTGTCGGCAGGCGTTTATGCTTTCCAGTTAAGATTCAACTTTTCACCACAGTGACTCAACAAGGCAACAAATCTGGAATTATGGCGTGGCAGACCTTTGCTCTCATGACGGTGCTCTCCTGGGGCGTGTACGGGGTTCTTCTTCACACGGGACGGATGGGGATGCTGAAGGCGGGTGATGCGGCCAATGCATCGATGAAGGCGTTCCTCTGGGTGGGCATCGCTTACTTCGTGGTGGCGATCGTGGGACCGGTGATCATCCTTTTGAAGAATGGCTCGAACTGGAGCTTCACGAAGCCAGGGGTCTCGTGGAGCTTTATTGCAGGTGTGGCCGGTGCCGTGGGGGCGTTCACTTTG
This sequence comes from uncultured Verrucomicrobiales bacterium, assembly GCA_963976915.1. Classification (GTDB taxonomy): domain Bacteria; phylum Verrucomicrobiota; class Verrucomicrobiia; order Verrucomicrobiales; family Verrucomicrobiaceae; genus CAXBNA01. Next base: position 10,891 of record CAXBNA010000153.1, read on the forward strand.
ATTCTTGCTTTGGGGGCAGCGGCGAAGGCCGGTGCATCCACCGCCAATGTGATGTCGTTGGTTTTTGCCGGTGCGCCAGTCGTGAATGCATTGGTCGCCATGTCGATCCATCCTCCAGAGGGCGGGTTAAAGACCGTTCCGATGGCTTTTTGGCTGGGAATCGTTTTGGCGGCGTCGGGGGGGTATTTGGTTTCCAGTACGAATCCAAATGCGCAAGCCCCTGCGAAGTCTCCGGCGTCTGCCGCGAAACACTGATTCACAGGAATGGCGTCGCTGGGTTGCGGTGGCGCTTCTTTGTCGGTAGAGTCGAGGCATGTCGAATTGGAAAGCCCCCGAACCGGTTGATTTGGTCGATCTTGGATTCATGGATGCACGGTCAAAGCTGCTGGATGTCGCGGCTTTTTTGGATCGTGTCGAGCGTGCCGGGCAGGCGGAAGATTTTCGCGTGAAGGCGCTGAGGGAAGCGGTGGAGCGTCTGCATGTGAAGCAGCCGGAACGGGTGAAAGAGATGCTGCTTGTTTACAGCGACATGTCAGAGGCACCCATCGAAAAGGCGACCATGCAGGGCGCTATTGGGACGGTGAAAGCGGACGGCTGAAGCGAGAGGTCATGGGCATTTGGTTATTGAGTCTTTTGCGTTCTTTTGCGTCCAACCCCACAATCTTACGAAATGAAGTACATTGAGCCCCACGGACACATGGTCAGCCGAATCACGGATGACTATGAGCGCATGGCGATGGCAGGGTGCGTGGCGATTTGCGAGCCGGCTTTTTGGGCTGGATTTGATCGCGCAACATCGCAGGGCTTCTTCGACTACTTCCGGCAGATCACGGAGTATGAACCGAAACGGGCGGCGAAGTTCGGGATCGATCATTACAGCTGGCTCTGCATCAATCCAAAGGAAGCCGAGGACATGAAGCTGGCGGAGGAGGTGATGGATCTGATTCCGCAGTTCATCGACAAACCGGGCGTGCTGGGAATCGGCGAGATTGGTTTGAATAAGAACAGTCGGAACGAGTTGGCGATTTTTGAGCGCCATGTGCAGATTGCGCAAGACCATGGGTCGCTCATTTTGATTCACACGCCGCACCTTGAGGACAAGCTGAAGGGAACGAAGCTGATGCTGGATTCACTGAAAGGATTCTCTGGGATGGATCCGTCTCGTGTGATCATTGACCACGTCGAAGAGCACACCATTGACATCGTTTTGGACGCGGGTTTTTGGGCGGGGATCACGCTTTATCCTGAAAGCAAGTGCACGCCGCATCGAGCCATCGACATGCTCGAAGGACGGCGCGCAGAACGAATTTGGATGAACAGCGCGTGCGACTGGGGGGTGAGTGATCCGATGGCTGTGCCAAAGACGATGCAGCAGATGCGCAGACGTGGATGGAGTTCAGAAATGATCGAAAAAGTTGCTTGGGAGAATCCATGCACGTTCATGCGCCAGAGCGACCGCTTCAAGCTGTAGGGCCCATCCGCATGAGCGAGCTTTCTTTGGACAATATCGGGGTCATTGCAGGCAACGGCATTTACCCTGAGACCTTCGTGGAAGCTGCTCGGAAGGCCGGAATGAAGCGGGTGACTGTGGCTGCATTTGAGAATGAGACGAAACCGGAATTGGCGAAAAGCGTTGATTCGGTGGAGTGGTTTCGGGTGGGGCAGATGGGCAAGATGCTTGCCTATTTCGTCAGGGAAGGTGTGACGCAGGCGGTGATGGTCGGGCAAATTGCCCCGAAAAACCTCTTCGACTTGCGCCCGGATTTTCGGACTCTGATGGTGCTGGCCAAACTCAAGGAGCGCAATGCAGAGACTCTGTTTGGGGCGGTGGCGAACGAAATGTTGAAGGACGGGATCACCCTCCTTCCGGCAACCACTTTCTTGGAGGATCTCATTCCGGAAAAGGGAGCGATTTTGGGGCCGAAATTGAAAAAACGGCGTTGGGAAGACGCGGAGTTTGGCTTTCGCATCGCAAAGGAATCCAGCCGCCTCGACATTGGGCAAACGGTTGTCGTGAAGAAGGGTACTGTCCTCGCGGTGGAGGCTTTCGAAGGAACGAATGAAGCGGTGAAACGTGGTGGTGCTCTTGGAAAGGGTGGTGCGACGATGGTCAAGGTTTCGAAACCCAAGCAAGACATGCGCTTTGACGTGCCCGTCGTGGGGCCCGATACGATTCGGCAGGCATCGGCGGCAGGCGTGGATGTGATTGCGATCGAGGCCGGTAAAACGCTCATCCTCGGCAAGGAAGAGGTTGAGAGTCTGTGTGGGCGACTGCGTGTCTCACTCGTGGCCATCGGCCCGTCATCCGATTGATCCTTGACCGAATTGTTTGGCAGGATGCAGCAAATGCTTGATTTGCGGGGCGAATCCCTTCAAAAATGAACCTTTCCGGCCGTTAATGGGTCGGATCTCAGAATCCCCAACCAACCCTTATGTTTTTATCTGCCCTCAAAATTAAGCTGATCGCACTGGTCTCTGTCGCTGGATTGAATACCGACGACATGCCAGAACTGAGCAAGGACATGTCCGACGTGCTCGTGCAACTCGCTGCTGACCAGCAAGACGAGGCTAAAGACAACAATGCCGCATTTAACGAGGCAGTCGCCAAGGTTCGCGATCTGGCTCAGAATGGAGACAAGGACGCCCTCTACACCTTGGCCCACTGGTTTCTCCAGAGCGGAGCGCAGAATGTGCCCCAGATCGTTGACCTGTATTCCAAGGCTTCGGAAAAGGGTCAGATTCTGGCAAAAGTCGAATTGGCGCAGGTTCTGCTGAAAGCATACTCTCAAGAAGCGGCTCGCGTGGAGGAGGCGATCGACCTCCTGACCGAAGCCGAGCAGGTTGGCAACAGTGGCGCACGTCGAATTCTGGCGCAGCTTCATTTGGCTGGAGCAGGCAAGCTGGAGAAGAGCGTGGAGAAGGCCAAGGATCTGCTCGTCAAGGCGAGCGAGTCAGGCGATGGAGCCGCCACCTTGGATCTGAGCCAGCTTTACCAAGCGGGCGTCGAAGGGTTGCCCCGTGACGACGCGAAGTCGCTGGAGTATCTGAAGCAGGCTTCCACTCAAGGAAATGCCGAAGCAATGGCAGCCTATGGGGCCCGCCTCTTCAATGGCGACACCGCCACGAAGGATCGGAAACCATTGGTGGAGAAGGATCCCAAAGCAGCCATGGAGATGCTTTCCAAAGCCGCTGACAAAGGGTTTGCAGCGGCCAACCGGCTCCTCGGCGAAATCTACGAGCAGGGATTGGGTGGGAACGAGCAAGATGTCGAAAAGGGCATGCAGTATCTGAGCAAAGCCGCCAATGGGAACGATGCCCAGGCGCTTTACAAATTGGGGGTCTACTCCCAAGTGGGTCTCGGCACCAAGGACGGCGACAAGACAAAGGTCGTAATCGCTCCAAACCCCAAGAACGCTTTGGATCTTTTCCGTCAAGCGGCGCAGAACGGCCTGCCTCAAGCCTTTCTCCAGGTTGGAACCTACTATGAAAGCGGCACGGTGGTGGACAAGGATCTCGAGAAGGCATTTCAATTCTACCTTCAGGCTGCCAACGCTGGAATTCCCGAGGCTCAGCACAAATTGGGTGAATTCTACCAAAACGGAGGCGGCATCTCCCAAGACGTTGTGGCGGCTGCGGCATGGTACGACCGTGCCTCCCAGCAAAACTACGCACCGAGCCAGATCGCCTTGGGTTCCATGTACGAGCTCGGCATTGGCGTCCGGCAGCAACCGACTGCTGCAGCCCAGCAATATTCCAATGCAGCGGAGCAGGGGCAGCCTCAAGCGATGTTGAAGTTGGCCAGCCTCTATGAGCGGGGGATCGCAACGGCAAAGAGCGAGCCCGATCTCCCACGCGCATGGGCCTACTGCCAACTTGCGGTGGATGCCTCGAAGAGCGCTCCTGTGGCCGTTCAGTTTCGTGACCTGATTCAGAAGAAGATGTCTGAGGACCAGGTTGCTGAAGGCAAAAAGATCTACGACAGCAAGAAGAAGGTGGCTGAGGAAGCGCCTTCAGAAGGCGACAAGCCTAAGGCTGAATAAGCTGCGGAGAAATATTTCGGCGCATTTTCAAAATAGGCTTGTCAAAGCATTGCGTCCCGCTACTTTCCAGCGTTCCCGGTCGGCGGGAACGCTGTTTTTTTGGGGCATTAGCTCAGTTGGTAGAGCGCTTCAATGGCATTGAAGAGGTCAGCGGTTCGAGACCGCTAGGATCCACCACTTTTTGATGTCGAGTCTCCGATCAGCTCACATCGTCGGAAACTTCGATCATGGCTTTAATTACACCGGTCTCCGGCTTGGTCCATGATTCGAATTGATCGATCACTTCCGTGAGATACGCGCGATGCGTGATCCAGGGTCCGGTATCGATTTCGCCGTTTTCGATTTGATTAATAATCTGGGTAAACTCACCCGGCAACGCGTTGCGGCTCGAGAGCACCGTCAGCTCGCGCTTGTGGAAATGCGGATCGTGAAAAGTCACCTCCGCTTGCACGAGACCGACGAAGATCAATCGGCCACCCGGAGCGGGGTAATCGAACGCCGCATTCATCGATTTCACGTTTCCCGTCGCATCAAAAACAGCCGTCG
>CAXBNA010000154.1:0-15403 GCA_963976915.1 uncultured Verrucomicrobiales bacterium
TTCTGAGAGCCTCACGTGCCGATTTGATTTTCTTGGCGGCGTCTTTCGCCTTCGCATGGCTCTCGGCCTTCGCAAGATCGAATTCCGCCTTCGCCAACTGGAAGGCCGCATCGGCTTGGGCGGCGGCGCGGGCGAGAGCTTTGTCTTGCGGACGTTGCTCGGCGACGAAGACCGCGCGGATCATCGCGGGCTTGGCCTGGGCGGCGGCGAGTTGCTTCTCCGCCATCGCCAGAGCGGCCTTGGCATCGCCGAGGGAGGTTCCGGAATTTGCGGAGGGCTCGCGAAGCACCGAGCCTGCCGGAAGCTCGGCGAGTTGGAAGTGATGGAATTCGACATCGGCATCGAAGGCTGAGAGCGCCATGGATCCGGATTGGCGGGCGTCGGGCAGGCGGTAGGCGAGGACGGGCTCGCCGTCGATGCTGGCGTTGATGAGGTCGCCGCGCACGCGGAGGTCGAGCGTGTAGCGGGTGTCTTCGGTGATGGGGCGACGCACCGCGCCCGTGCCGGGGTAGCTGGACTTGCCGTTCTTGCCGATGGAAACCTGGATCTTGGATCCGCCCTCGACGGCGCTCATGTAAACCATGACGTGGTCCTTCTGATGTTCGTCGAACAACAGGCCAACGGACTTCCACTTTTGACCGCCGTGAATCGTGAAGCTCAAGTTGGCTTCGAAATCGGCTGGGGGCGCGGCTTGGAGCTGGAGGGTTCGGCGTTCGGCACCGGTATCGTGCTGGCGGACCCCGGACTGCGAGTGGGTCCACTTGCCGTTGATGACTTTCCAGCGATCGGGTTTCGCCTGAGTGAAGTCATCGTCGATGAGCACTTTGCCGGATGCCGTTGGCTTCGTTCCCGGTTCCAGTGTTTTCGAGAAGGCTTGGCGTGCTTGTTGGACTGCCTTTTGGGCGGTGGCGATCTCGCGTTCGGCCGTGTGGATCTGGTCTTCCAAAACGAAGGGCAACAGCATCGGTTTGGAGGACGAACGCGGAAGTTTCACGGGGTGAGGGTCGAACGCGGCAAACTCGAGCACCGCCGGAACACCGGGCCTCATCGCTTTCGAGGTGTCTTCGTTCTTTTCGTCGCCACGAACGTGACGGTAGGTGGGTCGATCAAGATGCAGGTCGAAGGCCCGGGGCAGGCCGTTCTTTTCGAGATCCGTCTCGCCCTGCCATGGGTCGAGGCGGACATGCATGGGCTCGAAGATGGCGCGCATTTGGTAGTAGGCGGCCTGGTCGATGGGATCGTATTTGTGGTCGTGGCATTTCACGCACTGCATGGTCACGCCGAGGAAGGCACGGCAGGTGTGCTCAATGGTGGCGTCCAGCCAGGTGGTGCGATTGAAGAGGTAGTAGCTGCGCGCGAGATAGCCGGTGGCACGGAGGTTGTCGCGGTCGCCGGGCGAGAGTTCATCGGCGGCGAGCATTTGCACGATCATCTGGTCGTAGCCCTTGTCCGTGTTGAGCGACTCGACAATCCAGTCGCGCCAATGCCAGAGATGCTTTTGGCTGTAGCGGAGTTGATCGCCGAGGCCATACCAGTCGCAGTAGCGCCAAATGTCCATGAAGTGCCGCGCCCAGCGCTCGCCGTATTGAGGCGTGCCGAGCAGATGATCGACGACGCGCTGCCGCGCTGGCATTGAGGTGTCCTTCAAAAAGAGTGCGATCTCCTCCGGAGTGGGTGGCAGGCCGATGAGATCCAGATAAACACGGCGTAGCCAGATCTCGGGCGCGACTTCGGGTTGCGGCTTGATTCCTTCAGCGGCGAGCCTTGCAGCGAGCAGGGCATCCATCGGCTTGCCGGAGGCCTTCGGAGGTTGATAGGCCCAATGCTCGCGGGGATCGGCTTCGGGAACTTCTTCAGCAGGCGCCGGTGATCCTGCGGCAATCCAGTCGCGAAGCTTGGCGACTTGGTCGCTGGTGAGCACCGAGCCCTCGCCTTCGGGTGGCATGCGGTCGTGTTTGTCCGTCGTGGTCACCCGATCAATGAGCAGTGGGTGGTCGCCCGCGAGGACATCGCCGCTGTCGCCGCCGTCACGCATCAGGGACACCGTGTCGAGACGCAGGCCGGCCTTTTGCTTCAACGAACCATGGCAGGTGTAGCAGCGCTCGCGCAGGAGCGGCTTGATCTCCTTTCCATAGTCCACTGCCCTGCCGTGTCCGGGCAGTACGAGGGTGAACAAGAAGACGATGCCAAAGGCGCGCATGAGGCGGACTAATACGCGTCTGAATCCGCCAGTTTGTCCGTTTGGCGGTAGAGTTCAGCGCTTTGGCAAAGATTGGTCGAAGTCACACCTGGGGATGACTTTTGCCTCAACCGGAACCGCCTCCGCGCGTCCGTATCGGCGCTCAACCCAGCAACCACATCCAAAAGCTGACCACGCAGACACCGATCAGGTTCAGCACCACACCCTCCCGAGCCATCTTCGGCACGGTGAGGTGACCGGAGCCGAAGACGACGGCATTGGGGCCGGTGGCCACGGGGAGCATGAAGGCGCAGCTGGCGCTGAGCGCGGCAGGAAGCATGAGGAGTTTCGGATCAACGCCTGCCGCGACTGCCGCTGCTCCAAGGATGGGCATCATGAGGATGGTGCTGGCGGTGTTGCTGGTGATCTCGGTGAGGAAAGTCATCACCAGGCAGATGATGACGATCATGGCCAGCACGGGGAGGGTGCCGATGCCGGAGAGTCCATTGGCGGCCATGGCGCTCAGCCCCGATTCACTGAAGCCGGTGGCCAGACAAATGCCACTGCTGAACAAGAGCAGGATGCCCCAGGGAATTTGCACCGCCGTTTGCCAATCGAGCAAACGACCTGCGTCCCCCTCGCGACCGCTGCCATCGGGAATGCAGAACAGCAAAAGTGTGCCGACGAAAGCCACCGAGGCATCATTGGCCGTTGTGAGGCCCAACCACTCGCTCCAGCCACCGAAGGGTTCCACCCGTGTCATCCAGGCGAGCGCTGTGAACCCAAAGACCCACAGGGTCCGCTTTTCAGCGAGTCGCCATGGGCCGCAGTCAGGCAGTTGGATCTTTTGAGCACCGCCGAGTCCGCGCGAAAGCCAAAGCCACATCAGCGGAATCATGGTGATCACCACGGGGATGCCCACTTTCATCCAGCCGGTGAAGGTCATCGTGTTCCCGGTCAGCTGCGCGTACTGCTCGATGAACACCAGATTGGGCGGGGTGCCGATGGGGGTGCCAAGACCCCCGATGTTCGCCGCGTAGGCAATGCCCATCATGAGTGGAGCCGCCACCCGCGCTGTCGAATGGCCGTCGTCTCGGATGCCCTCCATCACAGCGAGCCCGATGGGCAGAAGCATGAGGCAGGTGGCGGTGTTCGAGATCCACATGCTCAGAATCGCTGCTGCGAGCATGAAGCCGAGGACAAGCCCTCTCCCACTGCCACCACCGCAAAGCCGCACCATCCCGATGGCCAGCCGCCGGTGGACCCCGCTCTTCTCCATCCCCTTTGACAGCAAAAATCCGCCCAGCAGCAGCAGGATCAGCGGGTGCCCAAAGCTCTGAGCCACCGCCGTTTTGTCCGACAAAACGCCGAACAACGGCAGAAAAGCCAGTGGCACCAGAGACGCGGCCGCTATTGGCACTGCTTCCGACATCCACCAGACCGCTGTGAGCAGGCCAATCCCCAGTGTGATGGCCGCCTTGGACTCCATGCCATTGAGATGCGCCAACCAACCCACCAAAACAGAAATCAAGGGCGCGAGCCAGACGAGGGTGGAGCGGAGGGTGTTCATGAGATCGACGAGGACCGTACCAAACGGAGAGAGACGTTGCGAGAATCAATCCCAATGACTCGCCGTGTTCGTGCATGCCAAACTCCCAGGTGACGCCTCTCAGAAGTTCCAGCCGCCACGCCTCACGAATATCGGACGCTTGATGTTATAACATCCGTGGCTACAATGAGACCATGCAACTCAAGCTTCGCAAAATTGGCAACTCCGTCGGCGTCGTTCTTCCAAAGGACGTCTTGGCTCATTTGCAGGCGGGTGAAGGGGATGAGGTTGAATTGGTGAAGGGCACGGAGGGCCGGCTCATGATCTCCGCCGATAAGCCGGAGGTCAGGGAGCAGATGCGTGTCGCCCGCGACCTCATGCAACGGTACCGCAACACCCTTCGCGAACTGGCGAAATGAAGGAGAAGGAACCGGTCTGGGTTCTGCGGGAGACGGTGCTTCTCCTGCACGAAGAGTCTCTGGTCGAGCACGGAGGATCCACGGGTATTCGCGACGAGGGGATGCTCGACTCCGCTTTGGGAAAGCCTCTCAACCACTTCAGCTACGGTGCACCAGCTGTCTTCGATCTCGCGGCCAGCTACGCGATTGGGATTGTCAAAAATCATCCCTTCATTGATGGCAATAAACGCACGGGATTCGTCACAGCGACTTTGTTTCTGGAGTTGAACGGTCACTCCTTCCACGCCACCGAGGTGGACGCCGCAATCCGCACCCTGGCCCTTGCAGCGGGAGAGATGACAGAGGCGGAGTATTCGGCTTGGCTGGAGGCGAATTCAACGCCTCCGGCCTGATCTGCGTTGGCCTTGTGGATTGCGTTTCCCTCATGAGGGCGCACCTTGGCCACCCCCATGTCGGAAACGTCATCCCATCCCCAGCGCGAGGTCATCCTCGAAGCGCGCGAACTCACGCGTGAGTTCGACGGAGTGAAGGCGTTGGATCGTTTTTCATTCAAGCTGCATCGTGGGGAAATCCTCGGTCTTCTCGGTGCGAACGGCGCTGGAAAAACGACGGCGATGAACTGCCTGCTCGGTTTGACGCTGCCGACCTCGGGCGGCTTGTTCGCCTTCGATCTGCCGCTGCAAACCCACCGCGTGGAGATCCTGCGACGTGCCAATTTCTGCTCCGCCTACACCGCCCTTCCGGGGAACCTGTTGGTGTGGCAGAACCTGATCACCTTCGCCCGCATCTACGGCGTGCCAAACGCGCGGGCGCGGATTGATGAGTTGCTGGAACTGCTCGAGATTCCTCATCTGAAAAAGCGGGTCACGGGGCAGCTCAGCGCGGGTGAATCGACGCGGGTGAACCTGTGCAAAGCGCTGCTGAACAAGCCCGAGTTGCTGATGCTGGACGAGCCAACCGCGAGCCTCGATCCCGACATCGCCGACAAGGTCCGCAAGGTGGTGCGGCAGGTGCAGAAGGACCTGCACTGCGGCATTCTCTACACCTCCCACAACATGAAGGACATCGAGGAGGTGTGCGACCGCGTCATCTTCCTCCACAAAGGCAAGATCATCACCGAAGGAACGCCCACGGACATCGTGCAGCAGTTTGAGGAGCAGTCGCTCGAAAACGTGTTCATCAAAATCGCCCGCAGCGGCGAATTGGAGGACGAACCGTCATGAACTTGCGTGTCATTGGAGCCCTCGTCATGCGCTACGTGTATCTCTACACGCGCAGCCCCGTGCGCATCGTGGAGATGGTGTTTTGGCCAATGGTGGACATTCTGGTCTGGGGCTTTTTGACCGTGTTCTTGAAGCAGAACACGGAAGGCGACTTTCCGCAGTTCATCGTCTTCCTGCTTGGCGCGATGATTCTCTGGGACATTCTCTTTCGGGCGCAGCAGGGGGTTGCGATCTCCTTCCTCGAAGACGTGTGGACGCGGAACCTTCTCAACGTCTTTGTCGCTCCCGTCCGCAATTTTGAGTACGTCGGCGCCACCTTCATTGTGGGGCTTCTGCGCATCTGCGTCACGGGCGTCGTCTTGGCACTGATCGCGTGGTTCGCGTACGCGTTCAACGTCTTCGTGATGGACTGGTACCTGATCCCGTTTTTCCTGAACGTGCTGATGTTCGGCTGGTCGCTGGGGATGATCTCCACCGCGCTGATCCTGCGCTGGGGCCAGGCAGCAGAGTCGCTCGCTTGGGCCGTGCCGTTTTTCATCCAACCGGTGGTGGCGGTGTTTTACCCGGTCAGCGTGTTGCCGGAGTGGATGCACCCCATCGCCTATGCCCTGCCTGCGACCCACGTCTTCGAAGGCATGCGCGAGGTCATGGCCACTGGCACCATGAATCTGCAGACGCTGTGGGCCGCGTTTGGACTGAACCTTCTCTACCTTGTCTTGGCCGGCTGGCTCTTCGCCTCGATCCTCAAGACCACGCGACGCCGAGGTCTGCTGACGAAGTTTGCGACGCAGTAAACGGCGGTCAGCGCTCGACGAGGAGGTTCAGAAAAACCGGACCGCTGTTCTTGGGCAGGAGGACGGAGAAGGTGCCATCCATGTTGTCGATCCATTGCGAGGCAGGGACGTCGGTCCAATCGGAGAGATTCGTCGAGATCTTTGGCGTGACGGTGCACCAACCGCAGGGTTGGGCGCGGGGGCGGTAGGTGAAGACGAGGTAGGTCACGTCGTCGATGATCGTTTCCGTGACGGAGGTGAAGGGGCTGCCGTCCGAGGCGGTGGGATCGAAGCCATCGATGGCGAACTCGATCAGGTTCTCCACGCCGTCACTTTCGGGATCGTCGAGCAGTCCGCGCTTCGATGGATCGATCACATAGGTGTCAAGATAGTCCGTGAACGGTAGATCGTCCGCGAGGCCCAGCACATTGGAGAGCGCCTCACTGTCAGGAAGCTGGGTGATCGGCGTCGATGGATACGCGGTGTTGAAGGTGTCGATGATGGCTTGGGCAATCTTCACATGTGGCCCGGTGTTGGGATGAAATCCGTCACCTGTGAAGACGTAGCGCGGTCGGGCGTCGGGATCCGACTCGTAGATGAGATCGACACCACCGATGCAAACTGGTTCATAAATCATGCGCACGGTGAAGTCGAAAATCTCACGACAAAAGCCGATGCCACGGGCGGCTGCTGCGGCTTCAAGCGCGTCGTTCAGTGTCGTGAACGCCGCAGTGACTCGGGGCGTTTTGATGGGGTCGGTGGGATGAGCGCTCTGGATGTTGGGTGTGATTCCGACGTGGGGAACCGCCGCAAGCACGATGGGCGTGGAACCCGCCCGAGCGCGGATCCAATCGACAATCGCTACCAAATTATCAATGACGGGTTGGATGAGCGGTCCAGAATTGGCACCCTCATAAATCTGGGGATAAATGGCATCCACATCGTTCCCGCCTGCAAAGATCACAATACGATCCACTTCGCCGTTCAACTGATCCTCCAGTTGGCTTCGCCAAACCCAGTCGAGGGAGAAGATGTTCGTCTCTTCGAGGCGATCCCGAATCGCTTGGGTCGTTGCTCCTGGAAATGCCCAATTGTATCGGTGACCGGTGATTCTCGGAGGCAGATAGACGCTGAATGCTCCCGTATCAAACCAGTCGGTTCGATGCTGGTGGAGGGTTTCGATCCAGTTTCGGGCGCTCCAAGCGGCTGGATTGTCAGGGTAATAGCCGGGGAACCATGTTTCGTATTCCTTGGTCAAGCTATCGCCGAGTACCAAGCAGCGTTCCGCCCGCGCCCATGGAACGACGAACAATAGGGTGAGCGTGAGCAGGAGAGCCTTGAGTGGCATACAGAATGAATACGACCCTCGAAGGGTCGAAAACATTCATTCTCTGCCGTTTAGACGCCCGAGACGCCACCCGCCAACTGGTGGGACCCGTGGCTTCTACTTCCGCTGAATCACGGCTTTGCGGCGGAGGCCTTCAAGCCACTCGTCCAGAGCCTTCTTCGCTTTGTCGCTGAGGATGCGTTTCTCGATTTCATCGCGGAGTTCCGTCTTCGGAGGAACGCGTCCGTATTTTTTGGCGTCGAGCGTGATGATCACAAAGGCGGTTTCATCCGCGATGACTTGGCTCAGCCCACCTTCCGAAAGGTCGAAGGCGGCATCGCCATAGGACTTCTTCATCTGGGAACGCTCCATCCAGTCCCACTCGCCACCGTTGTCGGACTTGCTGTCCTGAGAGTAGGTTTTGGCAATGGTGGCAAAGTCGGCGCCGTTGGCCACTTTGGAGCGAAGTTCGTTGGCGAGCGCCTTTTGCTTCTCAGGGGTGGCTCCTTCCTCGCCCGAGAAACGCGGGATGGTGATCGTGGAGATTTTGATCATGTCGCCATCGCGCCAGTCCGCTTGATTCTTGGAGTAGTACTCGTCCACCTCCTTGGGCGTGGCAGGAGGGATGTCTTGGGCGAACTTGCCGCGCATGATCTGGAGAATGATCATCTTCTCACGGAGCTCGCGGAATTTTTTCATCGTCATGCCGGTCTTGGCCAGTTCCTTCACGAACTCGTCACGATTGCCCTTGAAGCTCTCAATGATGATCGAGTTGACATCGTCATCGACGTAGCGCTGCTTGATCTCGCCGCCGATTTTTTTGAACTCGGCGAGGATCAACTCACGCTCGATCAAGCTCTCAAGGGCGGTGTCCCGGAGTTCGGCCGCTGCCCGCTGAAATCCAGCGAGGTCTTCGCGATACTGCATGGCGAGCATTTGCTCCTGAGCCTTGATTGCATCACGAACTTCCGATTTGGTGATGACCTTGCCATTCACGACGGCGGCGATGCCGTTCGAATACTGGCTGAACGCGGGGGAACCAAGGAGGACAGCCGCCGCTGCACACAGGACCAGCGACCGGACAAAGAAAGGGGAAAGACTCATGATGGGCAAACGTCATGGTTACCCGCCTGAGGACGGTCTCGCAAGGGCAAAAAGGCTTGTGACGGAGCTTCAGGAGAGGCCGTAGAGCCGGTCCACCATTCCCAGGCTCTTCTCGCCGGGAAGGGCACCCACCTCCATTTGATTCATGACGTAGGCAAAGGAGATGCCGTTCTCGGGGTCGGCAAACGCCAGGCTGCCACCGGCACCGGGATGCCCGAACGCCCGGTACGACGGACCGAAGTGACGGCGCATCTTTTCACCCGTCTCCTCGTCCAAGGGATCCTTCATGAAGCCCGCTCCAAATGAGATCGGAGTGCAGAGGACCTTGTCCATGCCCTGCGTGAAACGTGCCTCCATGTGCCCCAGAACTTCGGGCGGCAAAATCTGCTCTCCTTGCCACACGCCCCCTTGAGCGAGCATGGCGTAAAATTTCCCCAGTGCCGAGGCGGAGCCAACCCCGCCAAAAGAGGCATAGCCGCGCGCCCACGTGTCCGGTTGATTGAAGTCGCTGACGGCGCTCAGGCCAAAGAGCGAGCTGAAGGCGGCATGCGTCATTGAGCCCGACTCATTGTAGGCCCGCAGAAAAGGCTGATCCTGATGGGCGATGCTGATTTTCCCCGGATAAATGGGTGAAACGCGATGCCACTGGTCCTCGGGAAGCCCGATCCAAAAATCGAGGTCCATGGGATCCGCGATGGCCACGCGGAAGTACTCGCCCAACGACTCCGCCCCAGTGATGCGGCGGACGATTTCGTCGCAGAGAAAGCCAAAAGTCCGGGCATGGTAGCCCTGCTCCTGACCGGGGTCCCAGAGGGGTGGCTGGACCTCCAGCGCGGAGATCACCTCGTCGAAATCATAGATGGGCGTGCGTTGGCTCACCGCACAAAGGCCGGCGGTGTGCGTGAGGATTTGCGCGAAGGTCACGTCCTGCTTGCCCCCTCCGACAAACTCGGGCCAGACCTCCTGCACATCCGCATCCAGATGCAGCCCCGACTCATGCAGCGCCCGGAGGCAGCAGGCCGCAGCAGGTCCTTTCGTGGCGGACCAGACTGGCACCAGCGTGGCGGAGGTCCACTCCTCGCGCCTCTGACGATCCCGGTGCCCGTGGGACAGGCTCAAGATCTCGGTGCCGTCTTTCCAGACGGAAACGGAAGCTCCAAGCTCCCAGCGGGTGCGGAAGTTCTCCTCGAACCACTCACGCACGCTTTCCAGGCGATCCCTCGGTACGGTGTTCATCGTTCGTCAGTGCTTCTCCAAAGCGGCCCAGAGGGACTTTAGATCGGGATCCTCCCGCGCCATCCGGCGGAAGCGCCCATCCATCTCGAAGCTCTGTTCCAGAAAACGCAGGGCCTCATCGTGATTGCCCAAACTCGCGTGGTAACAGCCCAAATTGTAGTAGTAGACCGGTTTGGTCCTCAAGGCGGGAGGCCCCTTGGCCAACATCTCGACCGCCTCGATCGTTCGCCCCAGCTCGTGCAGGCAGTAGGCTGCGTGGATGAAGCCGCCGGGTTCATCGGGTTCCATTTCACAGAGCTGCTTCGAAAGCGGGAGCGCCTCCGCCCAGCAGCCTTCACCCATCATCAGGCACAGCAGACGGAGTTCCACCACTTCAGCGCGATCCAGCGCCTCCGATGGCAGTCCGCGCAGCTCCTCCCGAGCCTCCGCATAGAGCTGCAGCTCGACGTAACCCTGAGCTGCCACGATCTTCCGCTCCGTGTCCGTCATAGTCTGGCGACCTTCATTCGTCCTTTCTGTTTGCAACGTTTGGTATGAGACGGTAATTCCGCGCCGTGAACAAGGCTTTTGTGCTGGGGGCAGGTCTCGGGAAGCGGCTGAGACCGCTTACTGGACAGTTGCCCAAACCTTTAATCCCGGTCTTCCATCGACCGCTGATCAGCTATGCCTTCGACCATCTGATTCACGCCGGCGTCGGTGAGTTTGTGGTCAACACCCATCACCTCCCGCACGCTTACGCTGAGGCGTTTCCAGAAGGCAGCTACGGCGATCGTCCCATCACGTTCAGAGAGGAAACCCCCATCCTGCTGGAGACAGCGGGTGGCATCGCCAATGTCCGCGATTTGCTCGGGACGGCCCCGTTTTTTGTCTACAATGGCGATATTCTGACCGATCTCCCCTTGGAGCCCCTTCTCGAAAAACATCGCCGTCAGGGAAATCTCGTCACGCTCGCTCTTCGCAGTCACGGGCCCGCTCTGCACATCGCGCTCGACCGCGCATCGGGAAGAATCACCGACATTCACAACATTCTCGGCACGGGTCATCCCGGCGAGTTCCTCTTCACGGGCGTCTACCTTTGCGAGCCGGAGTTTCACCAATGGCTGACGCCGGGCAAGGTGGAATCCGTCATCCCAATCTTTCTGGAGATGATCCGCCAAGGCGCACCTCTCGGCGGGGCGGTCATCGACGGCGGCCAATGGTGGGATCTGGGCAATCGTGCCAGTTATCTGGAGGCTCATCGCGCGATTGCCGAATCCTTCGAACGATTCCCCAACCATGCCAATGGCACTCGGCTTCCTTCCGCCATTCATCCTGAGGCGACCGTCAGCGACGCGGCCAGCCTGCGCGGCCTCAATGTCATCGGTCCTGGGGCTGTCGTGAATCCCGGTGCTTCTTTGGAAGACTGCCTCGTCTGGCCCGGAGCTCGGGTCGATGAGTCCGCAAGGCTGAAGGATTGCATCGTCCGCTCCGGCGTCACTGCCTCCGGCGAGCATTCCGGGGTGGATTTGTAGCTCCCTGTCATCCAATCTCATCGCTTCATGCCACCCGAACTCCAGGCCCTTCTCATCCTCACCCGGCAGCGTTTTCCACAGCTTGAAAACGTGGCCTGCGAGATGGAAGCCATCGTCAAGGGTGGGTCGGACCGGCACTTCTACCGCATCACCTGGGCGGAGGGAACTCACCCGCCCATGGTGCTCATGGTCTACACCTTGGCGCGTCGGGACAATCCCAAGTTCGTTCCCGCCACCCGGCGCTTGAAGGAGCTGGGCGTCCACGTGCCCGAGATCTTCGCCTTCGATGAGAATCGACTCTGCGTCTGGCTGCAAGACCTTGGACGTGACGATCTTCACGCGCATGCCGGAGACCCTTGGGAACGGCGTCGCCCTCTTTACGAAGCCACGCTTCAGGAGGCGGCCAAGATTCACTCGGTGTCGGAGAAGAACCTCTCCACGAAGGACCAAGCCGGGCTGGAACCCCCCTTTGACGAGGCCCTCTACCTTTGGGAGCAGGAGTACTTCCTCGACCACTTCGTGCGCGGTCATCTCAAGCACAATCCCTCCGATGCCGAATTCGATCCAGCCATGGAAGAACTGCGGAAGTTGCGCAAGAAACTCGCCCGTCTCCCGCGCTGCCTCGTCCATCGCGACTTCCAAAGTCAAAACGTCCTCATTCGCGACGACAGCGCCTGGCTTGTCGACTATCAGGGTCTCCGCCTTGGCCTTGCGGAATACGATCTCGCCTCGCTTCTCTTCGATCCCTACGTCGAGATCACACGAACGCAGCGCAACGAACTCCTGGCCTACTACGCTGAGATCCGGGGCATCTCCCTTCCTGCGCTGAAGGAAACGTTTCACCTCTGTGCCGCCCAACGCCTCATGCAGGCCCTGGGGGCCTACGCCAATCTCAGCCGGAACCTCGGCAAGGCCCGGTTCAAGCAGCACATCCCTGCGGCTGTGAAGAATCTCTCCCTTGTCTGCGAAGAAGCCGGGTCGCTCGCCGCGATCTCGCCGCTCTTCACTGCCGAGTGAGATCCCGGCGGCGAAAGACATCCTCTCCTGCCAACGTCACCTTTGTTCTCAACCATGCGCAGCTCTTTCCTCCTCTTCGCCCTCGCTCTCTTCTCCGCGGCCTCTGCGTCAGGCGAGCTTGCCACCACGCCTGCTTTTTGGCCCGACAAGAGTGGCCCTACGTTTGACTGCGTTGTTCCTGCCGCTGATGCCGCCAAGATCCCCACCGAGTGGGATGGCGAATCCGGGAAAAACATCGCATGGAGCGTCGAGCTCGAAGGCCTCGGCCACTCCAGTCCTGTGATTGGCGGCGATCTTGTCTGGTTCACCGCCGCCACGGAGGATGGCACCAAGCAGTACGTTTACGCCATCAATCGCCACGACGGTACCATCGTTCATCACAAGCTGATGTTCTCAAACCCCGACCCAGAGCCACTGGGCAATCCGCTCAACAACTACGCCGCGCCTTCGCCCGTGCTCGAAGATGGGGCCGTCTACGTCCACTTCGGCACCTACGGCACCGCCCGACTCGATCCTGCTACTGGCGAGAAGGTCTGGGAGCGACGGGATATCAACGTTCGGCACTTTCGCGGACCCGGATCCTCCCCCGTGATCTTCGAGAATCTCCTGCTCCTCAGCTTCGACGGCATCGACAAGCAGTTCGTCACCGCGCTCGACAAAGAGACGGGAGCCACGATTTGGAAAACCAACCGCACGACGGACTACGGCGACCTCGACCCTGACGGCAACCCCACCCGCGATGGGGACATGCGCAAGGCCTACCACACGCCCTCCGTCTTCGAGATCGCCGGTCGTCAGCAAATGATCTCCGTCGGTTCCCGCGCCGCCTTCGGCTACGACGTCCATACTGGCGAAGAACTCTGGACGATCCGCCACGGTGGATTCAACGCCGCCATTCGGCCGCTCCGCTCTGGTGATCTGCTCTTCCTCAACACCGGCTCTGAGCGTTCCCACACCCTCGCCGTTCGCATCGATGATCAGATGAAGGGCGACATCACCGAAAGCCACATCGTTTGGGACCGCGAAAAACGCAATGCCAGCGAGGCGAGCCCCGTCATCGTCGATGGCATGCTCATCCAGATCACGCGAGGCGGCATCGTCAGTTGCAACGACGTGAAGACCGGCGACGAAATCTGGGAAGAACGCCTTCCGGGTCAATTCCTCCCCGCGCCGATCGTCTCAGGCGACCGACTCTACTTCAGCAACGACCGGGGCGAGACCCACCTTGTTCGTGCGGCCAAGACCTGGGAAGTGCTCGGCATGAACCAACTCCCCAGCCCCATCAGCTCCTCTCCAGCCGTCGCCGAAGGCGCGATCTTCCTCCGCACGAAGACGCATCTGCACAAGATTGTGGGGGAGTGATTCGGACACGGAGGGAAAAAGCCATGGCGTATTCTGCGCTCGCACTTGAGTCCATTGGCCGATAAAAAACGCAGATGATGGATGTTCTCGGGTCGAAAAAATTTAGGCGATGAGCTGTCGCCTAACTGGATCAGACGGACCGTTCGTGGATGCGCACATCATCCCTCGAAGCTTTTACCCGGTTCACAAAGCGGGAGAAACTCCACCATTGATTCTGCGTGGTGAGGCCAAACACTACCCTAAACGATCTAGAATTGGCGTTTACGACCGAACGATTCTAACTATCGAAGGAGAGCGCTTGTTGGCACCATTTGATGACCACGCTTGCGAAGTGCTTGTGCGGAGTGTCTCCAGGCTAAACCCAGTAGATGATCAAAAGTCGCCAACTGGATATCAAATTGAGGGAGCGGACTACTGCAAGCTGAAGCTCTTTTTCATCTCCTTGTTATGGAGAGCTTCAGTCTCCAGCCAGCCAATGTTTACGCGAGTCAATCTTGGAAAGAAATTCGAGGAA
The DNA here is from genome assembly GCA_963976915.1 of uncultured Verrucomicrobiales bacterium. Taxonomy (GTDB): domain Bacteria; phylum Verrucomicrobiota; class Verrucomicrobiia; order Verrucomicrobiales; family Verrucomicrobiaceae; genus CAXBNA01. The sequence continues at coordinate 14,215 of CAXBNA010000154.1, forward strand.
CGTGCGAAGCACCTGATTCTCACAGTAGATCCGGGAAGTGACGATGAGTTTGCGGTAACCTTAGCAGGCTTCGAGGATAAGTTCGAGTCAGGAATCGGTATACTTGATCCAATCAAAGCGCGATTTGCCGAACGGAACTACTACATATTCTACCTCCATCACTTGATCGCCTACATCAAAGTTGATGCCCGACCGTGTGAGCCGCCGTGGGATGGCACAATATTGCGACGCCACAGTCCAGCAATCATTGTAAACCGTGGCGAGTTCCGAAAAAGTAAGGAGTTTCCGGTCATGCAACGGATTCTGAGCACAAACCATCAATACATCCCAAACTCGTGGAGCGAATCGAATTGATTTGATTATCTGCCTTGATGTCACGTGTCCTAGCGTTCGTGAACACATGCTGCGGCGCGACATCTGTATCTGTCCGGTAGCTGTGCATGGGGAGATTTACTCCATCTGGGCGCCGCGACCTGCGGACTTGAGCAACGGCCGCTTCAGGCTGTAGTCTGCCTTCATGATTCTTCTTCGCGCATTGGCGCTTCTGGCGCTCGCTTTCTCCATTTTCACCACCTCGCCCGCCGCCGAGACCCGGCCCAACATCATTCTGCTTCTGGCCGACGATCTCGGTCACGGCGACCTCAGTTGCTTTGGCAGTCCGGCGGTGAAGACACCGCATCTCGATCGGCTTGCGGCTGAGGGCATGAAGTTCACCCATTTTCATGCGGCTTCGGCCGTGTGCACGCCGACTCGAGCGGCCATCCTCACCGGACGGTACCCACTGCGTTATGGCATTACGAAGCACTTCAACGATGTGGATCGTTGGTTGCCCGAACGGGCGACCACGGTGGCGGAACTTCTGCAGGAGGCGGGCTATGCGACGGCTCACGTCGGCAAATGGCACCTCGGCGGTCTGCACGTCGATGAAAACGGCCAGCGACTCAAGGACCAACCCGGCCCGCGCCAGCAAGGCTTTGATTTCTACCAGACTCAGATCGAGCAGCAACCGATCCGCGGGAAGATGGGTGGGAACAAAACGCTGTTCCGTCAGGGTGGCACCGTCCTTCTCCGCAACGACCAGCATGTCCCCGAGAGCGATCCGTATTTTTCAAAACACCTCACCGATGCGAATGGCGACTTCTCCCTGGAGATGATCGAGACCTTCGCCGCCGAGAAGAAGCCCTTCTTC
>CAXBNA010000155.1:0-15363 GCA_963976915.1 uncultured Verrucomicrobiales bacterium
AATTCCGTCACCGGTTGGCCACGCCAGTGGGCCGGGTGGGGTTGGGTGTCAGCAGCGTTGAGAGCCATAGGAATGAACAGCGCGGAAAGAAGGGGGCGGAAGAATTTCACAGTTCGGGTTACGCCTGTCGAATTGCGATGGGCCATCTGATGACAAGGCCCGCCAAGTTCGTGCGTACTACTCGGCCTGTGATCCGACGCGCCAAAGCCCTAACCCTCGCTTCTCTGCTTCCCCTGACGGCGGGAATCGGAAGGGCGGCGGTGTCTTCAGAAGCCATCGATCACTTCGAGAGCAAGGTCCGTCCGCTCCTCATCGAGAACTGCTACGAGTGCCACAGCGCCGAAAAGAAAATCAAGGGCGGCCTCCGGCTCGATCATCGTGCAGGCTGGGAAACCGGCGGCGACTCCGGCCCTGCCGTGTCGCCCGGAGATCCCGATGCCAGCCTCCTGGCGCGCGCCATTTCCTACACCGATCGCGATCTGAAAATGCCGCCCAAGCGCAAGCTCAGCGACGACCAGATCGCCACGCTCAACGAGTGGATCGCCAACGGCGCCTTCGATCCCCGCGACGAAGCGTCCATCGCCGGTGCCACCAAGGAGAAACCCAAAGTCCCCTCCACGCTCTGGTCCTTTCAACCCCTCGCCAAGCCGACGCCAAAAACCCGCAAACCCAAGGTCTCCGACCCCCCTTGGCCGCGTGACCCCGTCGATCATCACATTCTCGCCGCGCTCGACGAGGCTGGCCTCAAGCCGGTGAACGATGCCTCCCCCGAGGCCCTCCTGCGCCGCCTCCATTTCGATCTCACCGGCCTTCCTCCCACGGCAGAAGAACTTTCGTCATTCGTCACTCGTCATTCGTCATTCGACGAAGTCGTCGACACCCTCCTCGCCACGGAAGCCTTCGCCGAGCGCTGGGCGCAGCACTGGCTCGACATCACCCGTTTTGCCGAAAGCTCCGGCGGTGGTCGCACGCTGCCGTTCAAGGACGCGTGGCGATTTCGCGACTACGTGATCGAGTCACTGCACCACGATGTGCCGCTGAGCCAGATGATCCGCGAGCAACTCGCGGGCGATCTCATGGAGGCCGAGACCGCCGCCGAGCGCCGCCGCCAGCTCACCGCCACCGCCTTCCTCGCCCTCGGCCCAACGAACTACGAAGAGCAGGACAAGGGCATGCTCCGCATGGACATCATCGATGAGCAGCTCGACACCATCGGCCGCAGTTTCATGGGCATGACCATCGGCTGCGCCCGCTGTCACGATCACAAATTCGATCCGATCTCCGCCCGCGACTACTACGCGATGGCCGGCATCTTCCGCAGCACCCAAACCCTGCGCAATTACACCGACAACGTCGCCCACTGGGTCGACACGAAACTCCCGCTCGACGACGAACTCGAAGCCGAGCTGCAAGCGAAGGAAAAGCGCCTGGCTTCTCTCAAAGCCGAACTCGCGGACGTGTCCGCCAAAGTGAAGAAGCTACAGCCCAAGGCCGACAAATTGCCTGCTCGCAAACCCATCGCCCCCGAAGATCTGCCCGGGATCGTCATCGATGACGCGGATGCGGAGCGAGTCGGGCCCTGGGTCGATTCCGACCATTTTCCGAGTTACATCGGTGCCGGCTACATTCACGACGACAGGATGGCCAAAGGAAAATGTACCGCGACGTTCATCCCGGAGATCACGAAAGGTGGCACCTATGAAGTCCGCGTCGCGTACACTGCCTCCGAGAGCCGCGACAAAAAGGTGCCGGTACAGATCCTGCATGCCGATGGTGAGGAGGAGATCTTCATCGATCAAAGCGTCACGCCACCCATCGATGCCCGTTTTGTTTCCCTCGGTCGTTTTCGATTCGAGAAAGACGGAGCCGGATTCATCCTCGTCTCCAACAAAGGCACGACGGGTCACGTCACACTCGACGCTGTCTGGCTGCTGAGTGAAGACGAGCTTGCGCACGAAACGAAGACCCGCGCCGCGCTCAACAGCCCCGAGCTCGCAGCGGCCATTGCCGATCAGCGTCGCCTGCAAAAGGAAATCAAATCCACCGAAGCAAAAGGCCCGCAGCGTCCCGAGACGATGAGCGTGCTCGACGACGATAAGCCCGCCGACTGCCCGATCCACATTCGCGGCAACATCCGCAACCTCGGCGAGCAAGTGCCGCGCGGGTTCATCCAGGCGGTCGCCCTGAAACAAACTCCAACGATCCCGGACGATCAAAGTGGCCGACTCCAATTCGCCGAGTGGATCACTTGCGACGACAATCCGCTCACCGCCCGAGTCCTCGTCAACCGCGTGTGGATGCACCTCTTCGGCGAGGGCCTCGTGCGCAGCGTCGATAACTTCGGCGCCAGTGGCGACACGCCCACCCATCCGCTGCTGCTCGATCACCTCGCCCATGACTTCATCGCTGACGGGTGGAACCTCAAAAACCTCGTCCGCCGTCTCGTCCTCACCCGCACCTACCAACTCACCAGCCTCCCCGCCAACGACACGGACTGGCAATCCTCGCAAGACACCGATCCCGAGAACAAACTGCTCTGGCGCGCACACCGTCGTCGCCTCGATGCCCACGCCCTGCGTGACGCCATGCTCACCATCAGCGGCACGCTCGATTCCACTTTCATGGGCCCCAACGTCCAAGCCGATTCCGTCGATGCGAACAGCGGAGCAGCGCAGAATCTGGAATACGACTACATCTTCCAGGATACGCGTCGCAGCCTCTACACCCCCGCCTTCCGCAACAAGCGGTTGGAGATGTTCGAGGTCTTCGACTTCGCCGACATCAACGGCCCCATCGGCCAGCGCACCCGCAGCACCATCGCCCCACAGGCCCTCTACTTCCTCAATCATCCCTTCGTCCTCGAACAGAGCCGCACCGCCGCCGAGCGCCTGCTCGCACGCACCGACCTCACCACCGACAACTCCCGCCTCGCTTGGCTTTGGCGCAGCATCCTCGGCCGCGCACCCACCCCCACCGAACACCAACGCGCCACCGAGTTCGTCACCGCCTCCCCTTCCGACCCCGCCGAGCGCACCCTCGAGAACTACACCCAACTCATCCAAACCCTCTTCGCCACCGCCGACTTCCGGTTCCTGGATTGACGACCTGTGAGTGCTTCAAAACGCTGGCTTTGTTGTGTTGGGCTATTCGCGATCACGAGTTGCTCTGAGCGTTTGCCCAGCGCAGTGGCGAGCGAGGTGGAGCGGTGGGAAAGCCAAGGCTGGCGCTACTTGGAAACAGTGGGCCAGCCCGATCCCAATGCATCTTACATCGCTCACGTCAGCTCCGGGAGCGCTGATCGATTGTTCGCATGTGCGTCGACTGGTGAAGAGAAAGCATATGCAACGTCGGGAGAACCTCATCTGATCGTCACCATGGGACGGGACCCAATGAACACGTTTTCGCTGGTCTTTGTCAGCGTCACTGAAAGCGCTGACCTTCCGACGGCGAAGGAGTAACCCCGACTCATCCCCTCTTTGCCAGCTTCAGGTTCCGGATTGACGGACCCGTCAATGTGACACAAATTTGTGTCACATGAAGAGCGCATCCATACGTGAACTCAAACATGCGACCTCCGTGGTGTTGGAAAAAGTTCGACTCGGTGAGAGCTTGGAAATTACCCGGCACAATGAAGTGGTGGCGGTATTAAGTCCTCCCAGCCGCAAGGCTGCGGGTCGGATTGTCCGGCCCGACTTTGCCCAACGCCTGAAGGATCAATGGGGTCACCACCTGCTGTCACAAACAGCGACGGAGGTGATTCGGGAGGAACGCGGAGACCGATGAGCTACGCGGACACGGGTTTTGTTTGCTCTCTTCTGGCACCCGACGCCAACACTGCCGCAGCGGTGAAACGCATGCGCAGCCAGAAGCTGCCGCTGGCGTGGACGTGGCTGCACGAGGTCGAGTTCAGGAATTCAGCACGGCTGCGGGTGTTTCGACGTGAGATGACTCGGGCAGAAGCGGATCGAACCCTTCAAACGCAGCTCGCCGACCTCGCCGCTGGAGTCTACACGCGCCTCGTCCCTGATCAGATGGCGTTGATGTCGGAAACCGAGCGACTCAGTGCTCAGCACAGCGCCACCCTCGGCACCCGGTCCCTCGATGTCCTTCATGTGGCCGCGGCGCTGGTCCTCGGAACCAGCGACTTCCTCACGTTCGACAAGCGCCAGGCGCGTTTGGCCAAAGCCGCCGGGCTTCGGGTCCCGGCATTGGCGGGACAGACTTTGTAACTCAAGGAGGAATGGCATTCCTGCCGTTCCTTTGAACCGGGGACGGCTTAAGGCGACCCCGCCCTGATGCGCCCTTCTCGAAAAAACCCTTTCCCCCAGCCCGATAATTCCACCTCGATCCTGTCCAATCCCGCCGCTCACCATGCCCACCCGACGCTAACTCGTCCAGACTTCCGCCTGCGGGTTCGGCTCGCTTGTGTTCTCTGCACTGGCTTTGTAGCAGTCGCGGATGTTCGCAAGCACCTCAAGACTCAATTCTCCTCGGCATCGCCGAAAAGCTGTCGGAGGTCTTCCAGATCCTTCGGTCGTCCGGCAGATCGTTTGTTCTTCCGCAGGTGTTCCAGGTCGATAAAGGGAACGCGAATGCCTGCCACTTTCGTTTGAATCCGGCTCCCATGGCATTCCGCGAAGGTAACCCCATCAATATGGTTGGACACCTCGACACGCATCGGCGGGAAGCCGATTCGGACAATGCGTTTGTCTTCCAAGAACAATGCGGCTTCGGGAGGTGGATCAAATCCGAAATCCTTGAAGACCTTTTGCAGGGCGTGCGCGTTGCGGGCAGACTTCTCAACAAAGAAGTCGATGTCGCCCGTGTATCGGGCGTAGCCGTGAAAGGCCACCGCATACCCACCCACCACGACGTACCGAACCCGGTGGCGGTTAAGCAACCGTATAAAATCGCTGAAGTCGGGTGGTAGTGGGATCATACGCCGGATGGTTCAGTTGGCGCATGGTCTCGACGGCTTCCAATCGCTGAACGGGTGTCATTTTGCGCCATTCGGCACGTTCCACCGCTTCCCGCTCCGCGTGGGATGCGAAAGTTCTCAGAACTCGTTGAAGCCGTGGCTGCTGCTGCATGTTTCAGAGTATATCATCGGAAAGGAGTTTGAAAAGGCTCCAGCTTCATCACGGGTTTCAAGAATAGGGAGCCTCTGGCCGGTAGGCGAAAGCGGGGACGGCCAGCGGGCATCCCTAACGGACGCACCGCATCTCGAGAACTACACCCAACTCATCCAAACCCTCTTCGCCACCGCCGACTTCCGGTTCCTGAATTGAGCGAACGCGCCCAAGCCACGGAGGGATGCCGTTCCCGGCGTCCCCTCCACCCACCGGAACGGCAAGAATGCCATTCCTCCTTGTTCCGACCGCTCGCAAAATCCGCCTTCCTCATCCCGTTAACCTACATCGGTCCCGAACGCCACCATGCACACCCGACGCCAACTCCTCCAGACCTCCGCCTGCGGATTCGGTTCGCTCGCGTTCTCGGCGCTCGCTGCGGAGCAAACAAAGATCGCCAATCCGCTCGCGCAGTTGGACCCGCATCATCTCGCAAAGGCCAAGCGGGTCATCTTCCTCTTCATGGCGGGGGGAGTCAGCCATGTCGATTCCTTCGACTACAAGCCGAAAATGATCGAGAAGGACGGCATCGCGTTCGACTTCGACGACGCGCGCACCGTCGCCAAGACCGGCATGGGTGCCTCCATGCGGGTGATGAAGCCGCTGTGGGAGTTCAAACAGCGCGGGGAGAGCGGTAACTGGGCGTCCGAACTTTTCCCGCACATGGCCGGAATGGTCGATGACCTGTGTTTTCTCAAGGGCATGCACACCGAGGGTGTCGCACACGGACCCGCCACGCTGTTTCTCCACACCGGCACCACCAACTTCATCCGCCCCAGCATGGGCTCCTGGGTCAGTTACGGTCTCGGTACCGAAAACGACAGCCTGCCGTCTTTCGTCTCGATCAGCCCCAGCCTCAGCAATGGCGGTCCGCGCAACTACGGCACCGCGTTCCTCCCGGCCGTCTATCAAGGCACCCCCCTCGGGCGCGCCGGACAGCCTGCCTCGGAGGCGACGATCAAGAACCTGCACAACGCCGCCTACTCGCCAGCCTCGAAGTCGCGCCAGTTCGATCTGCTGCGCAGCCTCCACGATGAACAGCTCCAGCGCGCCGCCGTGGCCGGTCAGCAGGAAGCCGTCGAAGCGGTGATCAATAGTTACGAACTCGCCTGGCGCCTCCAAGCCAACGCGCCGCAAACGCTCGACATCGATTCCGAGTCCGACGCGACGAAGCAGCTCTACGGCATCGACGAGAAACCGACCGACAACTTTGGTCGCCAGTGCCTCACCGCGCGTCGCCTCGCCGAGTCCGGCGTGCGCTACATCCAGGTCAACTACACCGACAACTCCAACAACCCGGCCTGGGACCAGCACTCCAACATGCCCAAACACAAGGAGCACGCGATGGCCGTCGACAAACCCATCGCCGGACTGCTGCAGGATCTCAAACAACGAGGCCTGCTCGAAGACACCCTCGTCTGGTGGGGCGGCGAGTTTGGTCGCACGCCCTACGCGCAGAGCAACGGCACCGGCCGCGACCACAACCCCGGCGGCTTCACCCAGTGGCTCGCCGGCGCGGGCGTGAAACCCGGCTTCTCTTTCGGCGAGACCGATGAGTTTGGCCAACACGCCATCGCCGACAAGGTGCACATGCACGACATGCACGCCACGATCCTTCACCTGCTCGGACTCGATCACGAACGCCTCACCTTCCGCCACGCCGGCCGCGACTTCCGCCTCACCGATGTGCATGGCCGGGTGGTGCGGGAAATTTTGGCGTAATCGCGGGCTGCCCACGGTGGGGTGCTTGCCAAGCGCCCTACCTCACCCCCAGAGGGGACTGAGGCAGTCCCCCTACTTGCTTCGGAGAGCCCACGGTCCCAATTGTTCGGCCCCCAGTAAGTCCCGGCCATCCACAGCGTTCTTGTCCTTGGTGCATTCACTTCCACGAGCCTTCGTTCTTCCAACGATCCTCTACCTCGCTGCTGCCTCTTGGGGCACGGCCTTCGGAGACGAGGATCGTTTGGCGGAGGAGTCGTTCGATTTGCGGGCTGGGTCCTTGATGGAAAAGTCATCCGGCATGGGCTGGAACGGCGCGTGGAAACTTTCCGCCATTCGCCCCGCCACCACGGAAAGCGACCAAAACGGCGTCCTGATCCGCGGCACGACCGACCGCAACAATCCCCTCCGCCGCGAACTGGCAGCACCGTTTCGGAGCAGCGAGTTGTTCGTACGCTTTCACCTGCGCTACGAACCCCCAGCAGACGACAACGAATTCTTCGTGCTCTGGCTGGATCGACTCGATGGCGGCGATCGCTCCACCCATTCGGAGAACGTCCCAAACATCGGCGTGCACGTGGCGGAATCGGGACCGAAGAAGGGGAAGACCGTTTTCATGGTCCGCATCGGCGCAGCGAAGACGGCGTTCAGCACCGTCGAACTGGAGCGCGGTCGCGACTACGTCGTCGTGGGTCGCCTCTCCAAGAGTGATCCAACCGAGCGCGCCGACTTTGATCGCTTCGACCTGTGGGTGAATCCGAAAGGTGACGACTTCGAAAAACCGACCGCCACCATCAAGCATTCCCAAAGCGTGAACTTTGTCCGCTGGATCGGCTTTGCCACCGGACGCAAGACGGAAAAGGGGGATCGCCTCTGGATCGATGACCTGGTCCTCAGCCGCTCTTGGGACGACGTATTGGAAGCGGTGAGCGCCCCGGCTTTGGCCGAAGCCCCCCTGCCAGGGACTCCATGGGAAGGCACCGTCGACTTCGCCCATGACGTCTATCCTCTGCTCAAGTCACGCTGCTTCAAGTGCCACTCAGGTGACAAACCCGAGTCCGGTTTCCGCCTCGACGTGCGCAACGAAATCCTCGGATACAGCACCGGCGATCCCCTCGCCGAACCCGGCAAGGCACGCGCAAGCCGACTGATCGAAAAGGTCACCGAATCCAATCCTGAAGACCGCATGCCACCCGCCGAAGGAGGAGGGGATCCGCTCAAGGATCGCGAGATCGGTCTGCTCGCCGCGTGGATCGAACAAGGCATGACCTGGGACGAGAAACTCCTGCCCACACCACGCATCGAGACCGATCACTGGGCCTTTCAAAAGGTGGAGCGCCCCGAAGTCCCCAAGGTGAAGCGCAACGACTGGATCCGCACGCCGGTCGATGCCTTCATCGCTGAGAAGCAGGAAGCGAAAGGAGTGGCACCTGCCCAGGAAGCTCCGGCCCGCACCTTGGTCCGGCGGCTCTATCTCGACCTCATCGGTCTGCCACCGACGCCCGAACAGATCGATGCCTTTTTGAAAGCCAGCACCAGGGATGCCGACAGCGCCTACGCAGCCTTGGTCGATCAACTCCTCGACTCACCTCACTACGGCGAGCGCTGGGGACGCTACTGGCTCGACCTCGCCCGCTGGGGTGAAAGCCACGGCTACCAGCACGACATCCCGCGACCTTATGCCTGGCGCTATCGCGACTACGTGGTGGCCGCGTTCAATGCCGACAAACCGTACGACCGCTTCCTCGCCGAGCAGCTCGCGGGCGATGAGTTGCAGCCCTACTCAGATGAAAATCTCATCGCCACTGGCTTCCTTGCATCGGCCCGCATCAGCGGCAACAACATGGACAAGGCCGCGCAGCGCAACGACGTGCTGCTCGACATCGTCAACGCCACCGGAAGCGCCGTCATGGGCTTAACGATGGAGTGTGCCCAGTGCCACAACCACAAGTTCGACCCCATCAGCCAACGCGACTACTTCCGGCTGCAGGCTTTCTTCGTGAACGGGCAGCTCGGCAATCTCTCCCTGCGCGATCCGAAGACCCCGAATCCCACCGATCTCGAAAACTGGATCGCAGCCGGAGCCTACAAGTTCTACATGAGCGAGGCCGGCAAGCTGGTGAAGAAGAAGACCTTCGAGCACACGACCGAGCCGCACACCTGGGGCTACCACGCGCCCGGCCAAAGCGACCCCGGCATCAAGCGCCTGCCCGTCGTGAATCGCGATCCCATCCCCTGGGACGCCGAGGATTTGAAAAACACCCGCGCCCGAATCTTGGTCCGCGGCGACATCACTCGTCCCGGTCCCGAGGTCACCAGCGGCTGGCCGGAAGTCCTCGGACCCACGCCGGTGAAACCCGAGGGCCTCAGCCGCATGGAGTTCGCTCAATGGCTGGCGAGTCGCGACAATCCGCTGACCGCCCGGGTTTGGGTCAACCGCCTGTGGCAATGGCATTTCGGCCGCGGCCTTGTCGCCACACCGAGCGATTTCGGAACGCTGGGTTCACCACCCACGCATCCCGAACTTCTCGACTGGCTTGCCAGCGAGTTGATGGAGAACGGCTGGAGCACCAAGCACCTGCATCGCCAGATGGTCCTGTCCGCCACCTACCGCCAGCAACGCCTCCACGATGACGCCAATGCCGCCGTCGATCCGGAAAACCAACTGCTCTGGAACTGGCCCAGCCGCCGACTTGAAGCCGAAGCCATCCGCGACGCGGTGCTGCTCACCACCGGTGAACTCGACACCACGTTGGGCGGCCCCAGCGTTCCACCTGAGCGTGAAGAAAAGACCCTGCGCCGCACCCTTTACCTCTACCAACGCCGCAGTGAAATGCCTGCCGTGATGGAAATGTTCGACGCACCCGAGTTGATCTCCAGTTGCCCGCAGCGCGGCGTCTCGACCGTGGCCCTGCAGCCGCTCTACCTGCTCAACAGCGACTTCATGATGCGTCGCGCCGAGGCCCTCGCGAACCGAGTTTACCTCTTTGCCGGTGATGACTCGAAACCGCAGGTGGAGACCGCCTTTCTCTACGCGCTGGGAAGAACACCCGCCTCGGATGAACTTCACCGAGCCACGGCCATGCTCACCTCCGAAGCCGATTCGAAGACGGCTCTCATTCAGTTCTGCCACGCGCTCATCAACCTCAACGAGTTCCTCTACATCCCATGACGCGTCATGTGTTCATTGCCTCAAGGAGGGATGCCATTCCTGGCGTCTCCCACCTCCACCGGGACGGCAAGAATGCCATCCCTCCTTGCCAACGCCCATGAATCCTTCCCATTCATTTCTCTCCCGTCGCGCCATGCTCGAGCGCAGCACGCTGGGCTTTGGTTCCGTCGCGTTGACCTCGCTGCTCGCCCAGGACGGACTCCTCGCGGCCAACAAAGAAGGCGATCACACGCGACCGCACCTAGTGGGACCTCACCTGCCGCCGCGGGCGAAGAGCGTCATCTTCCTGTTCATGAGCGGTGGCCCTGGCCAGACGGACACCTTTGATCCGAAGCCGCTGCTGCAAAGACTCGAAGGCCAACCCGTGCCGGAGAGCATCGCCGTCAACGTGCCGAAGATTCCGCGCTCGGGCGTGGACTCTCCACTGATGGCCTCGCCTTTTTCGTTCAAGCAGTATGGCGAGAGCGGCATCCCCGTGTCTGAGTTGTTTCCCGAAACCGCCCGCCTCGTCGATGACCTCTGTGTGATCCGATCCATCAATCACCGCATCCCCGTGCATGGTCCCGGCGAGTGCGTGGCGCTGACCGGCACCGCCCTGGGTGATCGCCCGAGCATGGGCGCCTGGGTCACCTACGGGCTCGGCAGTGAGAGCGGCAACCTGCCGGGCTTCGTCGTCATGATGTCCAACACCACCGGGCCCGCGCCGCAGCGCCCCGGCTGGGGGCCCGGCTTCTTGCCGTCGCGCTATCAAGGCACCATCGTCGACTCCAAGAACGGCGTTCCCTACACCAAGATGCCGACGGCTTATGACAACACGAACCGCCGCAAGCAGCTCGAGTTCATCGAGTGGATGAACCAAAGCCATCTCGCGAAGCAGGGCGTGGATACGGAACTGGAAGCCCGCATCGCCTCCTACGAACTCGGGTTCCGCATGCAAACTTCCGCGCCGGAAACCTTCGATCTCGACAACGAACCGGAGCATCTCCGCCGACTCTACGGCATCGACGATCCCGCCACCTCCGAGTTTGGTTCGCAGTGCCTGATCGCCCGTCGCCTCGTTGAAAAAGGCGTGCGCTGCATCCAGCTCCGCAACGGCGGTTGGGACGCGCACGGCAGTCTGGAAAGCAATCACCGCAAGCAGGCGAAGGGCGTGGATCGCCCCATCGCAGGACTCCTCACCGACCTTAAGCAACGCGGCCTCTTGGAGGACACACTCGTCGTCTGGGGCGGCGAGTTCGGTCGCACCCCCACCACCGAAGGCAGCGCCACCGGCACCAAGCGCGGTCGCGATCACTCGCCCGCCGGTTACACCGTCTGGATGGCTGGAGGCGGCGTGAAAGGCGGGCAAATCATCGGCAGCACCGACGACCTCGGCTTTGTCCCCGTGGAGCGCCCTCTCTCCCCCGCCGATCTCCACGCCACCATCCTCCACGCCCTCGGCCTCGACCAACACCGCGTCATCTACAGCCACAACAACCGCGACGAAATCCCCACCGTCTTCGGTGGCGAGGTGGTGAGTGAGGTGTTCGTGTGACCTTCGAGCTGAAATGAGAACCGACCTCGCTCATTGGCAGCCACTTTGGCGGCGAATTTCATCGAGCATTGGGGACCGGGGAGAGACGTGGCATCAGCGATTGATTGCTGGCTACTCAGAAGCCGGTCGCGCGTATCACGGGTTGCAGCACCTTCAGGAGTGCTTGGAGATGTTCGACGTCGCCATTGAGACTGGCGACGTGCAGCAGCCGGATCTCATCGAGATGGCACTTTGGTTTCATGATGGGGTTTATGATCCCCAGCGTGGGGACAATGAGCAACGCAGCGCGGCGATGGCGGTTGAGGCCATCGGTGATTCGGAGGTGGGCCGTGAAGTTGCGCGACTGGTCCAGCTCACCTGCGGGCATTCCCGCGGTGATGGGCCTGACGACGGTTGGATACTCGACATCGATCTGTCGATCTTTGGGCGCCCTTGGGAGCGGGTCCAAGAGTACGAGGTGCAGATTCGGGCGGAATATGCCTGGGTCGAGGACGCCATCTATCGCCCAAAGCGAATCGAGATTCTCGAAGGCTTTCTCGTGCGACCCTCCATCTATTGCACGAGCTATTTTTGCGACCGATTCGAGGCACCGGCACGCCGGAATCTCTTGCGATTGATCCAAGAAATTCGAGCGACCACCTGAAAGGGCCAGCGTTCGCCAAGATCGGCGGAACGAGACGCGGGAGAGCCGCGTTCCTATTTGCCTCATGATGAACCTTTTTTGGAGCCGCCTTCTTCCTCTCGCCTCGCTGCTGGCGGTGACGGGCTCTTGGACGGCTCGTGCGCAGTCCGCTTCCGCGTCCACGACGGAGCGCAGCCTGCATCATTACCTCAAGGGACGTTACCTGTATCAATCCCAATGCCTGCCCTGCCATGGCGCGACCGGTCGGGGCGATGGCCCGTGGTCGGTCGATTTGAAGGACAAGCCGCGCAATTTTCGCTCGGGCATCTTCAAGTTCCAAAGCACGCCTGCGGGAACGATGCCCACGATGGAGGATCTTCGGCGGACGATCCGCCACGGCGTCACCGGCACCGCGATGCCGGCTTTCACCAAGCTCACGGACGATGAAGTGACCTCCGTCATCGTCTATGTGCAGGGGCTTTCGCGCAGATGGAACGACCCCGAGCTACAGAGCGATCCCCTTCCGGCTCCCGAACTTCCCGAGTGGTGGACGGCCTCCTCGATTCCCGAAGAAAAAATTGCCGAAGGGAAAGCTCTCTTCACGCAGACCTGCGTGGCCTGTCACGGCGAGTCCGGGAAAGGCGACGGCGCAGCCGCCAAGACGCTCATCGATGTTTGGGAGCATCCCATCACGCCTGCCGACCTCACGGCACCGCATCACAAGAGTGGCGATTCGCCGCAGGATCTCTACCGCACCATCTCCATCGGTCTCGGCGGCACGCCCATGATCGGCTTTCTCCAAGCCTACACGCCCGATCAAATCTGGACGCTCGTGGCTTTCATTCGGAGTTTGGAATCGGAGGAGTGACTTCGCCCGCCGAGCCTCGGCGTCGCATTTCCCACAGTCTTTGTCGTGCGATTCCCTGCCGTGTTGCGTTATGAAGGAGGGCGGGATTTTCAACCGGCCCCCTCTCCTCATGCGTCTCGAAAACAAAGTCCTCCTCGTCACTGGAAGCTGCACCGGCATTGGCAAAGCCATCGCCAAACGCTGCGTTGGGGAGGGCGCACGCGTCGTCATTCATGGATTGGAAGCCCAGCTCGGTGAAGCCGTCGTGACTGAACTCGGATCGGACAAGGCCATGCTTCACATCGAGGACCTCACCACCGAAGGGTGCCCGCAGCGACTCGTCGATCTCGCCATCACGACCTTTGGTCGTCTCGACGGCATCGTGAACAATGCGGCGATGGTCGTGGCCACCAATCTGCAAAGCACGGACCTTCCATTCTTCCGAAAGATGCTGGAGGTGAACACGCTCGCCCCCTTTGCCCTGATCAAGGCCGCCTTGCCGGAGCTGCGCAAGCAACGTGGCTGCGTGCTGAACATCGGCAGCGTCAATGCCTGGAGCGGCGAGCCCAACCTCCTTCCCTACTCCGTCTCCAAGGGCGCGCTCATGACGATGACGCGCAACCTTGGCGACACGCTCATGCGCGAAGACGGCGTGCGCGTGAACCAGATCAATCCCGGCTGGGTTCTCACCGAGAACGAAGCGCAGCGTAAACGCGACCACGGCCTCGCCGACGATTGGTACAAGGACCTGCCCAAGGTCTATGCCCCCGCAGGTCGCATTCTCCGGCCCGAGGAAATCGCCGCCGCCGCCGTCTACTGGCTCGCCGACGAAAGCGGCCCCATCAGCGGCCAAGTTGTCGATTTGGAGCAGCACCCCTTCATCGGCCGCAATCCGCCCAAGGACAGCACCACGATTCCAACCCCATAGAGCTCCCTTCCTCCGCATCCGAACGCGCACGCACCCCCGACGCTCACCCATCGCCATTCCGGCTTCGTCATTCCATTCCATCCCACCATGTTGCGTCTTCCGACTTCCATTCGAACGATCCCTGTCATCGTTCTGTCGTTGCTCGGAACATGGACGTTGGGTGCGAGCGCGAAGCCCAACATTGTTTTCATTCTCGCCGACGACCTGGGCTACGGCGATCTTGGCTGCTACGGGTGCGAGGACATCCAAACTCCAAATCTGGACCGCCTCGCGACCGAGGGGGTCCGCTTGACGGACTACTATGCCAACGGGGCCGTCTGCACGCCGACCCGGGCCGCGTTCATGACCGGGCGCTACCAGCAGCGGCTGGGACTGGAAGACGCGGTGACCTACCAAGAGATGGGACGCGGTCTTCCGGAAGATGGACAAACGGTCGCCGACGCACTGCGCCGTGTCGGCTACGCGACGGGGCTCGTCGGCAAATGGCATCTCGGCTACGACTTCGAACGTCGACCCTTGCAGCAGGGCTTCGATTCCTTCTTTGGCTTTCTTGGAGGCAACCACCACTACTTCCAGCACATGGATCGCATCGGTGTGCCGGACCTGTGGTTGGGCAACGAGTCCGTCGAACGCGAAGGCTACACCACGGATCTACTCACGGCCGAAGCCCTCGTCTTTTTGGCGAAGCATCGTGAACAACCCTTCTTTCTCTACCTGGCCCACGCCGCACCGCACTTTCCGTGGCAGGGCCCGGACGATGCCAACAAGCTGGTCGAACCGAAGAAGAAAACCTGGCAGGAGGGCGACCGCGAAACCTATGCCGCCATGGTGGAACGTTTGGATCAAGGCATTGGCCAAGTGCTCCGCCAACTGGATGAACTCGGCCTTCGGGAGAGCACCCTCGTCGTGTTTTCTTCCGACAACGGCGGCCACACCCACTCGCGCAACACACCCATGCGCGACTTCAAAGGCACGATTTGGGAAGGCGGCACCCGGGTTCCCTGCATCGCCCGCTGGCCCGGCCACCTGCCTGCAGGTGCCACCACCTCCCAGGTGGCGATCACCATGGACTGGACCGCGACCTTTCGGCGCATCGCGGGTCTCGGAACCGATCCGGCTGGTGAGGATGGCCTGGACCTGCTCCCGATCCTGACCGGAGACGAACCGACTCAGGAACGCACCCTTTTTTGGAGAATCACCAATCGCCGCAGCCGAAAGGCAGTCGAGGAAGGGCGTGCGGTGCGAAGGGGGTCATGGAAATTCATCGAAGAAGCGAACGGAAAAAAATCCTTGTTCGATCTCGGCATCGACGTTGGAGAAGCTCACAATGTCATCGACCAGCATCCCGATCTCGTTCTCGACCTCACAGGGGCACTCGACGCCTGGGAAGCGGTCATGGAACGAGTAGCTCC